>CAIXXC010000171.1 GCA_903923205.1 uncultured Rhodospirillales bacterium | reverse complement strand
GACCGATCGACTTCCTCAAAGCGGGCCCGATATTCGGACCAGGCTGAGGAGGCTGCTGTTGCCGTCTGGTTCAGCGACGCGGCGAGTTCACGCATTTCATCTCGGGCGCTCTCCGACGACTGCGCGTTCTTGGCGACGACAGCCTCGACCGATTTGACAGCTTCGGCGATCGACAGGGCAGACTGACGGACAGGAGCGGCAGCTGCCTCGAAATCGTTGGCCACTGTACCGAACGCCGTGGCCAGATCGCTCGACCGGGCGGCGACCTGCTCGATAGCGCGCGCGTGGTCGCCAATTGCGGTCTGGGCCGAAGATAAGCGATCAGCCGAAACAGAGATCGCATTGCCGGCGTCCTTCATGCTGGCAACGAGCGGGGTTCCCGCTCCATTGAAGCGCTGCACGAATTCGGAGAAGGACTTCTCCATCGCCTCCTGGCCGATCCGCGCAGCGTCGTTTGCAGCATTTGTCGAGGCTTCTCCAAGCTGCGTGGCCGCTGCGGCCAGGCCAGCCTTCATATCGTCCAAAGTCGTACCCAGGCTGGTGAGCAGTTCATCCATTCTCTGGCGGGCAAGTGCGCTCGCTTGCTCATTTTCCTCGCGCATCCGGTCTGCAATCACGCCAAAGTTGCGATTAAGTTCACCGAACGCAGCGCGCATCTCTTCGGAGGCTTGCCCGAACCGGCGCACGGCCTCCTCGATCTGCCGGTCCGCTTGTCCTGTCTGTTTCTCAAGCCGCTCTGACATCGTGGCCATCGACACGGTCATTGCCCCGATCGCATCGGCAAGGCCCGCCATCTCGGCGCCAGCGCTCGAAGCGATGGCATCACGGACAGCTTCGCCGCCACCGCCACTGATCTTGTCGATGCCTTGCTGGATCGAGCCCAGATGGGTGATCATCGGGGCCATCTGCTTTTCGAGAGCGCCATCTAGCGCTGCAGCCAGTTGCTCGGAGAAAGTCCTGAGTGCGGGGGTCTGCTGCTTCAGTTGCTCCAGCTGTTCGCTCGCAATGCGCTGCGGCGGCAGATAGGCCATGCCATGCTCAAGCTTGTCGCAGAGCATGGAGAGGCCGTCATTGATCCGCTTGCCGAACCGGTAATCGTAGGAGCGCAGGACGATCGACGCCACGATACCGCCGACCGAGGCCCAGAACTTTGCGCCGGCGACTTTCATCAAGTCATTGAGGCGTGACTGCATTACATCGACGCCACCACTGAAGTCCAGGGTCGACAGGGCACCGATGATACCAAGGAAGGTGATCAGCAGGCCAACTGCGATAAATATGTTTGCAAACCAGTTGAGCCCACGGTGGCGGTCTCCGAGGCTTACAAAGAAATGCTCAGGTCGGGCTGAATTCTGCAGAACATCCGCAGAGGGATCGACGATTGTTTCTCGAAATTCTTCCCAAGTCCTGCGCAGTGGAAGCACCTCAGGATGCCCAACCTCCATCATTTGCTCATCGATCTCGTTGAAGCGACGGGCGAAGGCGAGTCGGGCCGAATCCATGTCCGCCGTACTGCCACCAGTCACATCATCAAGAAGTAGAACCCGCGCTTCGATCGCCTTTGCAAGCGGTTCATGGAAATCCCGCTTATAACGAGTACAAATTGCGAAAGCAGTTCCAATTAATACGATAGCCAGGAATGCAGCCATCGCATCGCCGATGAGCGGGATCTTGGTGAAAAAGAAAATCAGGCCATGACCAAGCCATTCGGTAATTTCCACTGATGCCCCCAATCATCCGTCAAATAGAGTTCTAATGCTCATATGCCGAAAACATAAATTTCGGCAGCGCAAGCAAGCATTCGAACTCCAGAAAATTCAAAAGTATCGGAGGATGCCGTTGTCGCCAAGGCCGCATGCACGGGTATCGGATTAGCCGAACACCTCATCGAGCATCGCCGGCAGCAACTGATCGAGATGCGTCGTCGCCTCGGCCTGAGCAGCCTTGGCGGCGCGGGCTTTGAACTGGAGGCTGTCAAACCAGAGTTGGGCATCGAGCGATGGGACTGGTACCTTGATTGCTTCAAGGGCCTTGATGCCGAGCGTCCTGTTTCGGCCAGCACCGCCGGGCGACGCTTGCCCCAACGCCAGTATTCCTTCTTCGCCAAGGAACCAGAAGCGCAGGAATTCCGAGGTCGCTCTGCTCGGGTCAGGGACGCAAGTCAGGAACCGGTGCGAGCCGACCCGACCCGCATCTTTATCGGCTGCCACTGCAACCGCGCCTTCCCACGCGAACACGATATTGAACAAGAGATCACCTGCCCCGACGGTGAAGAGCTTCTTTGTCCCAACCTCGATTCCGGGAAGCGCAGGCTTGTGGAAGGTCCCCTTGCCAAAGGAGCGAACGCCGAGTTCCGGATAGGATGCATCCGGATCGATCTCGACCGGGCGGCGCACCAGCGGCGCGATCTCGCCCATAGCCACGCGAGGCGCGTTAGCAATGATCCGGGCAAAGGCGGCGCGCAAGGTGGCCTCGACTTCCGATGCCCTGCTTGTTGCCGCCCTTCCTCTGGCCACGATGGCGTCTGATACTCTATCCAGTCTGTTTGCAATCGCGTGCTGTACGCTGAGCGAGGGCAAGGAAATGGGTAGTGCCAGAACACTAGCAGGGTGAATGCGCTGACGACGATCGCCCATCCCGACTGTGTTTTGTCGCAGTGCCTGCCAGGTCACCGCTGAACGAAACAACCAGCCAATGTAGGCGGAAGAGGCCTTCTCATCGATTACGGTAAAAGTCGGAAATTCATTCGATACGAAGGCACCATCGTGTTCCGGAGGCACGGTCGCATAGGCCCCTTCGAAAGCGAACAACCTGCTGTAAATGACTTGACCCGCCGACACTCGATAGAGGGTAGAAGCACTTGTGGTCGCAGATTCTATCGGAGGTTTTGCAAAGGTGCCCCGCCCAAAGCTGTAAATGCCAATGTTTGGGTAGTTTGTATCCGGCTCGACATGATGGGGAGCGAGATCGAGCCGCATCACTTCGCCCAGTGCGACCTTCTGCCACTGGTTCATGCGGAAACCTGCGTGCCAACCAACTCCTGCAATTCCTCAAGGATAGTCAGAACCTCACGCTCCTTCGCTACGGCTGAAGCGACGATTTCGCTTGCCGTCCGATGATCCTCGGCCGCCTTGGCGTTGGGATTCTTGATGTCGAGATTCACCGCCACGACCTGCCCACCGGCATCGCGTTCGATCAACGAAGGACCGTCGACCAGCCACGCGCGTGGATCATCGTCCCGCTTGTCCCACCATGCGCTCAAATCGGCCAGATCAGCGGACTGGAGTGGTGCGGTCTTGGAATATTTGCGCCGTCCTTCCGGCGCGGGCTGTTCCCAGTATGCGATCTGCCCGGTCGGGCCGCTCGTGTCGAAAAAAAGCAGGTTCGCCGCAATATCCGTGTACGGCGCGAAGACACCCTCGGGCAGCCGCACGATGGTGTGGAGGTTGAACTTCTCCAGCAGGTCCGCCTTGATCCGGGCAGCAACACCGGTGCCGAATAGCGTGCCGTGCGGCACGACCACGGCGGCGCGGCCCTGGCCCTTGCGCTTCAGCCGCCGCATGATCAGTTGCAGGAACAACTGGGTGGTTTCCGCCGTGCGGCGATCATCGGGGAAGTTGGACAGAATGCCTGCCTCTTCCTCACCGCCAAATGGCGGATTGGTGAGGATCACATTGACCCGTTCACGCTCGCCGATTTCGGACAGGCGAAAGCGCAGGGCGTTGCCGGGATCGATTTCCGGCGCTTCCAGCCCGTGCAGCAGCAGGTTCATCTGCGCCAGCAGGAACGGCAGCGACTTGGCCTCTATGCCCTTGATGCTGGCGGTTTGCAGCTGTGTGCGCCGCTCCACGGTATTCGCCTGCGCCGCCATGTGGGTGAAGGCTTCGGTCAGGAAACCGCCGGTGCCGCAGGCTGGATCAAGGACAGTCTCGCCGATGGTCGGGTTGATCCGCTCAACCATGAAGCGAACAACGGCTCGCGGCGTGTAGAACTCGCCGCTGTCACCCGCCGCATCGCGCATTTCGCGCAGCAGCGTTTCATATAGCCGCCCGAGGGTGTGCATTTCTTCGGAACTGTCGAAGTGGATGGCGTTGATCAGGTTGATCACATCACGCAGCAAATAGCCGCTTTCCATGCGGTTGGTGACGCCGCGAAACACGGTCGCGATCACGTCGCGCCGGTCGCGTCCGCCATTTGTCCCGCGCAGCGCGCGAAGGTAAGCAAACAGACCCGGACCTTCACTGCCATCCGGCAACGTGGCCTTTTCGGCGGTGATGAAGGTCAGCAGGTCCGGCCCGGTGATGCCATCCTTGTCCGCCGCCCAATCCCGCCAGCGATAAGGAGGCTCGATTGCCGATGAGAATGCGCTGCCAGCGAGCTCGGCCTCGTCCTGATGCATCCGCTCAAGGTCATCGAGGAACTTGAGGAACATGATCCACGTCAGCACCGGCAGCCGATCAAGATCGCCATTCAGGCCCTTGTCCTTTCGCATAATCTTGCGGGCAGACTTGACGATGGAATCAAGGCGTTGGGCCGTGGTTTGAGGAGCAGTGGTCTTCGGGGCGCGGGCCATGGTATTCCTTATCGATTATCAGGCCGCATAGAGCGCTTCGGTCAATTCCGCCACCGCCTCGCGCATGGCCTGCGGGCCGCCAAACAGGCGCGCAATCTCGCTGGGATTGCCGAAGTCGGAAATGGGCTGAACCTTGAGCGCCTGAGGCAAGGACAACTGGTCAGGGCCGGTCGCGGCGTATTTTTCAAGCAGAGCATCGATCACGCGCCGCGCCTCTTCGCCGTAACGCTGGAACAGATCGGGCTCCTTGGCGCGCAATCGCTGGGCGCGTTCCGTGCGTGTTGTGAGCGGTGCATTCCACGCAAGATGACAAAGCAGATCGAACGGATCGTCATCGGGCCTGCCCGCATCGACCTGAAGCGCGACAAGATCAATTCCGCGTTCGGCCAAGGCGTCGATGATGGCACCGCGCTTGTCCGGAATGGCCCATTCTGCGCGAAATGCCGCAGGCGTGGGAAACAGGGTCCGCACCTTCTCGCCGGTCCAGTCGGTGAGCTTGCGGCAGGTAAGCCGCTTGCCGTCAGAATCCAGATCATAGACGAGATGCGCGACGACTTCGACTTCGCCGCCATCGACGTAGAGCTTGCGCGGCAGGGCTTCGGGTTCATCGGGCTGCAGAGTTGTCGTTCCATCCCTACCTTCTGATGAATCCGCCGGGCTTTCCGGCTCGCTCTCGTCGGTTGAGACGACTTCGCCTTCGGCATCGATCTCGGTCGTGATTTCATCGGCGGGTTCACCATCGAAGGCCGGATCAGCGAACTTCTCGGTAGCTGTTCCGGTGTAATCGAGAATGTTGAACCACAGCTTCCCGTAGTCCTCTCGCAGCCGCGTGCCGCGCCCGATGATCTGCTTGAATTCTGCCATCGATCCGACAACCCGCGCCAGTACGACGTTTTTGCAAGTCGGTGCGTCAACGCCCGTCGTCAGAAGCTGCGAGGTAGTGAGGATGACGGGCGTTTCGGATTCCAAATCCTGAAAAGTGCTGAGCTTGCCCTTGCCGATGTCGCCCTCATCCGAAGTGACGCGGGTAACGTAGTCGGGATACTTCGCCACCATGTCCGAATTCAGATTGATCAGCGCCTGCCGCATTTCGCTGGCGTGGTCCTGATCGACACAGAAGACGATGGTCTTGGCGAAGCGATCGGTGTTCTTGAGGAAGTCCGTCAGGTGGCGAGCGATCGCCTCGGTTCGGGATCGCAGCGCGACTATCCGCTCGAAGTCCCTGGTCTGATATTCCTCGTCCGGAATCTCCCGCCCATATCGGTCCAGTTCGCCGGCCGACGGACGCCAGCCAACGGCATCGAGGTCGGTGACGATGCGATGCACGCGGTAGGGCGCAAGGAAGCCGTCCTCGATCCCCTGCGCGAGCGAGTAAGTATAAAGCGGCTTCTGGAAATAAGCGTAGGTGTCGCGGCTCTCTTCCCGCAGGGGTGTGGCCGTCATTCCCAACTGATAGGCAGGCTCAAACCACTCAAGGATTTCGCGCCATGAGCTGTCCGATCTCGCGCTGCCCCGATGGCATTCATCGATGATGATGAGGTCAAAGAAATCCGGTGCGAATTCCTTGTAGAGGCCGGGTCGGTTCTCGTCGCGTGCGATGGCCTGGTATGTCGAGAAGTAGATGTCGCGGCCATGGCTGATCGCGTTCGCGCCCAACTTCCAGCGCGCATCGCCAAACGGAGCAAAGGTCTTGTCCTTGGGGTCGTCAACCAGAATATTCCGATCGGCAAGGAACAGGACCTTGGGCTTGCGATGGTCGCCTCGCTTGTTCCAACTGGCCGACCACAGCCGCCAGCAAAGTTGAAACGCGACGGCTGTTTTACCGGCCCCGGTACAGAGATTGAGCAGCGCCCGGCGTTGCCCGCCGAGGATTGCTTCCATCGCGCGATTGACGGCGATCTCCTGGTAGTATCGCAGCGGTCTTTCTGGATCGGGAAAGCCTGCTGCCAGAAGCTTTGCGGAGCCATCCCCTGAGATATGCAACTGGGTCTCGATCCGGGACCAGAGTTCAGCCGGAGCGGGGAAATCAGCCCGTAGAACCTCGGTTCCCAGCACTAGGTCAATCTCGATGATCTCCCGTCCGTTGCTGGCATAGGCAAACCGCAGGCCCAGCACTTCGGCATAGTCCTTGGCTTGCTGAACGCCGTCCTGGGCTGAACGATAACATGCCTTCGCCTCGATCACCGCGATTGGATAGTCGGGCCTATAGCGCAGGATATAGTCCGCTCGTTTGCGCGTGCCTCGGCGTGCTACTCCGCCCACAAAAAGCACCCGTCCGTCGGTAAATGTCCGCTGTTCTTGTATTGCGCACGGTGCATCATCCCAGCCTGCCGATTGCAGCTTCGGAACAATGTGCTTTCGGCAGGTGTCAGCCTCTGTTGTCATCGCCCGAATACCTTCGCGAAATAGTGCACGGATGGCAACCGATCTCGTCACGCCATAACTTCAATTTTCAGTTCGATCAGAGTGACTTCACTCCCAAGACCGATCATCTTTCGGCAATCTGCCATGGTCATCCACTACACATACCTTGTGGGGCGGAACCTTCCCCCACTTCCACAAGACCAGATTATGATCATCCGGCCCCGCCCGATGCGCAAAACTGGGCACAATCACACCGGCGGCTCCAACTGCAATCAATCGGTCTGCGAGCTCCCACGAGGGCGGTGTATCTCCGCGGTCAGCCATGTCTTCCCACGGGCATGCAAGGTTGCCCTGATCGATCGCCAAAGCGCCGATTGTAACGTGCGACGTCAGATCCAAGATGTCGGCGCAATCGACATCATAGGCACACATCGTCATCGGCTGCGCCTTGAATGCGAACCCCTGCTGAGCCTCAAGCCAGGCAGTTTCAGGACGCAGGGCGGTGTAAAGTGCTGGCCTGCCAGGACGGTTGAAACGCCCACCATGGCGACTGGGACCTTCGCCTGATTCAGGGGCGTAGGCCCATCGAGGGTGGTGTGCGCGGTAGACGATGCCTTGGAAGGTAATCAAAGGCAGGCTCAAGCAAAGCCACCCTCTGCGATCCTGCTCAGGTAGCGCTTGACCGCCTCGCCCCGCCCGGCATGCACTAGGTCCTCGGCAGTCTGATCACCGAACGATGGCAGCGGCTGCGAACGATACCACGCGAAAGCAGCCAGTTCAGAACCGGCCCAAGGAATGACGCGATTGATGATCTCGACGACATCGCGCAAGCGCCGCTGTGTCGCAACCGAGGCCACACGGCTCTGCTTCGAAACCGAATCGCGCGACAGCCCAAGCGCCGAGGCCAGCTCGGTCTTGGTGATTTTCAATCGGCCGGATACCATGTCCGGCGACACCGTTCCGGTCTGACCGACCATATCCATGAGAAACGCCGAAGCCATATCTGCCTCACTCAATGCCTCTATTTGGGGGCAATATACGCGCAATCCATCAAAAGGCAAGCATACGCCGCGATTGCGCAGCGACACGGCGTTCATTCGCTGCCGCTATGGCCATAATGGAAACGCGCAAGGTTCTGCGGGGTCGCATAGCGCCGGTAAGCTCCAACCCAGTCCTGCGCGATGGCCCGCTGCGCGGTGCGAAGCGGCACCTCGTGGCGGCACACTAGGCGCCACAGCACAAATTCCAGGGCATCCTTGTCCGTGGCATTCATGTCGCCCGTCCATGGCTCGAGCCAGAGATTTCGGCGGTCGGCAGGCGCTCCGCCCAGTGCCAGGGGAATGAGGTGGTCAAGCTCATAGCCCAAAAACCGTTCGCCCGGATGCTCGGAGCGCATCAGCTGCCGCTTGATCGCGCCAGTATAGCTGTAAGGCGGCCGTACCGAACGGGCATATCCCGACACGCAGATGGTGGCGTCGATGGTTTCAGGGGTCACAGCAGGATCGACCACGCCAGGCACATCCGGCAGGTTAGACGACAGACTGTCCGGACGCGCCAAAACCTCGCCCGCACCCATGGAAAAGCTCGCGAGGCCGAACAGAACCAGTATCAAGTGCCTCATCGAGAACCTCCCTCACTTTCGCCCGCCTCGCGCGCGTCGGCGACGACTAGCGGTGCCCTGCCTGCGAGGTAGCGCCGGATACATGCCACAACTTCCGCCCGATCGACATCCACTACCCCAGCCTCGATGCGCACCGCCTGACCCATCGCAGGGTCTCGCAGCGCCAAACTGAGCCGCTGCGCCCACCATTCATTGCTCATCCCTTCCGCGCCTATCTCCGCCGCGACAGACTGGCGAGCATTGTCGAGTTCTGCCGCCGTGAACCGGCCTGCGGCGAGATCATTCATTGTGCCAGCCAGCAGTGCCCGGGTCCCGTCGAGTGGCACCGCTCCATCCCTGATCACGACGCCAAGATAGCCCCCACCCTTGAGATCAGGAGGGACAACGGCTCTGGCAACAGCTGGCAGCGCGGCCGAAGGCGTCGACGGCGTCGATACCGCCAGCCTCGCCTCGATCATCGCAGCAGCAACTCGTGCAGCCCGTTCAATGCGGGGTGCGGTGCGGATATCCGGCAGCCGCCAGTAAAAGCCAAGCCGACGATCGGCTGTCGTGTCCGCGTCCAAGAGGCCCTTTTGCTGCTGGCGATTCGTCGGCGTCGGTGCCGCGGCGATGCCTCGACGCCATACTGGCCGAGGGTCGCCGGCTGCGAGTGTTGTCGCCACCGCGCGGATAGCAACATCGACATCGATGTCGCCGACGATGGCAATGGCTGGAGGCATGGCAAAGGCAGGTCCGAGCAGGGCTTGCATTTCCGAGCCCGTAGTTGCCGCAAGGTCCGCCTGATCTGGCAACTCCTGATACCGGCGGCCGACCAGCCTGCGCTGGACTGCGCGGGTGAACCGCATCGCCGGATCGCCCTCGATCTGCTTGCCCAGCATCGCGCCGACGCTGGCGATCTTCGTCACCAAGTCCGCCCGGAATCCCGGTTCGCGCGCGTAGGCGGTCAGAAGGGTCAATTCGGTGGCGAGGTCATTCGACGGGATCTCGCCCTGCAGACGGAACGCACCAACGCCGGGGACGAGGGTCACGTTGACGGGGTGGCCGGACGATTGCTGCCAGGCATCAAGCTCATCATAGGAAATGTGCCGGGTTCCGCCGATCGGGAACAGCGTTGTGGCCCAAAGAGCGTGGACCAGATCCGCCGAAACGCCCGCCCGCCCCGCACCGAACGATGCGACAACGGAAACCTGCCCGGGCGTGAAATGCGTCTGCTTGACGATCAACCGGGTGCCGGTGCTGAACGTGACGATCGTCGCACCAATGCCGGAAACGTGCCGGGTCGCCACAACCCGGGCCGGGACACCGAAGCTGTCGTGCGGGAATTCGGTAGCCGATATTGTCGAGCCAGACGGCTGTGCCAGCGCCGGCGGCGCGGCAACCACAGAGGTCAGGACCAAGGCAAGCATAAACGCGGCGGTAGGGACTCCGGCAGGTCGTTTCATGGATGATCTCACAATCCGAGTTCGATGGTCTTTTCGGGGACATGGGTGAGTTGCGGCTTGGGCGCGTGCCCGTGCTTTTCGGGATCGACCTTCAGCGATGCCGGATCGATAGCGAAGGGATCAGCGCGGGCGGCATCGCTTCCCGAGTGCCCGGGTTGCGCGTCAACCTTGCAAGAGCGATCGACTGCCTTCTCGCCGATCTGTTCGAGTGCGCTGGCTTTGTCGCCGGGATTGGCCTCGATCGAGCGCAGCAACTGGTCGCAATCGTTGGTGAAGATGGTGATGTCGTCGCGAACGCGGGTGGCCATCACGTGGGTCAGGCGCTGGCTGGACAACTGCCGTTCCGCAGAATGCATGACCCCGATGCCCTGATCGGTGGTCATCCCTTGAGCCTGGTGCATGTTGATCGCGTAAGCGAGCCCCATTCGTGAGAGCATCCTGTCGCCGTGCGCGAGCAACATGTTCACACCTTCACTTGTCCGAACCTCCACACCCTCACGTGTGATGCCGACGATCTCGGCCTCCGCGGAATTGAACATTCCGCGCGTCTTGTCGTTGGCGGTCCAGCGGACGCGCTCGCCTTCGTGGATGCGGATCGTCTCGCGCTCTGACAGGGTGAGCGACTCCCGCTTGTCGTTGGGATCGAGCCGGTCAGGGCGGAAGCTGTGGCGCCGTCCGCCTTCGTCGCGCAGGACGACTCGTCCGGTCTTGGTGATCTCGACAACCCGGTATTGCCCGCGCTCAAGGCCGCCGGGCCGCGCGTTGCCGCTGACATCAAGAAGCTGCCCGGCCCGATAGGTCCGGGCGTATCGCAGTTCCTCCCGGGTGACATTGACGCTCTCGATGCGCGCAAGCTCAAGCCCCTCGCCACGGAGCGTCCCCTCTGTCTTCAGGCCGCCCTGCACGAAATCATTGAGGAATGCCCGGGTGTCGCGGCCCGACGCGTAGAGGGCGGTGCGAGTGCGGTCTTCGGCGGACAATTCGAGCCATTTGCGCGCCGCCGCCTCGCGAAAGTCCACCCCTGCACTCACCACCCGCTCGCCCAGCACGCGAAAGGCGCCGCCAAAATGACCCGTGCGGGTCATAGCCGCGACAGCCTTCATATGCTCGGTGCGTTGGCGCAGGCTAACATCCATTCGAGCCATGGCGGGACGATGGGCCTGGACCAGGCTGAAGGCCTTGCCCGCATCGATCGGCTGCAACTGGGCGCGATCACCGATCATCACCAGGCGGCTCACTCCCATCGTGTTGGCGATGGTCACGAGGTCATTCATCTGCTTGTTGGCGACCAGCGAGGCTTCGTCGAGAACGAGAACCGTGTCCTGCAACGTGGCTTTCGAGGCCTCGAAGGCTTCACCTTTGCCAGCAAGTGCCCCGCGCAGATGATCATTGACGAAGGACGACAATGTCTGAGCCGGGATTCCCGCTTCGTCCTTCAGCATGGTGACCATCTTGTTGGCCTGCGCGAGGCCAATCACCTGTTTCCCGTCCTCACCCAATGCTGCGGCCATCGCCGAAATGAGGGTTGTCTTGCCGGCACCAGCGACGCCCTGGATCACGACCACCCGGTCCTGGCTCGCCAGGGCAAGAATACCGGCGTCCAACTGTTCCTGGCCGAGCGGCCGCTCCCCAGCCTTGTCCTGCAGGCGGGTGGCTGCGACATCCGCAGCAAAGATCGGCAGACTGCTGCCTCGGCCAGCATCGATGCCGGCGAGCAGCCGACGTTCTTCGGCGATGTGCTCGGGCGTGGTCACGTGCGTAACGGCGCCATCGCTCCGGCCGGACTTGCCAAAGACAAGCTGACCTTTGTCCGCCAGCTGCTGGACGCGCGCCTCGACTGCCTCGATGGTGACGCCCTTGATGCCGAGGTCGAGCGCAGTTCGAGACACCTCATGGATCGGAAAGGCCGCCTCGCGCTGGCCAAGGATCCTGATGGCTGATGCCACCGCCATTTCAGCCCCAACCTGTGATGCGGACATGCCAAGGCGAGCGATACCGCTGGTGACCAACGGATCGCCCGGGCCCAGCCACTCGGACAACCGCTCAGCCCATTGTGCAACCACGGCCCCGATCTGCCGGATGGCATTGAGCCCGCCAGCCCCTCGGCCCATATCCGCAGCCTGCGCCTGAGCCTCGGCCACCAGCGCCTGCCCATCAAAACCAAGCCCGACCGCTCGCTCCCCCCATTCTGCGCGAAGGGCTCCTCGGTCTTCGAGATTGACCTTGGCGTCGCGTGTTCTGACGACAACCGCATCGCGTCCTTGGGGTGTGGCGATGCCGATCTCGGCAGCCTTGGCGAGCACCTCTTCGCGCCGCTGGCTGAATTCCCGAATGACTGCCAAAGGCACGCCTTCGATTTCGAACTGGCCGTGCTTGCCGGTGAGTTCGGTGCGGTAGCCAAGCTCTTCGACCAGGGTGCGCAGCGCCGCATGATAGACGCTGCCGATGATCGAATTGTTCTTCCAGAGTTGATCGTTGTGGAGCGCTTGCCATCGCTCGCCCACCTTGGTCAGGTTGGCAATGACGACATGGAGGTGCGCCTGGGGGTCGAGCTTGCGGCTCGTGTCGTGCTGGAAGATGGCATAGGCAAGATTCCCGGTCTGGACCGGATCACCCTTCGGGTTCTCGGTATAGACCCGCCCTTCGGCGAAGTTTTTCTCGACCCAGCCCATAGTTTGGCGGACCGCCTGCAAGTGCGCGTCGAGCAGACGCTGGTCACCGCCCACATAGGCGAGCACGCTAGCGGATTTGGGCATCGAGAATGTGAGATCCATACCGGCGCGGCGGCGCTCGGGATCGCCAACCTGCTCGCTGTCGGGCAGCCGGCCGTTGAGCAGGTTTTCGAATGCCAGCTTGCCCACTTCGCCAACCAAGCCGAGTTCCGCGGCTGCCAGTCCGCCCCAGGCGCTGACCTCGCTGGAATGTTCCCCGACGTAATAGTCGTCCTTGGCGAAGTAGGAAGCGGCACCGCCAGCGGAGCGCACGGACGCGACCGACAGCATCGTCTACATGCCCATGTCCAGATCGTCGTCGCGACCGGGGGGCGCCTGTGGACCGTCAATGCCCGCCGCTGGACGTTGGTGCGCTGGTCGCTCGGCGGGGTCAGCATAGGCCTGGCCCGTGCGTTCCTCGATTGTGATCTGCTGCTCTCGCCGACCTGAACTTTGCGAGGCATCTTTTTGTCCGACCTCGGTTTCTCGGTCGTCTGCGTCTTCGGTGCGGTCACGACTATCATGTGCGCCCAAGCGCCGATTCTGCCGCTGGATGTCTCTCCATTCGCGTTCGGGAGGCTTAGCAGTGGGCGTCTCATCCTCGTTTCGCGGTGTGGCTGGACCCTCGCTGCGTGTGTCCATTTGCTGGTCGGCGGCCGTGATCTCCCTTGCGTCGATTAACGCGGCGGCGTCCCTGTCGGGAGTGCGTTGATCGGCGGCTTGCCCATCGACGGCGGTTACGGCTCTGTCGCCGGGCGACGTCGCAACAGGAGCCGGGCCACCACCGCCGCCGTCTGTCGCCTGCTCTTCCTGCCGCGCGACATAGGCCGCGATCTGCATTTCGGACTTGCGCTGGAAGGGCTCGGCAATCGCGGGATAGTCGGTCCATTCGAGCTTGATCCGCCCCGCCGGGAAACCTTCAGGGAACTTCACGAAGCCGTGGAGCGAGGGAAGATTCATGATGTCGTCAGCGATCACGAGCGGTTTGATGTCGGTGCGCGGGGTGATGGTTGCGGCATCGCGCGACCGGCTCGCGCCGATCGAATAGGCCTCGTCGGTCTCGCGTAGCTCGTGAGAACCAATGACGTCCGAACAGAATTCAGCGGTGGTCTTGTCGGCAGTAACCAGCATCAGCTTGGTGCGGGCCAGCGAGGCAAGGTTGACTGCCCCTTCCTTGCCATAGGTCTCCGAGAGTTTGTCGAAGCTGTGCATGCCAAGGACGAAGGCACCGCCAAAGCCGCGCGCAGTTTGAAGGCCATGCTCGATGGCCGGCAATCGGTGAAGTGCGTGGACCTCGTCGAAGAGAAACCACATGCGCAAATTCCGGGTGCGCGGCATTCCCATCAGCGAATTGACCGCAAGGTCCATCCACAACGTCAACAGAGCCCGGTTGAGGGTGAGATCGCCGTGGGTCGAGGTGATGAAAAGGATCGAGCCGGGCGGAGTATCGCCCTGCACCCAGCGCCGGATTGAGAAGGATGGCGGGCCACCTGGCACCGGATCGGGCAGGAAACGTATTGCCTGCGCATTTGTGTTGAACACCGCGCGAATCGATTCTGCCATGCGCGCTGCCTCCACGGCCGTCAGCGGACTGGCGATGGTATTGGCGAGCCGACGATGCACCTCCTTGAGATCGGCTTCCATCAGGTGGTGGGCGATAGCGCCGTTTGATGTCTCGCCGCTCGCCGCCAGCTTGATGCACATTTCGACGAACAGCGTGCGCGCCGCCATCGCCCAGAATGGCTCAGCGTTGGCCCCATCGCTAGGGACGAGCGCGGCGGCGGCCGAAATATAGTCGGCGTAGTTCTGGCAATCGTTGAAGATGGTCCACGGCGGGCACCGCTTGTCCATCGGGTTGAGGATGTGGTCGGTCTCCGGGCGATAGAAGGCCTCAACGAACGCACCGGTAAGATCGAAGATCACGCAGCGCTGTCCGCGCTCCCGGGCCTCAACGACGATGTTGCGCAGCTGCGTCGTCTTGCCCGCGCCGGTCGTGCCGATCAGCATCGCGTGGGTCTGCTCAAGCCGCCAGGGATAGGGAACGCCGGCTATCGTATATGGGACGTGGATACCCAGAGCCGTCCGGGCGCTTATCGGCAGTGCCGCAACCGAAGCCGGATCCAGATCAGGATGCGAAGCCGCAAGCTCAGTCCTGAATTCCGCATCATTGTGCGCAGAGATTTCTCTGGCCAGGACGTCGCTGGGCAACAGCATGGCCCCGCGCTCGTGGCGCTCTTTGAGGATGTCAGTGCCGATCTGCTGGGACAGCTTGACGAACCAGGTCGCCAGCGGGCTGGTCAGAAAACCGGCGGCACCCAAAGCGACGACAATGCACCGCAGAAACTTGGTCCAGGCCCAGGCGACATCGGGGTAATCTGGCACATCGCCGATCGCCATGGGGACCAGGGTGTTGTCGGGCAGAGTGAGGTTCACGACATGGGTGGGGTCGAGATCGACCAGGCTCCAGAAGCCCGCGAAGATGCGCATCTCGACGAGTTGCACTTCGTGTTCGTGCATCAGGAATACGAGCAGGAGAACGAGGAACAGCGAAAAGCTGGCGAGCGCTGCGACGATCGGCCAGCGCAAGCCCTCCATCATCATCATGTAGCGAAGGCGAATGAGTTGCGACCCTCGGGTGAATGCCCCCACGTTGCGCACGACTTCGCCGCGCGCGGACTGGTGCTCGACAACGACCGCTCGACGGTCGAAGCGGATGTCATCCTTCCGAGGCATGGAACTTCTTCAGATGGTCGACAGCGAGGTCGAGGAGACGGTCGGAGTCTTCCGGCGCGAGCTTGGCGATCACCGTATCGAGCGCCAGGCTGGTGAACTCGAGGATGGTGAGAATGCGGGCAAAATTGATCCGGTGCCCATTCTCGGCAAATGGCAGCGCGATATCGATCAAGCCTCGAACCACGAAGGCTTGGGGCTTGCGCTGCTGCTTGGCGAGGGCTTTGATACGCTGGTATTGCGACGGACTGATGCTCAGTCCACATTGGACAAGGCGCGCCATGGCGGCTCCTTATAAGAGCAGCCTAATCCGGTTATCGCCTGAGAATCCTACAGCCGCCCCACCATTTCTGCAAGGCCATGATCATACCGGAGCCGGAATGGAGCCCTTTATGCCATTCCTCAGGCGGAATAGATTTTAGCAATGTAAATCAGATATCTGGGTGATCACAGAAGCGCGAAGCCCGTCAAAAAGGCTGTCACAGCCAATTATTCCCCAGCAGGAATAATGATTTTTTGCTATTCCTGATGAGGAATGATCGCCATATATTGTTGTAATATAGAAATATCTTTACACGCCCTCTGCCTATTTGTTTTGCGGTAGCCCGCGTAGGGTGTGCTGCTACTCCCCCTCAGGAACTGGTGGTTGAATATTTCTATGGGCGATCACCGCAAAAGGCTGGGACAACGGGTTCCTGCTTGAACCGAGCGCAGCCAATGGCTGAATTAGGCCTGATCCAGTCTGTCCCCAAGCCGCTGGATCAGATCCATTCGCTCATGCAGGATCGCCACGATCAGGGCAGGTTCGTCCTCGCGGCTCAGGCAAAAAGCAAAGTGATGTTCGCATCGTGACATGCGCAGCCCCGGGTGGATTTCGCTCATGTCGCGAAACGAACCTTGCCCCGCAGCAAGGCGAGTGATGCCAGCCTCCAGCTTTGCCATGTAGGCGCGAACCTGCGCGTCACCCCACTGCTTGCGGGTGTAAAGAATGATGGACCGGACATCAGCTTCCGCTGCTGCCGTGAGGATATAACCGGTGCTCAAGAATGCTGGTCCGGGCCCAGTTCTTCATCCACGATTGCGCCGATGCTCTGGGTCGAGATCTGCCCAGCGAGACCCTGTTCGATGCGTTCGCCTAGCAGCATCTTCAATTCGCGCCACGCCTGGTCGCCGTTGGCATCTTCGGGGAAAAGGCGCTCAAGCGCATACTGCTTGATCGACTTGCCCTGGAGCGCTGCCAACGCCTTGAGGCTTTGGTGCTGTTGGTTGGTGATGTCTATGGTCAGGCGGCTCATGCAAACCTCGTGAGGGCTACGAATGCGCACATTATCGCAAATGTGGGTTTGTGGCTAGTCGAAGGGCAGGTCGAAGGTCATCAACCAGGCGCGCGGCATGGGGCGGCTTGCCCGCCCCTACGTCCGCGTGCCTCCTGCCATGGGAAAAAGGAAAGGAGGGCGCCGCGACAGCGGCGCCCTCCGAAACGTCAGGCAGCGACGCGCTGGTGACGCTGGGCGAAAGCGTGGTGGGGCACGTTCGCCTCTCGCACGCGGCTGAGCAGGTTGGACTGTAGACCCGAACCTTCGCAGACCACTGCATGCACCGGCTTCAGGTTCAGCAGTTGTTCGTTGCGGACGAAACCTGCCCGCTTGCCAAGCGCCCGGTTGAGCGTGAAGCGGACGGTCTTGACCCCGCGAGCCGCTGCCCAGGCGTGGGCGATCTGGTCGCAGCCCTTGTGCTGGGCCGTCGTTGCCAGGATCATGTTCGGAATGCGGGTGCGGGTTTCATCGAGCGCTTGCCAGAGCAGTTCGTGGTCTTGCCAGTCGGTGCCACCGGAGAAGATCACCACCGGGCCAGTGGGCGCATGATCCTCGCGGCGCTTTGAGGCTCGGGCGGCCAGGAAGTCGCGGGCGTCAATCTGGCTGGCGGTCAGGCCTGAGGAGACCCGGGTGCCTTTAACAGTCGAGAATGGGCGTCCGGTTTCAACCCGGTAGGTCTCGCCGGCGTAGTCGCGCATGGCTTCCATCGCCTCGCGGCAGTCCATCAGGGTCTGGCAGATGCGCTGGGTCTCTTCCAGTTCGACGGCGTAGATTTCGGAAGGGTCGAAGGCGCGGGCCATGTCGCCCAGCTTCTTGGTGACTTCGTCTTCGCGCTTCTCGATGCGCTGCGAGGTGACGTGGAAGCTGTTGACGATGCCCCAGACGATGTCCTGGCCGAATTCTTCCATACGCGTGCCACGGAAGAGGTCGAACACCGTGCCGATCATCATTTCCATCGCGCCGCGCGCGGCCTGCGGATCGGGCATGTCGGTTGCCATGGGTTCGTCGTGCACGGAAAGTTGAGCCATGCTGCCCTGCTCGGCAAAGGCTCCGTCAAAGCCGGGAGCTTCGATCTGCTCGCGGTAGAATGCGCCGAGATCTTCGAGGTTGGTGATTGATTGCTGCATGGTGACCTCCAAAAGGTTCAATCCGTCATCCATCGTGATGACGACAGGTCACTCGGCAAGCTGCGTCCAGCATGTCAGGGACGTAAACCGGGAAGCTGGCTGCCTTCAGCCAGACCCCGGTTGACGCCGTGAAGCGGGGCGTGGGGGAGCCGATTTTGTGTTGGCACCGCCGGCGCAAAATTGGGGGAACCGCGCATCCTTGATCTTGCGCCAGACCAGCTTGCCACACTGGGACTTTGAGAGAGTTGTTGTTTTTGAAATACCGCCCCCTGCCGTGATCGACCGCGCCAGTCGATCGTTACCCGTAAGGGCCGAGACCCGCATAGGGCTCGGTGGAGCCCGACGCGGGCGGAATAGAGCGCGGTGACCGCCTTGGCGGGCAGGCGCCTAGCTTGATAGGGCTTATGCAAAAGGAGGCCGCCTTACGCTCCAGCATGCGATCACAAAATCACATCATCCCGTAAGACGTCGTTGGCTCGTGAACTGTCAGGGATGCAGTCATGCGGACATTTGGGCCCAGATCCTCAGCTATCACGCGGGTCAATTCGATCCCATTCTCTCGGAATGCCAAACCGTCATGCTTGCTGCATTCATCAGAATGCCGAGTAGCCGTGAGTTCGATGAGACGACGCAGCGCCGGACCAATTGGAATTTCAGCCGAAATCGAAGGCATAAGTTCAACAGGCTGATTGCCCAATGCGTTAATCAGCTTGGCAGCCGCATGATCGATACGGAGGAGATTGTGCGCAAGTTCATGTCCGATGCGGACCAAACCCAAACCAGCCAATTGCCCCTTATGAACCTTGTCATCGCGGATCAATGCACCGCTGCCTGCGAACACCTGAACAAGAACCCTTGCCCCACGGCGCTCACTGGTTGTTGAGACGGCCCACAGAAATTGCAATTGGGCACCTGCATGCTTGCACCGATTGCACAGGTTGGCCGTAAAATCCCGCATCCGCTTCGCTGACGTGCGAAATTCACTGAGAGATTTACGCTCCTCGTTCGACGCTGCCTTAACGCGGTTCGGCAACAGGTTCGCGTAACAGTCAAAAATCTCCGTAGCGTCGTAAATAATGCGCCGAAATGCTTCGATTAGAGCAATGCCATCCGGTTGAGCCTTCGCTTCCACTGCGACCAACTCATCGACAAATTCGGTGAGCAATATGTGGAATGCGCGCCAACGTGCTGGAATGATTTGAAGCAGATGGGCGCCTTGGTCATCGGAAAGATCAACAGCACGACCAGCGCAAGCAGCGATAAAAGGCAGTTCAGGATTGCCGGATGGAGATAGCGGAATAAGCATGTGCATTGTTTAGCACGGCGTCCCTTTATCCGGGAGTATAAGTCTTGCTCGCAAGGCATTGAAGGGTGGGCACCATCGGGTGCCCACCCAAACTGGCGTTCAATGCACCGCCACCATATCGATTAGCAATCCATCGAGGCTGTCGATGCCGCGCTCGCTGGCGATCAGGCTCCAGGCGGCGACCAGCTCCTCGAAATATTCGGCATCGACCAGCGTTTCAGCACTGACTTCGCCAAACAGGTTTTGCTCCCAAGCGAAGGCGTGGGCGGCATCGGTCGAGGAAGCGATCGCGTTGCTCAGATGGGCGGCGATGTCATAATCGCTCAGGTGTGCAGCGTGGCTCCGGATGCGGGCGACCATGGCGGGGTTGGTGACGGTGATGCCGTTGGTGATGCAGGCGACGTCGTCGAAGTTCGAGTAGTGCAACATGAACTTGCTCCCTAAAAAGGAAGGGCGGCCCTAAGGCCGCCCGTCAGGGGTCAGATGAACTCGATCTCGTCGGCGACGATGTCGGTGTTGTAGAAGGTGCGGCCGTCCTTCTCATTTCGGGTGTAGCGGATCTCGCCGGTGACGATCAGCTTGTCGCCCTTCTTCTTGTGGTTGGCGATCGACTTGCCGAGACCGTTGAAGGCTTTGACAGTGTGGAACTGGTCGTAGGTCTCGGTGTAGCCATCTTCGCCCTTCTGGACCTGGCCGTCCTTGATGACGGGGCGCGAAGTGACGAGGGTGAAGCTGACGCCGCCCTTGGAGTCGGTGCCGAAGCGGGTGATGTCGGAGGTGATGCGGCCGGACAGGAAAACCTTGTTCATAGGATGTCTCCAGATCTTACCGGCGAGCCTTTCCCGCCGGGATGAACCAGAGCGCAGCCCGCGATTGAGGGGGTGCTGCACCGGAGGCGCAGCCGCAGGGAAACTTCCATTTTTCGAGTGGTGCGGGCGCCGACCGCAGGGAGGTAACTCGGTCGACAAATGGGGGTTGCTGCACCGCCGCGCGGGCGTAGTGTTCATCCCTTCTCAGGCGGGATGGCTTGCCGGTCAGATTGTCCGGAGATGTCGGTTCCAAGGCTGGGCCTGCTGCTCGGGCCGTCTCGAGAGAAGATTGTCCGCCAGGTGCGCCGCCAGACTGACAACTGCTGCCCTGCACATATGATGCTGCATAATGATCGCGAGGGAGGGGGCCGGAGCATGGCTCGGCCTCAGCCCCGCGACAATTTCAGCCGCAGGGACTGGTCTTGGCTTCGATCGTTCCTGCCAGTGGGAAGGCGCAGCATGTCACCGGGGTTGTTGCATCAACCAATATGCATGGACCCGCAATACAACCCGATCACTTGTGCTCGCAGGTTGCAGTCAGCCCTTGGCGGCGGTCTGTTGATTGATCGGGTTTTCGGGATCAAGACATTGCAGCGCGTGATCGATATGTGTGGCCGCCAGCAATTCCCCAGCTTCAGCAAGCCGGGCTTTGAATTGGGCCAATGATGCGGTGATCGCCTGATTTTCGGCATCAGTGAGTGGCTTGAGATGCTCGGTCATTCGCGGGGACCTTTGGTAGAAGCGCCATGCAGACGCATAATAACAAATAAGCGTTACAAGAATGCTGGAACTGCTGATGTGTCCGTTACGTGGATTTGTTCCATGCCCGGCAAGCGATTGTGCGGTGCAACGGAAGCGAGCCGCCAAGGCTCCGATCATCGAGCGGGATCATTTACATAGTATAGTTGATAAACTCAAAGTGTGTAAATCACGATCCTGCGGCGCATGGACATGCGTAAACTGGTCGGCCGAAATTTCGCGCGCCTGCGTCGAGACCAAGGTCTGACCCAGGAGCAAGTCGAGGAGCGTTCTGGCTTCAGCCAGCAATATCTGAGCGGCCTCGAGCGCGGTCGGCGCAATCCAACCGTCATCACGCTTTACGAGCTGTCGCGGGCGCTGGGCGTCAGCCACGTCGATCTGGTCCGCCCCGACTTCGAAGACCCCGCTCAGCAATGAACGAAAAAAGGCGACCCGTCGCGAGACGGGCCGCCCATAGTGATAAGCATTCTGGAGTTTGGAATCAGGCCGCCTTGGCAAGACCCGGCTCGACGTCGCCAAAGGGCGATTCATCGCGGCGATCATAGTCACCACCGCCAATGGCGTCATTGGCCGCGCACATCACGGCAGCATCGGCGAAACCGGCTTCCGCACGGCGGCGCGGACGCGACCAGGCGATGTTTAAAGCGCCATCGGCCTGCGCGAACAGCGCGATTGACAGCGGCGCCTCGAAGCTTGGATCGTCGATCTGACCCTGCAGGAACGTGCAACCGCCGTTGTTCGCGGTCTTCTCCCATAGGCCGCCCACCGGGATGAACTGGCCGTTCTTGGCGCGGACCATCACATCATACTTGGGGGCGGAGACATTGCTGGAATTGACCGGCCGCAGGCCCACGACGAGGTCCAGCGTGGCGGTCTGGATCTTGCCCATGTAAACGCCAGCGCCGTTGAGCTTCAATTCACCGATATTCATGGCCGTAATCTCCTCTGGCCCGACACCCTCTTGCATCCTGGGTGCCGAAAGTTGGTTCGCGCCTTAGCCCCCTTGGCCAAGACACTTTCCCCCATTCCCCTCACCTCTCGGTGCCCGCTGCTTGCCGTCAGGTTCCCCGCGCGCGGGTCCAGACATCCCTCGCAGCCAAACCGACCTCCAAGCGCCGCAAGCATAAAATACCCCGAGCCGCAATGAAGCGGCCCGGGGCACAGGGGATCTGGAAGAAGGGATGGGGCGCAGGCTCAGGCCGCATCGAGGAATGGCGGATTGTCGTTCGCGGAAGGTGAGAGGGAAGCGCCCGAACGACGCTGCGGTCTCAGCCAGGCGACATTGTAGCTGCCGTCATTCTGGCGGAAGGCGCTGATCGCCAGCGGTCGGCGCATAGAAGGATCGTCGATGCGACCCTGCAGGAAGCATTCGCCGGTGGACTTCGAGGTTTGCTCCCACAGCGCACCAATCTGGACTTGGGCACCAGCAGGATTGCGCGTGCAAATCTCATAGCGCGGGGCCTTGGCGTGGTTCGAATCGACGCTGCGCAGCGCGAAACTCATGGCAACCGTCAGTGTCGCAATGCTGCCGGTCAGTTGGCCGCGCTCAGTTGCGCGAATGGTGCCGATGTTCATGCAGGTATTCCTTTGGCAAAGGCCCCGTCTTGCATTCTAGGGGCAAATTGGTGGGGTGCGTCTTTGGGTCATCTGACCCTCGACATCTCGCCTCCGACCCCCTCGGCTTTTCTGCCGCCGTCGGTGCACCCCAGGCGCCTCAGTTGCGCACCGAGGCATGGTAATAGGGTGTGTGAAGGCCGCAAATATTCTCCGGCGGCCAGCGCAGATGGCCACCGGAAAGGAATCGCCCGTCGCCTGGATTGACGGTCACGGGACCGTTGGCAGGCACATCAAAGAATGTGCCATTGACAGGGTCGAGCGTCGCGACCCAGCATTTCTCGAAAGTCACAGGCCGGCAAAGGTCGAGCGCGATCAACTCGGGGATCGGCACAATGGCGTAGAGGCAGAAAAGAAAGGAGGTCGAACAGGCGTTGTCGATGATTTCGGCAAGCTGCTCGTACGCAATGATTGGCGCGCGGCGACGCCGGGCATGATGCGATAGCGGCCGATCCGCGGGGTGGCGGTTGCCGCTGGCCTTGCGGAACTGGTTGACGGTGTAGCCGAGGTTACCCAGCGCAAATTGCAGGTTCGCGGTTACGGCAAGCTCAGCCGCATCGGGCCATGGTCGATGCGAGAATACCAAGCTGTCATCGAGCCACTG
>CAIXXC010000170.1 GCA_903923205.1 uncultured Rhodospirillales bacterium | reverse complement strand
TTATCCCCGCTGATCATCCCCTTTCAGAGCTCTGCAATGGTGCGTCGACTGAACGGAGGGTTCCTCAGCTTCTCGGTTTGGCTTTGGGCCCGTGTTCTAGGATTGCGGCCAAAATTATTATGGACCTATTCGCCGCTCACCCCCGAGCTCTGCGATCTGGCTAAATGGGAATTGGTCGTCTATCACGCGGTTGACGATATCAAAGCCCAGCCCGGGATGCCGCGCGAGGTTATCGCCGCAAGCGAGGAGAAGCTTTCGCGCCGCGCCGATCTGATCTTCACCACCGCGCCGAATCTTTATGAGGCGCATAGGCTGCTGAATCCTGAGACCTATTATTTCCCCAATGTCGCCGATTTCGACCATTTCAATAAGGCGCTCGACCCCAATGCCGAAATCCCGGTCGATTTGGCAGAGATCCCTCAGCCGAGGGTCGGTTTTATCGGTGCGATTTCGGGCTATAAGCTCGATTTTCCGCTAATTCGCAGCCTCGCGGAGGCCAATCCAGACTGGTCCATTGTGATGATCGGCGAGGTTGGCGAGGGCGACCCCTGGACCGACATCACTCAGCTTGAAAATCTGCCCAATATCCATCTTCTCGGCGGGCGACCCTATCAGAGCCTCCCCAATTACCTGAAGGGTATGGATGTTGCGATCCTGCCGAATCTCCCCAACGAATATACCCGCTCCATGTTTCCCATGAAATTCTTCGAATATCTTGCCGCCGGGCGGCGGGTGGTGGGCACGACGCTGCCCGCGTTGCAGGATTACGGCCATGTTGCAGCGTTCGTTGATGGCGCTCCCGGCTTTGCCGCAGCGGTCGCTGACGCAATCGCTGGACGAGGTGCGACGCTCGAAGAACGCCTTGCAGCGGCGCGAGAGCAGACATACGAGATCCGCACAGAGCGGATGATGGCGCTGGTAGAGAAACATCTCGCCGAAAAGGGCGCTCAGGGATGAGCCGACCGCGCGACGTGGTGCTGTATATTGGTGGCATGCTGTACCAGCAGGCGGTCACCTTCGGCTCCGGCGTACTGGTCGCGCGTTGGATCGGCCCGGGAGACTACGGTATCCTCAGCTTGACCCGCAATCTCTTCACGACAGTGCTGATATTGGCGCCGCTGGGGCTTGATCTTGCCTTGTTACGGCACATACCCCAGCACGAAGATCAGCTGGGGCGGATGAAGACGCAGGTCGCCTCACTTCGCTGGCTGGTACGCGGGATCGGCCTCGCTGCGGTCCTCTTGGCGTATTTCGGGTTCGGGCCGTTTCTCGAGCGGTCGGCGTATCATTATCCTCATTTCGCCTACTATCTTTTTCTCACTTTTCTATCTCTGCCCTTTGCGGCAGACGTGGCAGTCCTCTCGGCGGTATTTCGGGCGCGCCATCGCCCGGCAGCCCAGGTTCTGATCTCACTCTATCTCCAACCGACCCTGCGGGTCCTGTTCATCTGGCTTTCTATCTGGCGCGGCTACGGGTTGAGCGGGATCTTGCTTGCGACCGTTTTGGGCTATCTCGTGAGCGGGGTTACAATGAGCATCACCCTGGCCACGTGGGACAGAGGCCTGAAGCTCGCTGGCAGCCGTCTGACGCGTCTCGAATTTACGGACATGCGTCGACTCCTTGGTGACAGTATCTGGTTGGCGATGAGCCTTCTCGTTTATGGGGTGCTCCGCAACATCGACATCATTATCTTGGGAATCTATCGACCGAGTTCCGAGGTGGGTGAGTATGCTGCCTTGAGTGCGATTGCTCAGATCGTGCC
>CAIXXC010000169.1 GCA_903923205.1 uncultured Rhodospirillales bacterium | reverse complement strand
GGCCAGCGACTCTGGCGGTTAAAGCGGTATTGTTCCCTTACGACCCAAATCATCAGACCTACCTTAACATCGACGAACGGGGCATCGTAACGCAATCGATCTTGACCGCGGCCAACCCATCGTTCGATTATTTCTCGGGGTCTGCTCACGGGGCCTTCGCTGTGATGCGCAAGTTCGTGCCGGCGGGGATTCACCACATCCTGATTGGCCCCGATCACCTGCTGTTTCTGATCGGTCTGCTGCTGCCCGGTGGACGTATCCGCCGGCTCGCTTTGATTGTCAGCATGTTCACGCTCGCACACAGCATTACCCTTACCCTGGCAGCGGTGAATATTCTTACGCCGTCAGCGCTCCTTATCGAGCCTGCCATTGCGCTCAGTATCGTCTTCGTGGGCTTGGACAATCTGCGGCCCGGCAGGCATCGCGATGTGCGTCCGTGGATCGCGTTTGCGTTTGGGCTGCTTCATGGCTTCGGATTTGCCAATGTGCTGCGTGAAATGGCTCTGCCCGCGCGTGCTTTGGGATGGTCGCTCTTCTCGTTCAACGCCGGTGTCGAGATTGGACAGTTGATGGTCGTCAGTGTCGTCACCCTGGCTCTGGTAACTTTGCAGCGAAGAAGTGAGGTTGCTCGGCAACGAGTAGCGTTCGCGGGATCGATCTTTGTAATTGCGGCAGGAGGCTTCTGGTTCGTCCAACGCGTATTCGTCGCAAGACTGTGAGATTGCTATCGCAAGCGCTAATACACCAGCCTTTTTCGGCACATCATTAGAAAAATACTTCCACCGGCCGCTGCTGTACCAACGAGGAGCCACAATGGCGGTGAAGATTTGGACTCCGCAACTACCAGATCATATGAGATAGCGATGCGGCTCTGACTTGAGTCGCGGTCCTGTTTGCGGATTGTGATGCCAGGATTTCGGGGTAGCATTGCATTTGTCAAATACACGCTTCGGCGCGGGTCGATATGGTTCTCGAATATCACGACATGACTTCCGCCGCGAGACCTGGCTTCCGCAGCGATTGCATTGATATGAATTGTGCCTATCCCCTTACGCATGTCATCGGTCGACGGATATTCGTCAGCGACCAAAGTCATTGCCAACTGGCGGCCGTCAAGCGAGAGAACACATTTGCCCAGCGCCTGAGTCGCATAGGCTGTGCCTTCTTCGGATGAGATCGCTCCATCGTGGTTCGCATCGATTGCGGCAATGATGGTTTCCGCCACCGCGATCCCCGGCGTGAGATAGAGATCGAGTGTGATTTCGGCAGGGTCGATTGATACCTGCGCTGCTTGCAGATATTCATCGAGTTGGTGCGCGGAGCCGGTCCGCCAAGGAGCGAGGAGCGTCAGGATGATCCCAACCTGCGCAATACGTCCTGTGATCGAGGACCGGCCTCGGCTGAAGATCCCCATTGCTAACGAGTTGCCGTAAACTTCGTTCCGTAGTCAGCACCAAACTCGCGATACACCGCATGGACATGATTCGCATCCAGTTTGCGATTAGGAATCCCCTCCATCATTGCGTCGAGGTCCGGTGGGGGCCAGCCTCCGGTGGGCGGCGGTCCACCACCGGGACGG
>CAIXXC010000168.1 GCA_903923205.1 uncultured Rhodospirillales bacterium | reverse complement strand
TACGTGGTCATGGCCAACGGCCCCCTGCACCGGCCGAAACTGCCGGGGGTCAGCGGAATCGAAAACTTCCAAGGGCGGAGCTTTCATACCAGCCGCTGGGATTACGGCTATACGGGCGGCGATACCACAGGCGGCTTGACGAGACTCGCCGACAAGCGTGTCGGGCTGATCGGCACCGGCGCCACGGGAATTCAAGTGCTCCCGGCCCTGGCGAGGTACGCGAAGCAGTTGTACCTGTTCCAGCGCACCCCGGCGTCGGTCGACGAGCGCAACAACGCGCCGACGGATCCGGCATGGGCGCAATCGCTGCGACCGGGCTGGCAGTATGAGCGCGATGAGAATTTTTGCCTGATCATGGGCGGCCAGCCGGTCAGGCAAGACCTCGTCAACGACAAATGGACCGATTTCTTCCGCCTCGCCTTCAAGGTTCTGGATGTCGACGGCTCCAACGCGACCGATGAGCGCAAGGCGCTGGCCCGCGAAATCGCCGATTACACCAAGGGCAATGAAATCCGCGAGCGCGTCTCCCGAATCGTCAAGGACCAGGCAACTGCCGAGCGGCTGAAGCCCTGGTATGGCCAGTGGTGCAAACGCCCGAGCTTTCATGACGAGTACCTGCCCGCGTTCAATCGCCCAAACGTGGCCCTGGTCGACACCAAAGGTCAGGGGATTGAGCGCATTACCGAAAATGCCGTCGTCGTGGACGGGATCGAATACGAGGTTGACTGCCTGATCTTCGCCACCGGGTTTGAAACCGGGACCTCATATCTGCGTCGCTCGGAATGCGAAGTCGTCGGCCGCGACGGCGTCAAGCTGAGCGACGCCTGGTCCAAGGGCATGCGCACCTTCCACGGCTTTATGAGCCATGGCTTCCCAAACTGCTTCCACATCGGCCTGACGCAAACCGGGGTCGCCTTTAACTACACCTATACCGCGACAGGGCAGGCGAAACATCTTGCCTATCTGATCGGCAAGGTGATCGAGCACGGCGCGAAGACGATCGAAGCAACAGCCGCCGCCGAGGATTCCTGGGTTGAACTCGTCAGCAGTCCGGGGCCTATGCGCAAATATCAGGAGGCCTGTACGCCCGGGTACTACAATGTTGAAGGAAAGAACACGGGCCATGGCTTCATCGACAACCAATACCCTGCCGGCGCGGTCGCGTTCTTCCGCATGCTCGAAGACTGGCGCTCACAGGGTGATCTGGCTGGCCTGGTGATTGCTTAGCAATTCCCGCTCAGTGATTGCGCAGGGGACGCTCCTACCCCCGTTTCACTTCAAAGCTGGGGCCGAAATCGTCAACATCCGGCATCGTGAAGACGGGCTGGTCTTCGAGCGTCTCAATATAGGCGGCAACATCCGTGAGCGCTGCCTGACGCTCTTCCAACGGCAGATAGGGCACGTGATAGCCGATGTAGGGATGATGCACGGTGAAGCCGACATAGCCGAGCGTGCCCTGGAAGAAGCCCTTCATCATGCCCATTGCAAGTTCGCCATGGATGCCGTCCTTGCCGAACATATAGTCGCGACCACCGAGGCTGAAGGCAGAAAAGGCGCGCTTACCGGCCATCCCGCCCTTGGCATAGACACGCTTGCCGCCATAGAAGGTGCCGGAGATGAATACCCGCTCGATCCAGCCCTTCAGGATCGCCGGAACCCCGAACCAATAAAGCGGAAAAGTGAAGCCGACGATATCCGCCACCTGGATCTTGGCGATCTCCGCCAGAATATCGGGTGCCAGAGTACCGGTTTTGAAGCCATGGCGCTGCTCAAGCGCGTAGGTCAGATGTTCAGGGTCAGCCCTCTGCCCGAAATCATGCGGACCAGAGACCGGGTTGAAATTCATCGCGTAGAGATCGGACACGGTGACGGTATCGCCGCGCGACGTGAAAGCCGCGATGATGGTATCGCGCATCGCAGCGACGAAGGAATCACTCTCTGAATGAGCGTGGACGAGATGAACTTTCATGGGATGGCCCGCTTGTTCGATGAGAGACTGAAGTAGGCTCAAGCGCCGATAAATTTCGCTTTACGTTTCGCGGCGAAGGCTTGCAAACCTTCCCGCGCGTCCTGGGTTGCGGCGACGCGCGACAGGGCCTGCGCCTCGAATTCAAGCTGGGTTTCCAGGGATGTGTCGGAAACCGAGAGAAGGAGGCGTCGGATCTCGCCATAGGCCTTCGTCGGACCGACGGCGATCTTTGCCGCCAGTTCTTCTGCGCGCGCGATCAACTGATCAGGCGGCAGCACTTCATCGGCGAGGCCGACAGCAAGTGCCTGCGCCGCCGTCAAGGTCGCATTGGTGAGCAGGAAATGGCGCGCCTTGGCGACACCCATCCGGCGCGTCAGCGTGACCGAGGAACTTGCGTCACAGCTGAAGCCAATCCCGGCATAGGCGGAGACAAAGGCCGCGGCTTCGCTCGCCAGCACGATATCACTGCCCGCGATAAAGCCGGTCATCCCACCCGCGCAAACACCGTGGACGGCCACGATGATTGGCGCGTCCATGCGCTGCAGCCGCGCCACGGCACTGTTGATTGCCGCCGTCCAGCCCTTGATTAGCCCAGGCAAGGCGTCGAGGTTTTCGACGAACTGTGCGATGTCGCCGCCATAGCTGAAAGCCTTGCCCTCGGCGGTCATCAGGACGACGCGGACATCTGCGCGGCAAGAAAGCTCGATCGCGATGGCGCTGATTTCCGCGCAGAAGCGACCGTCAATGGGATTGCCGCGAGCGGCCTCCGTCAGGATCAGCCGGGCGATACCGTCGGCAACCGTCAATTTCATGGATTGGGTGGTCATCACAGTGCACTCCCTTAACGCTCGCATCCTCGACAGGCCAAACCTCGGGACGCGTTTAAATTGGTTTCAGGCAGCAACCCTAATCCCTGTGCTTGCCGCGGGCATCAATTTTCTCGAATGAGCGAAGAGATAAATCGACGCTGTGATCGAGATATTGGCCATTGATTGGACTGATCCTTGCTTAAGATCATTCCCGAATGGCAGTTACCAGGGGGGATCGACCATGCAGGAACGTAACATCATCAAGACAACCTGCCCGCGCGATTGCTATGATGCCTGTGGCATCGCCGTGGTTCGGCGCGACGGCGTCATCGCCAAGGTCCTGGGCGATCCGGACCACCCGATCTCACGCGGGGGTTTGTGTGGCAAGTGCGCGATTGCCTATAACGGTGCCTGGCGCGACCCAACGATGCGGCTGCAACAGCCGTTGCGGCGGGTCGGACCGAAGGGAACGGGGTCTTTTGCTCCGATCGCCTGGGACGATGCGCTGGCCGAGATCGCCGCGCGCTTGGGCGGGCTCGTTGACGGTGGACAAGCGTCACGCATCCTTCATACGCACTATACCGGCACTGTCGGCCAAATCGCCGGCGGATTCCCGTCACGCTTCTTCAACCGGCTTGGCGCAACCGAAGTCGACCCCGATACCGTGTGCAATAAGGCGGGACATCTGGCGCTCGAGTTGGTCTTTGGCTCATCAGTCGATGGGTTCGATCCGCGCAGCATTGTCGAAGCCCGGACACTCGTTATCTGGGGCGCCAATCCGTCGCATTCGGCCCCTCACCAGCATCGCTACTGGCTGCGTGAGGCCCAGGCGCGCGGCATCAAGATCATCGTTGTTGATCCGATCGGCCACGAGACCGCACGACTGGCCGACCTCCATCTGAAGCCCCGCCCGGGCACTGACGCCACCCTCGCCTTCGCGTGGCTGAATGTCTTGTGGACGCAAGGTCTGGTCGATCGCGATTTCCTTGCCAGTCATGTGTTCGGTGCGGAAGAATTGGTCCCCGCGATCGAGCGAACGACACCCGCCATTGCCGCCCGAGTTTGCGGCGTCGACGAAAGCCAGATCGAAGCGGCGGCGCTGGCGTATGGCGCCGGCCCCTCCCTGCTATGGCTTGGCCAGGGACTGCAGCGACAACCCGACGGCGGCAACATCTTCCGCGCCATCAGTGCACTGGTCGCGTTCACCGGCAATCTGGCAAAGCCCGGGGCAGGATTCCTTTACCTCAACGGCGCCGGCAATCGCGGCATCGACGGTACCACCATCACGGCGCCGGAACTCGCCCGGGGCACTGTAGGCTCGGTCAGTCACATGGACCTCGCAACTGTCCTCGCCGATCCAGCGCAGGCCCGTGTCTTCATCAACTGGAATAACAACCCAGCCGCATCTTCGCCGCAACAGGGCCTATTGCGCGCAGCCCTGCAGCGCGACGATCTTTTCCACGTCGCAATCGACCTCTTTCACACCGACACGACGGCCTATGCCGATATCGTGCTGCCTGCTGCAAGCTTCCTCGAATTCGATGATTTGGTCTTGTCTTACTTCGACCTGACACTCTCGGCGCAGGTCAAGGCCGCAGAGCCGCCCGGGCAGGCCTTGCCGAACCAGGAAATCTTCCGCCGTATGGCTCGGGCGATGGGGTTCAAGGAGCCACTGCTTTACGAAAACGACACTGCTTTGATCGCACGGCTGCTGGGCCAGACAGGGTATCCCGGCAGCTTCTCCGATCTGGCGGTTGTTGGGACGGTGACCTTATTCCCAACTGCGCGCGTTCAGTTCGCAGATCTGCGATTTGCGACACCGTCGGGCAAGATCGAACTGGCGAGTACGCGGGCGGAAACGATTGGTATCCCTCGAATCCCGCAGCCGCACGCCGATACACCCGTCGCCGAGGGTATGCTCCGCATCCTGTCGCCGGCCTCCCCGTGGCTGATGAATTCCAGCTACGGCAATGATCGCGGGATCAGCGAGAAGCTCGGCGCCGCCACCCTGACCCTTCATCCCGACGACGCGGCATTGCATGGGATCAGCGAAGGCGATGCGATCGTGATCGGTAATACCGGTGGCGAACTACCCTTGCTGGCGACCATCTCGGACATCGCCCAACCGGGCATGGGTATCGTGTACAAGAGTCGATGGACGGGACCGGCAAGCAATAATATTAACCTGCTTGTCAGCAATCTGAAGTCGGATATGGCCGAAAGTACGGCTGTGCACGCGACCGAGGTGACCTTGCGGCGCGCCTAACCACGGGGATCAAATTGATGCGTATTTTGGTGTTTCAGCATGTCGCCGTCGAACATCCCGGCATCTTCCGCGACTTCTGGGCGGAAGCAGGCCACCAGTGGGATGTTGTCGAAATCGACGAATACGAAGCCATCCCGGAATATCACGGCTATGACCTGATGGTTGTCATGGGTGGGCCGATGGATGTCTGGCAGGAAGAGGAACTACCCTGGCTGCGCACCGAGAAAGCCGCAATTCGGCGCTGGGTTCTTGATGAGGGCAAGCCCTATCTCGGGATCTGTCTGGGCCACCAGTTGCTTGCCGAAGCGCTCGGCGGCAAGGTAACACCAATGAACCGCACAGCCGAAATGGGTATCGCCGATATCGAACTCACCAGTGCGGGGCATGAAGACCCGATTTACGCTGGCCTAGGCCCCCTCGTGAAAACCTTCCAATGGCACGGTGCCGAGATATCGACCCTCCCCGAGGGCATGGTCGTGCTCGCGGCGAATGCAGCCTGCGCAACCCAGGCTGTCCGCTGGGGCCGTCACGCCTATGGCTTCCAGTATCACCTCGAGGTCGTGCCGGACACGGTGGTCGAGTGGAAGTCGATCCCGGAATATACCGCCGCACTGGAACAGGTGCTGGGGCGCGAAGCGACAGAAGCCCTCGGCGATCAGGTAATGGCGACGATGCCGGTTTATCACGCTGCGGCCCGACGGATTTACAACAACCTGAATGGACTGATTCTGGAGCGATAGCCTCGAAGAGGCCGTCACCGGCGTCAACCGACGGCCCGAAGGGGTGCACGTCAGCAGCCGTGTTCTTCAAGCTGTTCACAGATCTTCTTCAGCACCGCAATACGGCTATAATGCTTGTCCTCTGCCTCGATCAGGTTCCAGGGAGCGTGCGCGGTGCCGGTATTGGCGACCATGTCGGTTACCGCCTCGTCATAGGCACGCCATTTGCTGCGATTTCGCCAATCCTCCGTTGTAATCTTGAACTGTTTGAAGGGCGATGACTCACGCGCCTTGAAGCGGCGCAGTTGTTCTGCCTCGCTGATGGCTAGCCAGAACTTCATTACCAGACACCCGGCCTCGGTCAGCTCATGTTCGAAATCGTTGATTTCTCCGTAAGCGCGCTGCCAATCCGGTGGCGGAATCAGTGCCTCGACCCTCTCGACCAGGACCCTGCCATACCAGGACCGATCAAAGATCGTGACCCGGCCATGGGCAGGAATATGCTGCCAGAAGCGCCAGAGGAAGGGCCGGGCCAATGCCTCGTCCGTCGGCTTGGCGGTCGAGACGATCTGGTATCGGCCCGGATACATCGTCGCCGCGACACGACGAATCGTTCCTCCCTTGCCGGCGGCATCGGCGCCCTCAAAGGCCAGCACCAAGGAACGCCGTTTGAAGGCGTTGCTTCTTAGCTGCAGCGCCAGGCTACCCTGCCAATGCTCTAACTCTCTGGCATAATGGCGAGACGATATCGCCCGGGTCAGATCAAGGGTCGCAAGCACGGATTCCCGCTTCGGCTGTACCGGCGGGACGGCCGGTGTCATCACTTTATCGACCGCGCAGACCGCAGCCTCGGATTGCGCCGCGACGCGATCCCGCAGGGTCTCGAGAATTTTCTCCGCAACCGTAATGTCGCGATAGCGCTCGTCTTCTGCCTCGATAACCGTCCATGGCGAATGGCCGAAATTGGTCAGCGCCAGAACCTCGCCATAGGCATCGCGAATAGCGCCATATCGGTCCAGTGATTGCTGGTCTTCTTCGGTTACGCGCCAGCGGGTTTCAGGATTCTTCAAAAGTTTGTTGATCCGCTTACGCTGGCGATCGAGCGAAATGTGGAGATTGATCTTGACCAGGGCGACGCCCTCATCGGCCAGCATTCGTTCGAATCGATTGATCCGCAGGAGTACGGCCTCAAATGCTTTATCATCGAGGCGGCCATGGCTGCGCGCATCGACGATCTCGGAATACCAATGCCCGAAGAAGATCGAGATATGACCCTTCCCCGGCAAAAGCCGCCAATAACGCCACATCGGCGGCCGTTCACGTTCTTCATCGGTGGCTTCGTTCAGGCCGTTGGTCTCGATGAAGCGGGGATCGAGCCAAGCCAGCAACTGGCTCACCGCCTCGCTCTTACCAGCGGCAGCGACACCTGACATCAGGATCGCGACAGCGGCTGCGCGCGAACGCATAAGATTATCCTGCGCCAGGATCAGGGCCTCGCGCAGCGGCGGCACCAGGGCCGCATAATGCTTCTTGTCGATTTTGTGTCCCAACTCCGCAGAGTCGAGGAGTGATTTAAATTCCATCATCGGTAGAATTTTCTCGGCTAGAGGGCGAGATACCATCCGCAGATGGACAATTAGGCCACAATTGGCTGCCCATAAACAGCGGATTGCAACGTCGCACTTGCCGCTAACGACATCGGCTGGCATGAATTAAGGTGATTGAATCCTTTCGAGAATTCTAAGGGTATCTTGATTCGTGCCGCTCCATCCGCTCACAGCCGCATGCATTAGTCTTGTCGCATCAGCCTACCATGTGCCGGAAACGGACATGTGGGTGCTGCTCGCGCAGGAGCATGGCAAGATCGGTGAGATCTCGATCAACAAGAACAAGACCGTCGATATCGGCCCTTACCAGATCAATTCGCTCTGGCTTCCGAGTTTCACCAAACTATGGCAACTGCCGTCCCAGCAGGAAACGCTCGAGCGGCTCCGTGACCATGGCTGCTGGAACGCGGCGGCTGCGGGTGCGATCTATCGCTATGAGTTCGATCGCGCGGGTGAGCGCCGCGCCGCACTTGGACTCTACCATTCCGCCAAGCCTGCACTCGCTGCCAAGTATCTCTCTCAGCTAGACAAGAAATACCGGCTCCTGTTCGGCGATGCGGTTTCACCGCCCTGAACGGGTAGCATCCACACCTGACGGCACGAGGTTAGCGTCCTGGATCAGAAAATCCGCATCGAAGACCTGCCCCCGGATGCCCGGGCCTATCTTGGCGAGGCCTATGCCCGCATATCGCATACGCTCCAGGATGCGATCGATACTCATGGCCCCCGCGCAGGGCTAAGCCTCAGTCTTGCGCAGGTGCGGATCGCTCTCATGGACACCGAGATGTCCCCGGTATTCGCTGGCATGGCCAATACCGCCACACCGATCGCCTGCGCCAAGGGTTGCGGCAGTTGCTGCACCCTGACGGTTGAGGTTTCAGCCGATGAGCTATTCGCCCTCGTCAATTATCTTGAGCAAACTCTGGACGAGACCGCGCTGGCGGCGCTCAAGACGCGCGCTCTGAAAAATGACGCGATTGGTCACGGGATGGAACCTCTGGCGCGGCACCGTAAACGCCTCGTCTGTCCGGTTCAGGATCCCGCGACCAAGGCATGTCTTGGACATGCCGCGAGGCCCAATCCCTGCCAGGGCTATGTCTCGGTTAGCCTGCCCGATTGCGAGGCCGATCATGCCAACCCGCCGCAGCGTGTGGAACGACCGGCGATGAGTGGCATTCTGACCGATCTGGTCGGGGGCTGTCGCGATCAGGCCTTGGCCTCGGCTGGGATGCCGAAGACGCGTTTTGAATTGACAGCGGGTCTGCTCGCGGCTTGGCGGGAGCCCGATGCTGAAGGACGCTGGCTTGCGGGAGAGGATATATTTCCGGACGCCAAGGCGTACGTCGCGACGAACCAGTCCATCCCGCCCAAAACCGATTGAGTGCCGCGAGGCGGCCCGCTGTTGCCGCCGGCATCGCCGAGGTTCTATACATCCTGGCGGCTCAATCCTTACCGCAAAAGCCCGGCGCTGCGACTGAGCAGCCCGATGGGGAGACTGACGGCATGACGTCCAAAATCACGCCCCCTGCATGAAGACCGCGAGGACATTGGCACTCGTGGCCGCGCTGGTCGGGCTTTGTTTCCTGGTGCCTCACAAGGAGCCAAGCCCGGTACCGGCAGCAGCGGTCGTCCAATTGCCGCCGCTGCCACAAACGCAGGCGGCGCTACCCGCAAGCAATGTGGCGGTAACCCCGCCGCCGCCCGGCAAACCCGCGCCCGTGCCGCCTGCGCCAATAGCTGTCGCGTTACTCCCCCCGGTGCCGCAGGAGCAGATCCCCACCGCGACTCCTCACGAGGTCCCGTCGAGCCCCATGACGGAACGGCCGACGCGCCCGCTCGACCTGCGCAGCGAAGACCTGCCGATCCCCGACACCTCACCCAGCTATCGCTCCCTGGCGCCGCAATACCGACCAATTCCAGCCTATGCACCCGCCAAGCCGAGCATTTTCAGCGGGACGGCAAGGGTCACGGGCGCCACCAGCCTTCTGGTCAACGGCACGCCCGTTGAACTCTACGGCATAGAGAGACCTCGTCAGGGAGACCGTTGCGGCGCCGGCGATTGTATTGCTGCGGCCAAGCAAGCCCTTCAGGCTCGGGTCGCCGACGCGGCGCGGATCAGTTGCAGGCTTGCTCGAGCATCCTTGGGCGTCGTCGTTTTTGCTACCTGCATCGACGCAACCGGCACCGATCTGGGCGGTATACTTACCGGAGAAGGTCTCGCGCGGGCCGATGCACGTCAAAGCTACGCCTATCTCGGCGCCGAGCGCGTTGCCCACGACCTCCGCAAGGGACTCTGGGCGAACCGGTGATGACATGACCAGCCGGGCAGGCAGAGCTCCTGCCTGAAACTCTTGGATTTTACCCGGATCTTCCCGGACGATCGCCATTCCCTCTACGAATCGTCGGGCCAACGCCTATGGAGCCAGAACCACTGGCCCGGTGTGTCTCTTATCCAGGCTTCCAGAAGGGCATTGACGTCGGTCATCACTCGCCTGACATCGCTGGCGGAATCATTGGTCGGCGCCAGATCCATCACGGGAAAGACTTTTAGCCTGAAGGTCGAACGCGGCAGGCGTTCGACCCGCCAGGGAATCACGACCGCGTCGTAGCGCAAGGCGAGCTTGGCGAGTGCCGGTGCCGTCCAGGCGTCACGACCGAAGAATGGCACCGGAATACCATCGTTCATCTTCTGATCGACCAACAAGCCCATCACGCCACCCGCTTTGATGACCGTGGCGCTGCGGCGCCCCCCTTTCGCCCCCTTGGGCACCGCTTCGACGCCGATGCTCTTGCGAAAAGCCACCATCATCGCCTCGACCGCCGGATTATTCGCAGCACGATAAATCTGAAGCAGATGGAGCCCTCGCTGAACAACCGCCAGCGCACCGATTTCCCAATTAGCGAGATGCCCTGAGAACAGGATGACGGGTTTCCCGCTCGCCATAGCAGCATCGAGATGCTCGAGCCCGGTGATCTCCACCGGTGAACCCGACTCATAGACGCGTATCCGGGCGATATGGGGATATTCCAACGCGACGCGACCAAGATTATCCCACATCTCGCCGATGATCTGATCCTGTCGCACCGCAGACAACTCGGGCATGGCCTGGGCAAGATGGCGCCGCGCTCGTCGCGTTATCGAAAGGCGGGGGCCGAGATTGCGACCGATGAAGCCGCCGAGCGCCGAAGCAACGACGCGCGGGATCAGCCTCATTAATACGAACAATACGCGCAGGGCCAATCCTTCAAGCCGTTGTCCGGGAGAGACCGTCTCCATCACTTAAGGCTTCACCGAGTGGTCGAAGAGTTCGACAAGCGCCGCCCTGATCTTGGCTTCAGCGGCCGCTGCCCATTCAAGCTCGACCGGCAGGACCCCAATCCCGGAACGCTCGCCCATGGGCAGGCGGATGAAGTCTTTCTCGGTCGTGATCAAGGCAGCGTCGAGTTCACGCGCGCGACGACGCAACGCCTCGATCTCGGCGATCTCGTATGGATGGTGATCCGAAAACGCCACCTCATCGACCAATACCGCATCGAGCGCCCGCAGCGTCTCGAAGAATTTTTTGGGCCGGCCGATCCCGGCAAAGCCGAGAACGCGTCGCCCGGCCCATTCCTGCGGTGAGCCCAAGGCTTTCAGTCGCGCCCGCAGGATCGGAAGATCGGCTCCGAGCGCTACCGCCGCCTGAGACCGATCATCGCCGATGATGATGGCGAATCGCGCCCTTGCGACACCCGCAGCGATCGGTTCCCGGAGCGGCCCTGCCGGCATCAGGAGGCCGTTGCCGAAGCCGACACCGCCATCAATCACGATGATATCCCAGTCATGGGCGAGATCGCCATTTTGCAGCCCGTCATCCATCACGATCACGTTCGCCCCTGCGGCAACCGCAGCGCGGGCACCCGCCGCGCGATCATGAGACACCCAGGTCGGCGCGCGCGTTGCAAGCAGTAACGGTTCGTCGCCCACCGATGCCGCATCATGATTCGACGGATCGACCAGGATCGGACCGGCGAGGCTTCCGCCATACCCTCGGGTAAGGATATGGACCCTCATGTCCAGATCGTTCAGCAGGGCTATAAGCGCAAGAGCAACCGGAGTCTTGCCGGCACCGCCGACCACAAGATTGCCGACACAAATCACAGGCACCGCGACCCGTTCGGGCGTCTTCAGGCGCCGACGCAGGGTCCCTGCGGCGGCGATCACGGCGCCGAGCGGGGCAAGCAGGCAAGCCGCCGGCCCGCGAACCTGCCAGAATTCCGGCGCACGCATCAGAGTCGTCCCAACCAGGGCTCGAGCATGACCATCACGTGATCGATCACCGCTGCCTGCTCAACCGCAACATTCCGGCCTGCCTCTCCCATCGCCATGACACGACGTCGATCGGCGAACAAACTATCCAGCGCGCCGATGAGCCCCTCCGAACCATCGACGATCATTGCAGCCCCTGCAACATCAAGCGCGCGGGTCATCTCGCTGCTGTTCGCCGTATCGGGACCATGCAGCACCGCGCAGCCCAATGCCGCCGCCTCAAGCGGATTATGGCCTCCAAGCGGTGTCTCGATTGCGAGGGAGCCCGCAACCAGAACGATGGGCGCGAGGCGATAAAATATGCCGAGTTCGCCCATGGTATCGACGAGATAAATGGCGGTATCACTATCCGGTAATTCGCCACGGCTTCGTCGGCGGACGCTCAAGCCCGATTGCGCGATGAGGGCGGCCACTGCATCGGCGCGCACTGGATGGCGCGGTGCCAGAATCGTCAGCATCCCTGGATATTTGAGCGCCAAACTGCGATGCGCGGCGATCACGACAGCCTCTTCACCGGGGTGGGTCGAGGCGGCAAGCCACGCCATTCGATCAGCAATCGCGGCCTGCAACTGCGACAGCACAACGGGATCAGCGGGTAGCGGGGCCACCGCCGCCTTCAGATCGCCCGCGGTCTCCACCAGGGCGGCGCCGAGCGCGCGAAAGCGATCCCCCTGAACGGCATCCTGGGCAAGGACGAGCGCGAAGTTGCGGAACAGCGACCGCCCCAAATAGGGCCACCGAATCCAGCGACGGAAACTGCGCAAAGAGAGCCGCCCGTTGAGAAGGATGATCGGTGTGCCCTGCCCCGCCGTAAGGCCAAGGAGATTGGGCCAAAGTTCCGATTCGACAAACATCGCGAGATCGGGGCGCCAATGGTCCAGAAATCGACGCACGGCGCCGCGGGTATCAATTGGCACGAACTGATGAATGACCCGATCAGGCAGCCGCGACGCCATCAGTCGGGCGGAGGTCACGGTACCCGTCGTCACAAGGATCGTCACCTCTGGAAGTCGGACTCGAAGACGATCAAGGACCGGCAGGAGTGACAACGACTCACCCACGCTCGCCGCGTGGAGCCAGATCAAGGCGGCACCGGGGCGCGGCATCGAAGCGCGCCCCAAGCGTTCACCCAGGCGCCCCTCATCTTCCTTGCCGCGCCGTGCGCGACGTCGCAGGTACCAGGGCGCAAGCAGGCTGATAACCTCGGTCACCGCGCCGTAAAGCGCGAGCGCCATCAGAGCAGCACTCCCATAACGTCGAGTTCAGCCGGTTCGACTGGTGCGTGGCCGCACCGTCGATCGGCCTCGGCCGTCAGCGCGTTCATCGCCGCCTCGAGCGCGTTTCGAAGCGTCTCGAGCTGTGCCGCGTCTGCGTCCTTGGGTACTAAGAGAGGCTCACCCCAAAGGAATACCCCGCGCGAGAACGGGAGCGCGAAGTGAAAACGATCCCAGCTCCCCAGGATCACCCGCCGCGTCGTCGCGAAGCTGAGCGGGATGATTGCTGTCTGGGAGAGTTTGGCTGCCGCGATAATACCCGGGCTTGCGCGCATCAATGGACCACGTGGGCCATCCGGCGTCACGCCGATATTCTGGCCATCGGCCAGCGCCCGCACCATCGCCCGCAGGGCTGCGAGTCCCCCCTTCGATTTTGACCCGGTAATGGTGCCAAGGCCAAAATGAGCGATAGCGTCGGCGATGATCCGCCCATCGGAGTGCCCCGAAATCAGCATGTTCATGCTTGTGCCCCCTGGCCAGGCCTTGGGAGCCATCAAGAGACGGCCATGCCAGAACGCAAGGATGAACGGTCGGCCATCCCGCCAGTACGGCTGGGGACCGGCTTCGCCGATTGTCTCAAAGCGGCTTGTCCACCAGACCAGTCGGATATAGCAGGCAACCAGCCAGCAAACTAACTGGCGCCCCCGATTGGAGCGGACGATGGACCTGACGAGATTCATGTCACCCGGCTGAGGCAATCATGTCGGCTGCTTTGCGAGCAGGGGTGAGGCCTCTGGAGCGTCACGGCCCTCTTCGGTCGCGAACTGCATGTTCCATAGTCGCGCATAAAGCCCGTCCGTTCGCAGCAGGGCGTCGTGAGTGCCCTGCTCTACGACCTTGCCCGCCTGGATATAACAAATGACATCGGCGTCCTGTATGGTTGATAGCCGGTGCGCAATCACGATCGAGGTCCGCCCCGCCATCAAGCGGCGCAGGGCCATTTGGACCAATCGCTCGGATTCCGAATCGAGGGCCGATGTCGCCTCGTCGAGCAGCAGAATCGGTGCGTCTTTCAGCATCGCGCGGGCGATCGATATGCGTTGCCGTTGACCGCCCGAAAGCCGGGTACCGTGTTCGCCAACAACAGTGACGTATCCTTGAGGCATCTCCGCGATGAAGTCGTGCGCGGCGGCCGCCGTTGCCGCCGCGATGATGTCAGCCTCGCTCGCCGATTGCCTGCCGTAAGCGATGTTGGCCCGAATGGTATCGTCGAAAAGGCTCACCTCCTGGCTTACCAACGCCACAGCGTCTCGGAGTGATTTGATCGTGCAATCGCGGATATCGCATCCATCAATCGCGATTCGTCCGGCCTGGACGTCATAAAAACGCGGCACCAAATTCAGGATCGTGGACTTGCCGCCGCCGGAGGGACCGACGAGCGCGACTTTCTTGCCCCCGGACACATCAAAGGCGAATTGGTCGAGAATCTTGTCTCCTGCACGGTAAGAAAAACTCACCTGCTCGAAACGAATAGCGCCTTCCGTTACCTCAAGCCGACGCGCACCGGGCGCATCGACGATCTGCGGCTCCATATCAAGAACCGAAAACAGACGCTCAGCCGCAGCCATGCCCTCCTGGAGATTGATATTGACCGATGCGAGGGTTTTGAGCGGTGCATAGGCGAGCATGAAGGCAGCGATAAAACTGAAGAATGCCCCCGGCGTGCGCACACCGACCATGACCTGCCAACCACCATAAAGAATGACGGCAGCGATCACGAAACCACCCAGCGTCTCCATCACCGGCGATGCCGCAGCCCGCAGTCGCGAAGTTCGTTCCACGATGCGATATATACGTTCAGCAATCTCGCCGAAACGGCCAATTTCGTATTCTTCCATCGTGTAGGCTTTGACGTGGCGCGCACCCTGGAAAACCTCTGACAGCAGCGTCGTCATCCCGCCGATTTCGACTTGAAACCCCGTCGCCACCCGGCGCATCCCCTTGCTGACCCTGCGCAATCGACCGCCGATCAGAGGCGCCGCCACACAGGCGAAGAGCGCAAGCTTCCAGTCCTGATAGAACATCAAGCCGGTGAGGCCGACAACACTGAGAAAATCGCGACCGACGCCCGTCAACGCCTGGGTCGCCGAAAACCGGAGCAGCCCTGTGTCATTGGTGAAACGCGAAATCAACTCCCCCGACGGCGTCCGTTGGAAATAGGCCAAATCGGCGTGGATAACTCTTTCGAACAATCTTTTCTGAATATCGGCGACAACGCGCTGGCCCATTGATGTCATCAGCACCTGCTGGAAGTAACTCGCCGCCCCCTTGACCAAGGATAGGAGAAAGATTCCTCCGGCAACCAGGAAAAGCAGATGGAAGGACGTCTTGCTTAGAAAGACTTTGTCCAGCACAGGTCGCATCATGTAGGCAGTCGCCGTTGTCGTCGCGGCGACGATGATCATGCATAGAACCGACAGAAGCGTTCTGCCGATGTGCGGGCGAATGAATTCTTCGAAAAGCCGGCGGTAAAGCCGAGCGCTGCTCTGCGGCTTTGGCTGATCCACTGATTCAGCGTTGATCGCATTCGGCGGGGTGTCGACCTTTTCGGTCAATGCGGCTGCTCTCGTCCTATCCGAAGGCGGCGACCTTCAACGGATACCGGCTTTCGACCCGTGGATCATCGCCCTCGCCGCTCCTCGATCACCGGTCAGGGACAATCCCCGACGGCTCTTCCCTCGGTTCATACCCCCCAAGAGCCCTCAAGGCAATTGTCAGCGTATGAGGTGAAGATTGTGCAGGAATTGCTGAGCGGAGTTTCGCCAGGTGAATTCCGCCGCGCGAGCCCGGCAGGCTTCAGGATCGATGGATAGCGCCGCAAGCGCCGCTACCTTGAGATCCTCCGAAAGGACGCCAACGCCGGAATTTCCGATCAAGTCGAGAGGTCCCGATACCGGGAAAGCGGCGATCGGCACACCAGACGCCAGGGCCTCAAGCAGAACCAGACCGAAGGTATCGGTTCTACTTGGGAAAACAAAGACATCGGCAAGACTGTAGAAGGCAGCCAGCGCATCACCCTCGTGACGGCCCACGAAGCGCGCCTCGGGATAGCGTCGTTCCAGTTCGACACGCTGCGGCCCATCACCAACGACGACCTTCGTGCCAGGAAGGTCGAGATCGAGAAAGGCAGACAGATTCTTCTCGACCGCCACCCTACCGACAAACAGGAAAATCGGCCGCTGCCAATCCGTTGCGGGTTTCGGGGCAGGACGGAAATGCTGGAGGTCGACGCCACGCGTCCAACTCCGCAGATTGTCGAAGCCATGGGATGCCAATTCGAGCCGCACTGATTCTGTCGCAACCATCGTCGCCGCCGACGCAGAATGAAACCAACGCAGGGCCGCATAGGTCCAAGCCGCCGGGATACCCCAGCGCGCGGCAATATAATCCGGAAACTTGGTGTGAAAGGAGGTCGTAAAAGTCAGCTTCCGGCGCCGGCAATAGGCGCGAGCCGCGATACCAAGAGGACCTTCGGTCACGATATGGATTGCATCGGGCGCGATCACGTCGAGCGCCCGGCCGATTCGGCCCGGAGTCGTTAGGGCAAGCCGAATTTCCGAATAGGTCGGACACGGAATAGTCACGAAATCCTGGGGCGTGACCATGATAACGCTGTGCCCCAAGGCTTCGAGCTCTTCTCGCAGAGACATCAATGTCCGCACGACACCATTCGTCTGCGGCAGCCACGCATCTGTGACGACGGCAATTCGGAGCGGGCCCGGACCATGAAGTTGAGCTTCGAACTGGGGGGCATTAAACGCGCCCGGCCCGCCGGTAAAGGCGTTTCCGGCGTCGTATGTCGCCACAGTCGTGCTCATCACGCCGAGGCCGGGGCAAGGGTCCGGCTCAGAGGATCAAAGGCGCGAACCTTGGCCCATTCGACAATTTCTAGACGACCGTCGAAATGCTCGACCAGCGCGGTGCAGCTTTCGACCCAATCGCCGTCATTGCAATAAAGGATGCCATCGATATCGCGAATTTCCGCCTTGTGGATGTGACCGCACACGACCCCGTCGACTCCGCGCTGACGGGCCTCGGCGGCAAGGGTCTCCTCAAAATTACCAACATACTCGACCGCGTTCTTGACCTTCCCCTTCACATAGGCGGAGAGCGACCAATAGCCAAAGCCACAGCGTCTGCGGATCATGTTAAAGACCGTATTGATGCCAAGCATGAGCGTGTAGGCCCAATCCCCCAACACCGCGAGCCAACGGGCATGCTTCACAACACCATCGAAGTGATCGCCGTGGATGATCAGCAGCTGTTTTCCATCCGCAGTAGCATGGACAGCCTCGTCCTGAAGCTTGATTGCACCAAACTGTAACGCCTGATCGGAGAAGGCCCGCAATCCTTCATCATGATTGCCGGTGATGTAGACCACCTCGGTACCCTTGCGGGCCTTGCGAAGTACCTTTTGCACGACATCATTATGGCTCTGAATCCAGTACCAGGACCTGCGTAGCCGCCATCCATCAATAATATCACCAACGAGGTAAAGGTATTCGGATTCAGTATGTTTCAGAAAATCCAACAGAAACTCGGCCTGGCAACCGCGCGTACCGAGATGAACGTCAGAAATCCAGATCGTCCGATAGGTTCTATTGGGGTTGATGTAATTCATGGAGACCCCCACACACTTTCAGGATCGATTGAATTCACTACTTCATTTCACAATCGCACCTTATGCGAGATCTCAAGCCCGTCAACTCAATAGGGTATCTGCACTGAATAACATTGACTATTCATCGAACGGTAACACCTTTGAAATCAACATGCGCGCTATATGGACTCTTGCTCGATTGAGAATCGCCGAGGTTTAACTGCCGATCTCAAGAAAGAGATTAATATTTCTCCTGATCGCCGCAATTTTATCCAACGGTCATCACAGCTCGGCACATTGAATTCCCTACACTTTCCACCCATATCCGCGAAGTTATGTCGTCGTTTACCATTTGATTACCTATCCCTTGCACTCTTCCTGATAAAAATCGGCGACTTTGCGACAGTTTCTGTCGACACGACCGAATCGGCAATGGAGCGCTGTGGAGATGGCAGATGGCGGAATCAGCAGACTGAGAACCGTAGTATTCGTTGCGCCAGAGAAGCTGCGCGCAGGAATATCCGGTGCGCTGGCGGCTCAGGGCTTCAAGGACGTTACGGAGACCGGTTCGGCCACCGAATTCGTCGATCATGCCAAATTCAACGATATCGATCTCGTCATCACCCTTGGTCCCGGCGAGGAAATGGCCGTTGGCAATCTTATCAGAGATCTCCGCCTAGGCCTGCTTGAGACGAGTCCCTTCCCGATCGTCCTTGCGCTTTTGCCGACCGCAAACAAGGAAGAAGTGATCGCGACCATCGATTCCGGCGTTGATGATGTGCTGCTGTTTCCGCTGTCGGTTGACGCCTTGGTCAAACGGATCAAGCAATTCTCCCAGGACCGACGCCCCTTCGTCATCACCCATGATTATGTCGGCCCGGACCGGCGGGTAAATCCCCGGGCAGATCAGGCAGGGAGTTTGTTGGTCAAGGTGCCGAATCCGGTGCGATCGCGCTGTGTCGGCGTACCCGACCAGGATATCAGGCGCGGCATTGAAGACGCGATCCTGGTGATCAATCGAGACAAACTAAAGCTGAATGGGCTCCACTTGTTACGTCTCCTGTTCGACTTCTGCGGTGATGACGAAACGCCACCGACCGGCGCTCTGACACCGTCTGATTTTCTGCAGGCATGCATGAAGAGTTGCGACGACACCGCCCGCCGCGCGCGCGGGAACAGCGAACGCCCCATCCGTGAACGTGCCGCCGCTGCAGCGATGACGCTCCGGAGTTTCCTAGGGGCGACGGACCCGACAACCGATCCACGTTTTGAGTCCCTCTTCAGGAGCATCGAAGGGGTGGTCAACGAAATCTCGGCCTACCATGGCGTCGAACTAAAGTTATAGGATAAAGAGGCGCCCGTTATTCTGCGAAGGTCCGATGCACGCCGACGATGCAACTGCGAAAAGCCTGCGCCACCTGATCCGAATCCTCGTCTTTACAGGGGACGAGGCGCTGATGCATCAAGTCGTCGAGAATTTGCAAGACAAGGGATATGCCGAAATTATCCAGGCTCGCGACCCGGACGAGTTGGGCACGACCTTGCGCCTGAGTTCGGTCGATCTTCTGATCTCGGTCAGTCGAGCCGATCATGTCTTCATCGGGCATTTCGTGCGCGACCTTCGCCATGGCTTGCTCGAGTGCCATCCGTTCCCGATCGTAATGATGTTATTGCCCTCAGCTGAAGTCTCTCACGTGCGTGAGGTTATCGATGCGGGGGTCGACGATCTTCTGGTAACACCCCTGCATGGCGACACGTTGACCCAGCGGCTCAATCAGTTCCTGGTCGATCGCAGGCCGTTCACCGTGACCCATGATTACATCGGCCCGAACCGCCGCCTCGTGCCGCGCCCCGGGACGAAGGATGCGCCACTTGTGCGAGTTCCGAATCCCGTCCGCGCCCGTGCGTTTGGTCAGGATGACAATACCTTGCAGCAATCGCTCCATGAAGCTGCTCTGGGCCTCAGCCGGATCAAAATCAGAAGTGACGGGGTGCAGGTCGGCTGGTTGTTGGAAAACCTGAGCTCGGCGCTGGCCGAGCCCGAACGCGACCCCGTCACGGTCAGCGATTACGTCAGCCGCATTGCTTTCGCCGCCAACGAGATCTCGCGTCGGGCAGGCGATAGATCCTCAGCAATGGTCAAGGAACAGGCCCGTCGGGTCGTGGATTCGACGCGCGCGATCGTATTCACCCAGGAACTTGTCGCCGAGGCGCATATCAAGGCTCTTGTCGCGAACGCCCAAAAGTTGACGGACCTGATTGACACGAAATTCTGAAATCGACCCTGATCAGAGGGGAAAGCGGCTCTAACCGCCTGCAACCGTGAGGCCCTCGACCCGCAGCGTCGGCGCATTGCTGCCCGAGCGAAACACGAGATCGCTCGCGGCGGTCAAATTCATGAACATGTCCTTGAGGTTGCCGGCAATCGTCAACTCGTTGACGGGATAAGCGATTTCTCCATTTTCGATCCAGAAACCGGAAGCGCCACGGCTATAGTCGCCCGTTACACCGTTAACGCCGCTCCCCATCAGTTCGGTGACGTAAAATCCACTCTTGATATCGGCGAACAGCTCGGCTGGAGACAGCGGTCCCGGTTCCATATGAAGGTTCGTTGGCGCCGGCGAGGGCGGCCCACCAGTGCCGCGAGAAGCATGACCGGTCGACTGCAGGCCAAGCTGACGCGCCGAGCGCAGATCCAGTAGCCACGTGGTCAACACGCCATTCTCGACGAGGGCGCGGCGTTGGTTGGCGATGCCCTCGCCATCGAAGGGCTTGGAGCGCAAGCCGCGACGGCGGTGCGGATCGTCGATAATGGTGATCCCGGCCGCGTAAATCTGCTGACCGAGCTTGTCCTTGAGGAAGCTCGTGCCTCTGGCGACAGCGGGACCGGAAATGGCGCCGATCATATGCCCGATCAATCCGGCGGAAACGCGCGGGTCGTAAACGACGGGAACGCGACCGGTCTCGACCTTGCGCGCGCCGAGCCGTTTTACCGCACGCTCACCAGCGCGCGTTCCGATCATCGCGGGGTCTTCGAGATCCGCGCCATAGACCGCGCTGGTCCAATCGTAGTCACGTTCCATCGACTCGCCATCGCCGGCAAGGACGCTGACGCTGACGCTGTGACCCGACCCGGAATAACCACCGGCAAACCCGTTCGACGCCACGATGGCCACGCGAGAGAAGCTCCAACCAGCCTCCGCACCTTCGGAATTGGTGACGCCCTTGACCCCTCTGGCCGCCTCTTCCGCGCGTTTGGCGCGGTCAATCAAGGTTTCCGGGGCAGGCTCATCGGGATCGACACTGTCGAGCTTTGGCCAGTCACGCGTGATCTGGTCGGGGTCGGCCAGGCCGCAATAAGGGTCTTCGGGCACCGCCTTCGCCATCGCCACGGCACGATCGACGAGTTCTTCGAGTGCCTGGGGCGAACGATCATTGGAAGCGACGATCGCCTGACGCTTGCCGATCAGAACGCGCAGACCAAGGTCGTAGCCCTCTGCCCGCTCGAGCTTCTCGATCGCGCCCAAACGTTGGGCGTGGGAGACACCAACGCCTTCCGCGAGCACACCATCGGCTGCATCGGCACCCGCGCGGCGGGCGCGGGCAACCAGATCAGCCAGGAGATTCAGCGACGCGTCTTGGGGAGTCATGCTCTCTCCTAATAAAGTTGTGCGGTATCCTTGTGTCCCGATTGGACGGTTCCCGACATCGAGTTTCGCGCAAAACGGTTCACTAACTTATTGAATTATCAAACTAGCCTGAATAGCCCTGCGAGGCTATTTCCAGATCGGCTTACCCGAACCAGGCAGGCCGTATTCGCGCCACTTGTCGGTGACAAGATCGACGACAGCCTGATCCATCCGAATCTTCTCACCCCATTCGCGCTTGGTTTCCGGCGGCCATTTATTGGTGGCGTCGAGCCCAATCTTCCCGCCCAGACCCGATTCGGGCGAGGCAAAATCGAGATAATCGATCGGCGTATTCTCGATCACCGTGATATCTCGACCTGGATCCATCCGTGTGGACATCGCCCAGATCACGTCTTTCCAGTCACGGGCATTGATATCTTCGTCCACAACGATCACGAACTTTGTGTAGACGAACTGGCGAAGAAAGGACCAGACCCCCATCATCACGCGCTTGGCATGACCGGGATAGGCCTTCCGGATAGACACCACGGCGACGCGGTAAGAGCAACCCTCAGGTGGCAACCAGAAATCGACAATCTCTGGAAATTGCTGGGATAGCAACGGGATGAAGACCTCGTTCAGGGCTTCGCCGAGCACCGAGGGCTCATCGGGCGGTCGCCCGGTGAAGGTCGAAAGATAGATCGGCTGCGATCGCATGGTGATCGCACGACCCTGAAGACGGGAAAGCTCTCCACCGAATTATAATACCCGGTGTGGTCGCCATAGGGACCTTCATCGCCAAACTCGTCGAGCATGACGTGGCCTTCGATGACGATCTCGGCCTGCGCCGGGACCTTCAGCGGGATCGTCTTGCAATCCACCAGTTCGACCTTGCGGCCCCGCAAAAGTCCGGCGAACTGATATTCCGATAGCGTATCTGGGACCGGGGTCACGGCGGCAAGGATCGTGCCCGGATCGGCACCGATCACTGCTGCGGCCGGCAGTGCCGCGCCCTTTTCCTTGACCCAGCGTCGATAATGTTGGGCACCGCCGCGATGTTTCAACCAGCGCATCAGCGTCGTATTGCGACCCGTGACCTGCATTCGGTAGATGCCGAGATTGTACCCATCCTCGCGGGTATCGCCGGGGCCCTTGGTCACGATCAATGGCCAGGTGATCAGCGGCGCCGGCTCACCCGGCCAGCAGCCCTGTATTGGCAAACGCCCGAGGTCAATATCGTCACCCGTCAGAACGATCTCTTGACACGGTGCCCGCGAGACGGTTTTCGGTTTCATCGCCAGCACCGTCTTCAGCAAGGGCAGCATCTCAAGCGCTTCTCGCCAGCCGCCTGGCGGCTCCGGCTGCTTGAGAAATGCCAGGGTCTCGCCGATTTCACGCAATTGATGCGGCTCGCGGTCCATGCCCCAGGCGACCCGCTCTACCGTGCCGAACAGGTTCACGAGAACAGGGATCGGCGATGGTCGCCCGTCAGCCATGGTGACATTCTCAAACAGCACGGCAGGCCCCTGCTCCGCCAGAAGACGGGTCTGAATTTCCGTCATCTCAAGCGCGGTCGAAACCGGTGTCTTGACCCGCACGAGCTTTCCAGCGGATTCGAGCCGCGCCATGAAGTCGCGCAGGCTTGCGTAGGGCATCAGGGGAACCTCTGTTTGGGAACTGCGTCGGCCGACGCGGATAGCGACGTCTCTTTATACCGAGAGCGTACGGAACATTACCAGCGCATCCACAAATCCTAATCTAGGGTGCTCGAATGCCTGGGGAAGGACCCCTGTGACGGAAAACCCCAAACCCTGCCACAATGCAATTGCCCTGGTATTGGTGCTGACAACGCAGTTGAACTGCATAGCACGAAAGCCACGATGCCCTGCGACCTCAAGCGAGTGAGCACACATGGCACGCGCGACCCCGCGCCCGGTCGCGCATGGCTCCGTTACATAACCGCAATTGGCCACGTGACTGCCACCACCCAACTGGTTGGCCTGAAAATAATAGGTACCAAGGACGGAACCGTCGACGACAGCGACGAAAACGCTGTGATGAGGGGCGAACCAGAAGCGCAAGGCCTCACGACGGGACCAGTATCGAGGCAGCGCATAGGTTTCGCCCGCGCGCAAGACGGGTTCGAGAATGCGCCAGATTGCGGCGCGATGGACGCGATCACCCGGTAAAATCGCGATGCTCATCGCCCTAGATCATTTCGTGTGTGTTGCGGCCGCTTTGTTAACGCCATGTTTCCACTCTTGCAGCTAACAAAACATAGGTGCCACGCTCAAATACAACGGAGTGCAGCGCAACACACTCCGCTAAATTCGGGCTCTCAGGCTTGCACAAGGGAAGATCGCAACATGTCTTACTGGGTCATCGGCGGAGAGTATCAGGATACGTCCTTCAAGACGCCCTCCAAGGAAAGAGCACTTGAGCAACTCGGCCCGTTCGAGACGTACAAGGAAGCCCATGATGCCTGGGCGACCCGCGCCTGGGCGACTGTCGATAGTTGCATGTTCCGCTATAGGATCTTCAAAGACGATTTCGACGTCAATGGTGACAACGACGTAGAACCGCCATGCGAAGATACCGGCCATCATCCGGCTTCACCGAATGCGAGACCAAAGCAGTTCTCGGCAACGCGCTAAGGCAGCAACACCCAAACCGCAGCGGAGCGCTCGGTGCGGTCTTCCAGTTCAAGACTCGTGGGCACAAGATATCTTGCGATTTCCTCGACACCCTCGGCAGGACTGTAGTTCCGTCCCGGATCGCCCAAAAGAACGATAGCGCCCTGCGCGACCGCCTGGCGCAGCCAGCGCAAGAGCCGAGCCGCCAAGGGCTTCTCGTAGCACATGTCGCCCACCAGGATCAGATCGGCTCGGGTCGGGCCATCGATAATATCAGCGGACTCGATTTCCAGCACGACACCATTGAGGGCTGCGTTGATGCCAATTACTGCGCAGGCGATCGAATCGATATCGACCGCACGCACACAAGCGGCACCCGCCAACGCCGCGGCGATCCCGCACAGACCCGAACCAGAACCGAAATCGAGAACCCGTCGTCCCGCCACCAAATCGGGATGGTCCAGAACATGCCTCGCCAGCGCCTGTCCCCCAGCCCAGGCAAAGGCCCAGAATGGCGGCGGCACTTCGGCTGCGGCCAATTCGGCTTCCGTCGCCTGCCAGATGGGTGTGATCTCGGTCGCCAGATAAAGTGATACCTCGGGTACGATTGGCGGCGATGCAATCACGGTGTGTCGGCGGATAAAGAGTTCGGCGCTAGCCGGGTCAAGGGTCAACCGTGCCACCGTGCGACGAAGCACGCGACGAACATCAGAAGTCCGGCGGCCCGGTTTGACTTGAATCGGGCCAGACAATCTGCCGGGTCGTCCATCTTCCAGAACATGACCTGCCAGAGAAAATGCCCGGCGACCAGGCCCACTGGAATTACCGCTATCGCTGCGGCCTGGGCGATGACCAGGGCAAGGCCAAGTGAGACGAGAGTCGCCAGATAAAATCCGCCGACCCAACGCTTGCTGGTGTCGCCAAAGCGCAGGGCCGTTGATTTCACACCGATCTTGATGTCGTCGAGCTTGTCCTGATGCGCGTAAATCGTGTCGTAACCGAGGGTCCAGGTAATGCCGGCGAGATAAAGAAAGAGCGCCGGCGCCGCCAAATGACCGGTCACGGCGACCCAGCCGATCAGGGCACCCCAGTTGAAATTGAGCCCCAGGAAGAGCTGCGGCCAGAAGGTGACCCGTTTCATGAACGGATAGGTCGCAATCAACACCAGAACCGCAAAACCAAGACCAAGAACCTGAGGCTTCAGGCTGAACAGGACGACCGCGCCGACAACGAGTTGCGCCGACATGAATAGAACGGCCTGAAAAACGCTGACCTCCCCGGCGGGAATTGGCCTGACCCGCGTGCGTTCGACGGCAGCATCGATTTTGCGGTCGATGATATCGTTCAGGGTGCATCCCGCACCCCGCATCGCGACGGCACCGATCCAGTACAGGACCATCAAGCCGATGTTCGGCAAGTGATCCGCCGCAAGGGCTGTCGACCACCAGCAAGGCAGCAACAACAGCCACCACCCGATGGGGCGGTCCCAACGGGCAAGACGGGCATAGGGCAACGCGGCGGAGGGCAATTGGCGCTCCAGCCAGCTGCCCGCGCGGATATCCGTGAAGCCGCTCCCTTGAGCGGGATCGGTGGGGGTGAAGGAATTCGTCATGTCAGAAATGTCATAAGGTCCGGTCGTGGTGTTGTCATTACGCACGTGCGATCGCGTCCGATAACGAAGGATATAGCAGCTGTCACAAGGTTGGTGGTACGTCACACACCATGGATCAGCTTGACGACAGCGATCATCGCACCACGCTTAGGCTCTGGGTTGCCGGCGACCTCGTCGCGGCAAGCCCGGTGACACTCAACGGCGATCAGGCGCATTACCTGCGTGCCGTGATGCGACGCAGTGTTGGCGACGAGCTTCTCGTCTTCAATGGCCGCGACGGCGAATGGTTGAGCCGTCTTGTCGCGCTGTCGAAATCGGGCGCGCAGATCGAGCCTGTTCGCCAGACACGCCTGCAGAGCCAAGGCATCGACCTAAGACTGGTCTTCGCGCCGATAAAGCGGGCGCGACTGGAAATTCTCATCGAAAAGGCGGTTGAACTCGGTGTCAGCACCCTGGTTCCTGTAATTACGCGCCGGACGATCGTCTCCCGGCTCAACCTCGATCGCCTCTCAGCACACGCGCGCGAAGCGGCTGAACAGACAGAACGATTGGACATTCCCGCCGTTGCGGCGCCGCGCTCAATCGAAGCGGTCCTGAATGATTGGGAACCGAACCGCAGACTGCTGTTTTGCGACGAGACCGGAAGCGCACCGTCTCTTGCCGCAGCATTGCAAGAGGTCGAGCCATGTGTTGAAAGCTGGGCGGTTCTGATAGGACCTGAGGGTGGGTTCGACCCCAGCGAACTTGACCTTGTGCGCGGGTTTCCATTTGCTACTCCTGTCAGCCTCGGGCCACGGGTGCTCCGAGCCGACACGGCGGCGATCGCGGCGCTCGCCGTTTTTCAGGCACTTCGTGGTGACTGGGGAACGGCGCGCGGTATAGCGACGTCTGCCTCTGCTTCAATCGCGACGCCGCAAAGGTAACGAAAATCATGTCAGCCCAGCCGAATGTCGATACCACGCCCATCACCAGCAAGGCTGACCTGGTCGGGTATCTTGAATCCGGCAATAAGCCGCCCGAAGCCTGGCGCATCGGCACGGAACACGAGAAATTCGTGTTCCGCCTGGACAGCCACCGGCCCATTTCCTACGAGGAACCGGATGGTATCCGCACGATGCTCGAGGCGTTTCGCGACCGCTACGGCTGGGAGCCTCTTTATGAAGGAGACCGTCTGCTCGCGCTGGTCAAGAACAAGGCATCGATTACCCTGGAGCCAGCCGGTCAGTTTGAACTGTCAGGGGCGCCGCTGGAGACGATCCACGAGACCTGCCACGAGGTTGGCAGCCATCTTGAGCAAGTCCGTGCGATCGGCAACGACCTTGGCGTTGGCATGATAGGATTGGGCTTCACCCCGGATTGGAGCCGAGACGACATGCGACCGATGCCCAAGGGGCGTTCCGAGATCATGCGGCGCTATATGCCCAAAGTCGGCAATCTCGGGCTCGACATGATGCATCGGACGTGTACGGTCCAGGTCAATCTCGACTTCTCCAGTGAAGCCGACATGGTGCAGAAATTCCGCACCAGTCTGGCGCTGCAGCCAATCGCAACAGCGCTGTTCGCAGCGTCACCCTTCTCCGGCGGCAAGCCGAATGGTTTCATGAGCTATCGCAGCCATATCTGGACGGATACCGATCCGGATCGCTGCGGCATGCTGCCGTTCGTCTTTGAACCTGGTTTTGGGTTCGAGCGGTACGTCGATTACATGCTCGATGTCCCCATGTATTTCGTCTATCGCGATGAACGCTATATTGATGCCGCCGGACAATCGTTCCGGGACTTTATCGCCGGCAAGTTGCCCGCCTATCCAGGCGAGAAGCCTCATCTTGGAGATTGGTCCGACCATCTGACAACGGCTTTCCCCGAGGTGCGTCTAAAGAAATTCCTGGAGATGCGGGGTGCTGACGCCGGGCCGTGGCGGCGCCTCTGCGCGCTCCCCGCGCTTTGGGTGGGCCTCCTTTACGATCAGACTGCACTGGATGCCGCGAGCGATCTCATCCGCGACTGGACAATAGAAGAGATGATGAGCCTTCGCGATTCGGTGCCGCGTCAGGCTTTGAAGACTCCTTTCCGCAAGTCGACCCTGCAGCAGGTAGCGCTTCAGGTGCTTGAAATCTCACGGATGGGCCTCAAAAATCGGCGACGCCAGACCGCCCACACTGATGATGAGTCCCTGTTCCTCGACCCGCTGTTCGAGATCGCGCGGTCAGGTCAGACCCCCGCCGAAGAGTTGCTGGCGAATTACCATGGTCGATGGGCCGGTTCGGTCGATCCGGCCTACACAGAATACGCCTATTAGTGCGCGTGACCACGGCGGCGCGCGAAGACTTGCGGCGCGACGCCGTGCGTCTTAGGTTGCCAGCCAGGTTCAGGAGTGAATAAGGCATGGAACAGCCAATCATCGCGACATCCGACGAGAGGGTCTTCACGGCCTGCGTTATTGTTATCGGCAACGAGATCCTGTCGGGGCGGACCCAGGACAGTAATATTGCATTCCTAGCCGGTGCTCTCAATGAAGCGGGTGTAAGACTTCGTGAGGCACGCGTTATCCCGGATATCACCGAGACAATCATCACCAATATCAACGATGCCCGGGCGCATTTCGATTATGTCTTCACTACAGGTGGTATAGGCCCGACTCATGATGACATTACCGCTGCTTCGGTAGCGCAAGCGTTTGGCGTCAAACTCTTGCTGAACGAAGAAGCCCGCGCCCTGCTTCAGGCACGCTACGGCGATACGCCGCTCAATGAGGCACGGCTCCGCATGGCGCATATCCCAGACGGCGCAACGCTCATTGATAATCCGATCTCGGCGGCACCCGGATTCAAGATCGATAATGTCTTTGTTCTAGCCGGTGTCCCCGCGATCGCGCGAGCGATGTTTCGCTCACTCCGGCAGCACCTGATCGGTGGGGCATCAGTTTTGACACGTACCGTCAACTGCCGCCTGCCGGAAGGCACCATCGCCGCTGATCTGGAGGCGATTCAGAACCGCTGGACCGACATTGAGATTGGCTCTTACCCGATGTGGACGAATGATGGTCCGGCCACGAGCCTAGTGTTACGGGGTACGGATGCCGATCGCCTTGATCAGGCGGAAGCC
>CAIXXC010000167.1 GCA_903923205.1 uncultured Rhodospirillales bacterium | reverse complement strand
TTGCCAAGGAGCTTGGTCTTGCGCAGGATAAAATCTCGGCTGACGCATTCCAGTTGGATGTTTTGCGCTGGCAACCATATGCGGATACCAACGAAGCGCTAAAGCGCTTGCGCAAGCGCTTCAGGCTGGTCGCGATGACCAATGCGGATCGGGTTGCACTATCCTGCTATGCCCATGCGATGGGAGACCCGTTTGACGATAGCATTAGCTCTGATGACACAGGTTGCGACAAACCGAATCCGCAGTTTTTTGCGTACAACCGTGGGCGGCAAGCGGCACACGGTTACAAATTTAGCGAAATTCTGCATGTTGCCCAGAGTCAATATCACGACATCGGCGTCGCGCGTGATCTGGGCTACTCCGTTTGCTGGATCGAACGGCGTCAGGGGATGGCTGGTTTTGGCGGCACGCCCGTGCCGGCTTGCATGACAAAGCCCGACTTCCATTTTTCATCGCTAAAAGCCCTGGCTGACGCCGTCGACGCCAGCCACTAGAGCGGCCACGCCTGCGCCGCGTCAACGCGGCGCACGCGACATTACCTCTTGCTTTTTGCGCTGCGCGTTATTTGGTCAAAGCGCGCTGCAAAGGCGGACAGCATCAAGCATCGCTGCGTGAATATTGCGGCTCGAGATTGCGTCTCCAATGCGATAAAGTTCAAAGTCTCCTTCCCGTAGCCGTGGCTGCGGCCTGATCTCCACCAGAGCGTCCAGGTTGATGACCCCGTCGTTCGCTGACTGTCGACGCAATTCGGCATAAACGTCGTCCACCGGAATGCTTCCCTGTTCAACCACGACCTGGTCTCCGATCGCGCTGTTTTCTTTTCGCGATATTTCGTTGACAAAAGTTGCTTGCAACCGATTCCCTTTGCGTCGCACGGAAACGAGCCGACTCTCGAATATCGGTCGCAACCCGAGCTCGAGAAAGCGCTTTTTCCATCGGAACCGTTCCACATAGGTCAGTTCCTCCGAGAGCTGGCCGTCAATGGAGACATAGGTCACCTGCGTCCCGGCTTCGTGGGCGCGTTCTGCGGCCAAAGGACCGGGATGCCGGCCCGTGCCGTCGTAGACAAGCACCTCACCGGTAAGCGGCGTATGCCCGCTCAGGACATCCCAGGTGCTCACGCATAATTCAACTCCCTCATGGATGTCTATCTGTGGCAAGCCGCCTGTGGCCAAAATCACTACATCAGGGTTGAGATCTGCAATATCAGACGCGTCCATGTACCGATTGGTTTGCACCGCAACGCCCAGGCGTTGGAGTTCTGCAACGCGCCAATCAACGATGCCCATGAGATCTCGCCGCCAGGAGCCTGATGCTCCAATGCGAATCTGGCCGCCAAGTGAGGCACCCGCCTCATAGAGCGAGACGGTATGCCCGCGCTCGGCGCAAATGCGAGCCGCTTCCAGCCCGGCGGGACCGCCTCCGATTACAACCACGTCGCGCGCTGAGCCGCTGGTCTTTTCAGTGACATGCCGCAGGGTCAGTTCCCGACCAGTTACCGGATTGTGCAGACAGGATGGCCGATAGGCCGACTGACAGTGCGTCGCGCCCACGCATGGCCGTATTTCGGCCTCGCGGCCGCTGCTCAGCTTCTCAACCAGATGCGGATCAGCAATTTGGGCACGCGTCATTCCGGCCA
>CAIXXC010000166.1 GCA_903923205.1 uncultured Rhodospirillales bacterium | reverse complement strand
TTTATTTTTATTTGATGAAGCTCAACCGAGCTCGCAACGTTTCTCCACCTTAGCGCCCTAGGATTTAAGAGGAAATGCCCATTTGGATCACGGGCGGGCCATCATCGCCCTAGCGTCTGTTGGCTCCGATCCAGAAAGATACTGACAACTCAAAGGATCACGGCCCAGATACGCGTTAAGGCCGTTCCATTATTTCTTTTTCGTGAGTTCACGAACGTGTTGCAACACCTGTAGCATCTCCTTCTCGCGATCGACCGCATTATTGGCGATGATTGCCTCGTGAGCGATCCGCAGCGTTTGCAATAACATCTGGATCAGTTTCGCCGTCTTATCTGGCCCCAACCTCATGTCTTCGAGAACGCCGTGGATCGCATTGGCGATCTCACCAACGAGCGGCGCGCCGAGCGGCGCTGCGATCCCGCGAAAGTCATTCGCGATATTGAGGAGCTTAGCGGCACTATCAGCCTCGATCGGGTTGCTCAACCCGGCAACAGCCGTCACGAGTTCGCGGATGAGGCTGTCGAACTCGCTTTGTTGCGAGGCGATGATGTTACTGAGCGCCGCTTCGGCACGTCGCAGCGCTGTGTCATAGCTTATCCGACCGCCTGTCCCCAGCGGCGGCCTTGCGCTCGCTGGCACCTCAATAATCTGGGATGGGCCGCGGTCTTCCTCGTCAGGCAGGCGTTGTGTCATCGTTTCTTCTCGGGGCAACAGGGATAATCAGGCAGACGCAGACGAGCCGGCGCCCGCCAATTGTGCGGATCGCGAAGGTCCGGAATAGGACTCGGAAACCTCGAAGGGGCGCCGGTCTTTCATACAGTGGATAAATTTGCGCAGAAAGTCCCCAGCGGTGAATGGTTTGGCAATATAGCCGTTGATTCCGGCATCCATCGCGAGGTGGACGCGATGCTCCTCGCTGAAGGACGTCACCATCATCACGTTGATGAAACGATTGGGGCTATCCTTGGCATGACGAACTCTCTTGACCAGATCGAGGCCGCAACCGTCGTTCATCTGCCAGTCACAGATGAACATATGTGGCCGGAACTCCTGCAGGGTTTCCCACGCATGGCCTATGCTTCCGACGCCACGAATTTCCTGAACCCCGAATGACTGCATAAAATCATGCAACAAGGTCCGCCAGAACGAGGCGTCATCGGCGATGAGTATCCTGAGGCGGGACTTTTCCGGCAAATTATTCATTTTCTAAGCCGTTCGCTGCACTCGAAAGTTGATATCTTGGGAGTACTAACGATGGGTAAACAATTGCCCGACCAGTGCCGCCTGGGCGTGCATCCGCGACCGAGGCGTCAAGGTTCCAGACAACGCGCGCTGTCTATCGGCGGGAGCCATGTCGCGTCGGCAGGGGCGATGCTGGGTATTCGCGGGGACTACCCCTTGGATTAGCTCTATCAAGCGGCCATGCCAGCAAGCAAGATACCGAGATGGCCGACGAACAGTGGGCATGGTCTTGGAACCATGCCCCTTAAGAAAAGTACCAGCATGCTCAATAACGACAGCCGCGCAGTTCGGCAACAATATGGCGCATTACCCTACCGCCTGACGGAAGCCGGCACGGTAGAAATTCTGCTGGTGACGTCTCGCGGCACTGGGCGCTGGGTGATTCCAAAAGGTTGGCCGATTAAGAAGCTGACCCCGTCGAAATCGGCCGCTCGGGAAGCCTATGAAGAGGCTGGCGTGCGCGGCAAGACTGCAGGACGGTCAATCGGAACGTTCCGTTATGAAAAGCGGCTAGACGACGACGTAGCCGCCTCGTTGTGCGAGGTGAAAGTCTTCCCCTTGTTGGTGAAACGGCAACATAAACGCTGGCCTGAAATGGATCAGCGCGAACAGCGATGGTTTCCTGCCGCTGCAGCGGCATCCGTCGTGGCCGAGAACGAGTTACAAGAGCTGATCGAGCGTTTCGCAACCAAAATTGCTGCCCGGATCGCCGAAGATCCGCTGGCAGGCGACCAGGAGCAGACGGCAAGCTCTTGACGCCGGATATACACGGCTCCGGATCAACCGAGAAAGTTCCAGAATAGATGCGAGGGGTAGGCATGGATCGGCTTGCGGCAGACAGATTCACCGACATGGTCGTAAACGCAACATCGTCGAAGGCCGATCCCAGAACACGACAACTCATCGAGTCCGGTATCCGCCATCTTCACGCCTTCATCCTCGAGACCGGACTGACGCTCGATGAATTGGTTTCGATCTGCGGTCTCCTCGTCCAGGCCGGCAAGATTTCCAGCGATGCCCGCAATGAGTTCCTTCTGAGCGCCAACATCCTCGGGCTCGAGGTGTTGGTCGATATGATCAGCCCCAATGGCGGTCCCCAGACGGCGATACTGGGGCCCATGTATCAACCCGCAGCGCCGCGTCTGCCTCTCGGCGGGTCCATCATCCAAGGCGACGCTGACGGGCAGGTCACCTACATGGAAGGTTATGTCCGCGATGCCTCGGGCCATCCGATCGCAGACGCGACTCTCGACGTTTGGCAGGCCGGCACCGATGGCCTCTACGACATCCAGGACCCGGCGCAATCCGGCACGAACCTTCGCGGCCTGTTCACCACAGACGCGAACGGGCACTACGCCTTTAAATGCCTGAGACCCACCGCCTACCCGATCCCCGATGATGGCATCGGTGGGGTGTTGCTGCAGGCGCTGCACCGGCATCCAATGCGGCCTGCGCATCTCCATCTGATCGTCGGTGCCGAGGGCAAGCGGAGCATCATCTCTCAACTCTACGACCGGGATTGCCCATATATTGACAATGACTCGATTTTTGCCGTGAAGGACACTCTAGTGCTAACATTCGAGCCAGCGACCGGTCGCGCGGATGCGGAGCTCTATGTCCGCTACGACTGGACCCTACAAGATGCCTGAAAGATTGAAACATCGCCTATAGGCACGGCAATGGCATTTTAACGAATGGCCTTCCTTGGATTGAAGAATGCCCGGGACCGGGAACCAGGTTCAAACTTCCGCGCTGTCGCGCGTGCACCAACTTTATCGCGTGGATACGAGGCAAATCTAACAGCAGGCTCTGCGCTTTGTGGACATGTCACTGGTGCAATTGATTCAAATCAATGTTAGGTCGGCGCCAATGCGAAAGAAAATCGTTTGGTCGCTCATGCTCTCTGGCTTGATAGGAAACGTATCGCCGCGTCAGGGCGACGGAAACCAAACCATCATTTCTTCCCAGGAAATGAATTAACAAAGCGACGTAGGAGGATTTCGATGCCGGTCCAGGAAGCTCAGAACACGCAGCATAGCGTCGACGCCATCATCATCGGCGCCGGCTTTGCAGGCCTCTACCAATTGCATCTCTTGCGCAAACAGGGGCTGAACGCGCAGATCCTGGATCTGGCATCAGGCGTGGGTGGCACGTGGTACTGGAACCGTTACCCAGGCGCCCGGACTGATTCTCCTTCAGATGTGTACCAATACTTCTTCTCCGATGAACTGCTCGCGGAATGGGACTGGTCGGAGCGTTATACCCCGCAGGCGGAGACGGAACGGTATCTGAACTGGGTTGCCGACAAGCTGGCATTGCGCCCCAACATCACCCTCAACACCCGGGTCACGGCAGCACACTGGGACGAGGCCGCTCAACGCTGGTCTGTGCACACCGACAAGGGTGAGACGTGGTCCGCCCGCTTCGTTGTCAGCTGTCTGGGGCCGCTCACGGCCCTGCTTGCCCCGACGTTCCCCGGACAGGAATCCTTCAAGGGAAGGATCGTGCACACGGCGCGGTGGCCAAAGGAGGGCGTTCCACTCGAAGGCAAGCGCGTCGGCGTGATCGGCACCGGTGCCACCGGAATCCAGGTCATCCAGACGATCGCGCCGGAGGTCAAGGAACTGACGGTATTCCAGCGCACGGCAAATTACGCGATCCCGATCCGCAACCCGCGCTACACCGATGCCGAAAAGCGTGTCCAGCACGAGCGCTACCAGGCGCTGAAGAAAAAGGTCTGGCACACCTTTGTTGGCTTCGACTGGGAACTTGATACCCGGAAGTGGTCTGATCTCAGCCACGAAGAGCGGCAGAACCTCCTCGAAACCTACTGGGCTGACGGCTCGTTGCGGATGTGGGTTGGTGGTTTCAGGGAATTTCTCTCCGATCCGGAGGCCAACGCCGAGGTGTCGGAATTCGTGCGCAACAAGATCCGGGTGCGGGTCCATAATCCCGAGACCGCCGCGAAACTGCTGCCGACGACCTATCCCTTCGGCACCCATCGCGTACCGCTGGAAAACGGCTATTTCGAAACCTACAACCGGCCAAACGTGCATCTGGTCGACATCAAGGCGGATCCGATCACGGAACTCACCCCGGCCGGGCTTCGCACGCAATCCGCCGAATACCCTCTTGATGTGCTGATCCTGGCCACCGGATTCGACGCCGGTACCGGCGCCATCACCCAGATCGACATCCGTGGCCGGGGTGGGCGATCATTGAAAGAGCTGTGGTCACGCGACCTGCGCACGGCGATGGGCATGCAGGTCCATG
>CAIXXC010000165.1 GCA_903923205.1 uncultured Rhodospirillales bacterium | reverse complement strand
GTGATATTGAGTTTTGCTGGATCATCGCGACAATAGCGGCGCCAGACTGGACGAGGCCCGGCGTGACGACAGACGTCACCCATTCATTCCGCGCTATTGCGGAGCGCGACAATCGTATTTCGAAGGTTGTGTATCGCCCCGATGGCGCCGAATTCTCGTTGTGACGCTTCATCTGGATCGGAGGGTACGGTAATGATGCGCACCAGCTACGACCCGGAGGCGGATGCCTTCTACGCCCGATTTGCGCCGGAGAAGGTTCCTGTTGATGGGTCCACGGAGGTCGCTCCGGGCGTTATGATCGATTTCGATGCCAATGGTGATGTTGTCGGGATCGAGGTTCTCCACGCCAGCACGCGGGGCGCCAAAAGCATGGAACTGTTGAGCGATCAGGCTGCGGAATAACACATTGGAATCGTGGCCCATACAGCGCTTCCGGATCGGTTGAAGCGATCTTCAAGCGCTGTCGCGGCGTTAACGATGCCCAACCGTTGCCGCCCTAGACCAGCACCCCGCCGCCGTCGACCGTCACCATCTGCCCGGTGCTGTAGGTCTGCTTCATCAGATAGAGATAGGTCTCCGCGATCTCAGAGGCTTCGCCGACCTTGCCGGTGAGAAGTTTGCTACCGACATCGGCGAAGAGGGCTTCGCGGGCGTCTTCGGGCATGCTGCCCCACATCTCGGTGCGGACAACGCCGGGCGAGACGATGTTGACGCGGATCGGGGCCAGTTCAACGGCAAGCGCGCGAGCCATCCCCTCCATCGCGCCCAGCAGGCTCGACGGCACAACCCAGCCCTTGAACGGGCGCTGCGAGGCGATCCCGGTCGTGAGGACGATCGAGCCGCCTGTGCGGATCAGCGGTGCGCCGTATTTTGCAGCCGTCATCGCGCCCCAGACGCGGACATCATAGGCGCGCTTTGCATCGGCGATGCTGGTGCTGGTGAAATCGCCCAGCAGCAGCGCGTCGCCCGCTGTGTAGACAAGGTGATCGAAGGCACCGATACGGCCGAATAGGTCCTTAATCTGCGCTTCGTCGGTGAAGTCGCAGACATGGCCGGTGGTGCCGGCGGGGAGCAGGGAGACCGCTCTATCGACCCGCGCCTGCCGTCCCGAGGCGACGACAAGCTGCGCGCCTTCGGCGCCCGCCGCCTGCGCGGTCGCGAAGCCGAGCCCGGAGGTGCCGCCGAGCAGCACGATGCGTTTGTCTTTCAAGGATGCCATGATTTTCTCCGATGATAATCCAACCCCGCTCCCCCCTTGGTGGCGGAAGAGAGGCGCGCCGCGCAGGCCGCGTGCTAGGGCTTTCTGACGGCGATCGCCTCGATCTCGACGAGCATGCTCGGCAAGGCCATTGCGGTGACCTGGAAGGCGGCGCGGGCGGGCAGGTTCGGCTGGGTCGGCGTGCCGAAGAATTCGCGGTAAGCCTTCATCATACCGGCAAAATCCATCTTGCCCGTCTTTGGGTCGGCGACCAGGAACACATGCATCTGGACAATATCGCCAAGGCCGAGATGCATGCCTGCAAGCTCCGTCGCCAGTTTTTTGATCTCGCTTCGGGTCTGCGCTTCGGTGTCGACAGCCTTGTCGGCGGGATCAGGGCCGACGCCTGCCAGATAGATCGTTGCGTATCCGGCAGGCACTTCGACCGCCGAAGAGATGGGGAAATTGCCCATCGGATGGCGGATGACGCCGTCGGCGCGCGCTTTGACACTCGAAGCAGCGACGAGGGCGGCGGTGAGCAGCAGGGCCGAGGCCGGGTTGATCGGCTTCTTCATGTTGGATCAATGCTCCATGGTTGGCGACGGACGACGCAGCGCGGCGACGTCGGCGGGTGAAATCGGGGGCTTGTCGTCATTGCCGAAATGGGTCCGGATATAGGTCACCACGGCGGCTATCTGGCTATCGTTCAGCATAGCGGCGAACCACGGCATATCGCCATGGCCGTTGAGAACCATTGTGATTGGATAGTCCGCCTCACCGAGCTTGCTGTTACGGGCGAGTGCAGGATAGGCGGCGGCACCGATCGCGCCTCGTCCGTCCGTCATATGACAGCCTTGGCAGACGTGCCGGTAGATCGCGGCGCCATCGTCGATCTTGACCGAACTCGCGGCGGCGGCGCTCGCCGCATCGGCGCAGGCCGGACGGGGCGACAGGGTCAGCAGGGCCAGGGCAGCCGGCAGGAAGAGCCGCATCATCGGGCACCTAACGCACGCTGGTGCAACTGGGTTACGGCATTCAGCGAGGATAGCAGCGCGCCTTCCTGCCAGCAGCCGACATAAGAGGCGTGCTCGCCCGCGATGACCATGCGGTTATCCATCGTCGTCAGGGTTTTATAATGGGCGCGGCGGGTTTCCTCGCTCCACTCGGCGCAGCAGCCGAGGATCCACGGCATCCGGCTCCAGGCGACGCCGACGCCGGCGCGGAATTCGTCACGATACTGCTTATGGAGCACGCCGCCCTGGGCAAGCGCGGTCTTGACGCGCTCTTCCGGTGTCATCCCGGCGAAATCATAAGCGGGCGCGCCGAACATATAGCCGCCGAGCAGCACGGCAGGTCCGCGCGAGAGGTAGCCGTGACTGGGGTAGGAGATTTGCGTGATCTGCTGGTCGGTAAAGCTGATGCCGCCATAGATCGCCTCATCCTCCTCCCAGAACCGGCGCTTGAATTCGAGGCCGATCTTGACCGAGGAAAGATAGGGCACCGCCGTGATCGCCTGCTGCATCGCCGTGCTGACCTGGATGTCGAGCTGGCTCAGCACCGAAAGCGGAATCGTGCAGACGCAGTAATCGGCGGTGACCTCTGTGACGGCACCGCCCTGGGCGTGATCGAGATAGGTCACCGTGACGCCGCGCTCATCCTGGCGCAGTTTCTTCACCTGGGCGTGGTGGGTGACGAGGCCCGCGACCTGCCGGGCGAACGCTTTGCCGATCATGTCCATGCCGCCGACGGGCTGAAACATCGTCGTCTGCATTTCGTGGGTCATCTGGAACGACAACCATTCCCAGAGGCCTGAGCGCATAATCTCAGGGCCCGACAGCAGTGGCGAGGGGACCGGCGCGCCCTCGGGACCGCCGCCCTCGGCCTTGGCGAAGCCACGCCGGCTTGAGGACAGATTGCCGACGGTATATCGGTAATTTTTATCGAGCAGCCCCCAGCCCTGCATCGCGTCGAGCAGGTCCTGCTTCTCGTCCTTTGTGATCGTCGTATCGAGCGCTCTCTGATTAATCGCCTTTGCCAGCAGTTCGGCAGTGTGGCCGGTGAAATCGCTCAATACGTCGCGATAGCGCTGCGGCGTGCCGCCAAAGCTTTTCGCCGTGTGGAGAAAGGCGTTGTGATTGACCTCGATAAACGGCTCGAGCGCGACGCCGAAGGCCTGGCAGTAGTGCAGGATGGCGCGGTGGTGATGCGGGATGCGCCAGGGTCCGGGGTTGAGATAATTGCCCGGCGCGAAATCTATCTTCTGCCGATAGCCGCCAAGTTCGACGAGCGTGTCGCCGCCGCGCAGACTGATGTTACGCCCGCCCGAGCGCGCCTGATATTCCAGGATGCGAACATCGTAGCCCGCTTTCCGCAGCTCGTAGGCTGCCAGCATTCCGGCCAGTCCGGCGCCCAGCACGATCACGCTGGTTCCGGGTCTTGTACCGTCAAGCTGGGGCGGCTTGGTGAAATCGGTCCCGGCGGCGTGACCCAGGCTCGTCATCGCCTGATACATCGCACCGCTGCCCGCCGCGATGCCGATCCGGGTAAGCAACTGGCGGCGGGTGGGAAGGAGAGTCGTCAGTCGCATGCTCGCCAAGCGTGTCACCGGGGTCTGGAGGGTCACAGCGGCAGGTTAGCCGTCCTGGTACCGCGATCACAAGCTCTTCTCGGCGATAGACGTCGCGAAGGGCTTGGCTGGGACGCCGGGTTCGACCAAACTAGGGCCCGAGAAGCCCCGCCGGTTGCCGGGGGGAACCAACCTTGGCGAAAGAGAGATCATGCGACTGGAAGGCTCCTGCCATTGCGGCCTCGTTCGCTTCAGCCTCAATTCGGCGCAGCTGCAACCCTATCAGCGCTGCTATTGCAGCATCTGTCGCAAGACCCAGGGCGGCGGCGGCTATGCCGTCAATCTCGGCGGCGATTCCGGCTCGCTTGCGGTCGAAGGCCGTGAACACGTCTCCATCTATCATGCCCGCATCGTCGAGGGCTGCGCAGTCACGATCAGCCCGGCCGAGCGGCATTTCTGCTGTCGATGCGGCTCGGCATTGTGGGTCTGGGACCCGAGATGGCCCGAACTCGTCCATCCCTTCGCCTCGGCCATCGACACGCTCTTGCCGGTGCCGCCGGCACTGACCCATATCCTGCTGGCCGACAAGGCACCCTGGGTCACGGTCGAACATGGTGGCCCGGGCGACCTCCATTTCGATGGCTATCCGGAGGAATCGCTCGCGGAATGGCACCAACGCCTGGGCGTGACGGCACCGTGAGGGCTTTCGCATGAACCTGTTGGTGCCAGAGGATTTCATCGTGCCGCAGCGGCTTGAGACACCGGAATTCCTGCTGCGGCCGCTCATGATCGGCGATGTCGTGAAGGATTACGACGCGGTGATGAGCAGCGTTGAGCATCTTCAAGGCGTGTTCGGCCCAAACTCGACCTGGCCCCGTCCCGATCTGAGCTTCGAGCAGGATCTGATCGACCTTGGCTGGCATCACAAGGAATTTCAGCTGCGGCGCTCGTTCGCCTATACCGTTGTCTCGCCGGACGAAAGCCTTTGTCTGGGCTGCGTCTATATCTATCCCAGCAGCGACCCCGATTATGACGCCGAGGCCTATTGCTGGGTCCGCGCCAGTCACGCGAGGCTTGACCGGTCGCTTTTTGATGCCTTTTCGCACTGGCTGGCGGCTCAATGGCCGTTTCGCCGTGTCAGGTTTCCGGGCAAGATTCCGACTTGAGAATCAGGCCGTCTGGCCGCCATCGACGGCAATCGACTGCCCGGTGAGGTAGGGTGCCTTGGCCGAAGCGACGAACACGATGGTTTCGGCGATCTCCTCGGGCAGGCCGATGCGTTTGACGGGGATCATCTGGGCAAATCCGGCCTTGGCCTCCTCGGAGCCGCTCAACCGGTCGATCATGCCGGTATCGACGGGTCCGGGAGCCACCGCGTTGACCCGGACGCCGAAGGGTGCGGCCTCCAGCGCGGCTGAACGCGTCAACCCTTCGACCGCGAATTTACTGGCGCCATAGACGCCGACGCCGGCAAAACCCATGCGACCGAGCGAGGACGAGATGTTCACAATGCTGCCAAACCCCTGCGCCTGCATCACCCGCAGCTCATACTTCAGGCTCAGGATGACGCCGAGCACGTTGGTCTCAAAAATATCGGTGTAGTTTTCGACCGTCTGGTCGGTCAGCATCCCCGCCCGGCCTTCGACCCCGGCATTGTTGACGGCGATATCGAGGCGGCCGAAGCGCGCGACGGTCTGGTCGATGAGATTGCGCACCTCGTCCTCGTGACGCACATCCGCCTGGACGAAAAGCCCGGACACGCCCAGTTGTTCAAGTTCGGCGACGAGGCTTGCACCCTCCGCCGGTCGTCGGCCCGAGACCACGACCGAGGCGCCCGTGCGGGCGAAGCCGAAGGCGGTTGCGCGACCGATTCCGGCGAGTGCGCCGGTGATGAGGACGACGGGTGGGTTGCTCATGCGAATTCCTTGTATTTCATAAGGCCTCGCAGGCAGGCTCGGTTGCGGCGACGCAATTGTCAACGCCGCCGCTTCGCGCCAGGAGTCCGCTCATGAGTGTTTTTCCGGAATACCGTAATTACGACGCCGTTGCCCTCGCCGCTTTGATCCGGTCGGGGCAGGTCTCTGCCGCCGAGGCGCTGGAGGCAGCGATAGCGCGGCTCGAAACGCTCGACCCCGGGCTCAATATTGCCGTTTACAGGGATTACGAGCGGGCGCGCGCCGTGGCGGGGCGGGTCAGTGGGCCGTTTGCCGGCGTGCCCTTTCTGATGAAGGACACAAATGACTGGGCCGGTGCACCGACAGGATGGGGCTGCAGGCTTTATCGCGACCGCATCGCCCAGCAGAGCGACACGCTGACCCAGCGCTATCTCGACGCCGGCTTCAACGTCTTCGCCAAGACCAACGTGCCGGAATTCGCCCTGGTCGGCACGACCGAGCCCGTCGTCACCGGCCCGACCCGCAACCCCTATGACCCGCAACTGAGCGCGGGTGGTTCGTCGGGTGGATCGGCGGTGGCGGTGGCGACCGGCGTGGTCCCGGCGGCCCAGGCGAGCGATGGCGGTGGCTCGATTCGCTGCCCCGCCGCCGCTTGCGGCGTCTTCGGCCTCAAGCCGACCCGCGCCCGCACGCCGTCGGGCCCGATCGCCGGCGAGGGCTGGCAAAGCCTGCTGCAGCAGCATGTCGTCACCCGCAGCGTCCGCGATAGCGCTGCCCTGCTCGATATCAGCCACGGGCCCGAAATCGGCGACCCTTACGCCGTGGCGCCACCCGAGCGACCCTTTCTCGACGAGGTCGGACGCGATCCGGGTCGTCTGCGGATCGCGCTGATGACGGAGTATCCATCCGGGCCGAAGACCGATCCTGTCTGTGCCCGCGCCGCCGAGGACGCGGCCCGATTGTGCGAATCGCTCGGCCATCATGTCGAGATCGCGGCCCTGCCGATCCGGGTCGAGGAGATGTTCGAACTTCTGGGTACGGTGTGCGCAGTCTGGGTGCGCTCAATGCTGACGCGACGGAGCAAGGAACTCGGCCGTTCCATCATCGAGGCGGATGTCGAGCCGCTGAGCTGGGCCCTGCACCAGCACGCCGCCGGGATCGACGCCACCGCCTATTACGACACGATCGAGGCGATCCATCACACCGGTCGCAAGGTCGGCGCGTTCTTCGCCAACTACGACGCGCTGATCACTCCCGGCCTCGCGACCCTGCCGCCGCCGCTCGGCACGATCGACACCACCCGGGGCCTCGCCGCGACCGCCGCGCTGGCCGCCTTCTGCCCCTTCACGACGACCTTCAACGTCACCGGCCAGCCCGCCGCGTCGATACCGCTGTCCTGGACCGAGGCCGGGCTGCCGATCGGCGTCCAGATCGTCACCCGCTTCGGCGATGAGGCGGGATTGTTCCGCCTCGCGTCACAGCTCGAGGCGGCGGCGCCCTGGGCAGGGCATTATCGCGGGCTGTACCTTTAAGTCCTTCTCCGCCCTTCAGGTGAGAGAACGGGTTTCCTATGGCAGTTGCTCGGAGGCGGTTTTGAGCGCGAGCAGGGAGATCAGCGCCTCGTCACGCTGGCGCACGGTCTCGGGAAAGTCATACGCCGCCAGTTCCGCAGCGATGCCGGCGATCGCCTGGGCGCGCAGGGGCGAGGAGAAGTGGGTGGGGGCGCCGAGATCCTGCCACCAGCTTTCAATCGGCGGCCCAAGATGATCGATCGTGTGGCCAATTCCCGCAGCACCGCCTGAAAGATGCAGGTTCAGGAACGGCCCCAGCAACGCCCAACGCAGGCCGGGGCCATGGGCGATCGCGGTGTCGATATCGGCAACGCTCGCGACACCTTGCTCCAGCAGATGAAAAGCCTCGCGCCAAAGCGCTGCCTGCAGACGATTGGCGACATGGCCGGGAACCTCGCGGCGAATATGGATCGGCTTCTTGCCGATCACGGTATAGAACGCCATCGCCGTATCGATTGCGTCCTGGCTGGTAAGCTTGCCGCCCACCACCTCGACTAGCGGGATCAGATGCGGCGGATTGAACGGATGGCCGAGCAGGACGCGTTCGGGATGCCTGGCCGCGTCCTGAATGGCGCTGATCAGGATGCCCGAGGAACTGGTCGCGATGATGACATCGGGATCGGCGGCGGCGTCGATCTCAGCCAGGAGCGTGCGCTTGATATCGACGCGCTCGGGCCCGTTTTCCTGAATGAAATCAGCCCCGGAAACCGTCCGGGCCAGATCGTGCTCGAAGCGTAGTCTGGCGACCGAGGCATCGTCGACCATGCCGATCCGGTTCAGGGCCGGCCAGAAGCCATCCACCATCGAACGCAGTCGTTCTTCGGCGCCCGGCGCCGGATCCGTGGCGACAACCTCGAGGCCGCGGCTCAGGAAAAGCGCCGCCCAACTCGCGCCGATGACGCCAGTACCGATGACGGCGATGCGGTTGATGGGGCGGCTCATGGCAGGGCTCCTCGGTTCGGGATCGGCGATCACGCCGATATTTTTAGTTGGTTCACGGCAAAATATACGGACCCGGTGTCGTCCGCCTTGGTAAAATTGGCCCAGGATCAATATAATGTGGGCCTGACCCCACGGAGAATGCAACCTCATGGCCCATGCCGCCGATACCGCCGCCGACGCGCCCTATCGCGACCGCAAGCGTCATGCCTGGCTGGTGTCGATCCTGGTTCCCGCCTCGATCGGCATCGCGCCGGTGCTGTCGCTGGTGAGCGGGCAGTATTGGGTGCTTTGGCTTCCTCTCGCGTTCTTTTATGGAATTGCCCCGATCATCGACATGGTTCTGGGTGAGGATCGCAGCAATCCGCCGGAAAGCGCGGTTGCGCGGCTCGAGGCCGATCCCTATTACCGCCTGGTCACCTATGCCGTTGTCCCGGTGGTCTGGCTATCTTTCACCTTTGGCGTCTGGTTCCTGGCGCGCCACCAACTGCCGTTTCATGGTGTGCTGGCAACGATCCTGTCGACCGGCGCGATTGGCGGGTTCTGTATTAATCTGGGCCATGAGATGGGCCACAAGCCGGACCCGCTGCGGCGCTGGCTTGCCAAGCTTGTGCTGGTGCCGACGGGATACGGACACTTCGTCGTGGAACATAACCTCGGCCATCACCGCGATGTCGCAACGGCGGAGGATCCGGCCTCGTCGCGCATGGGGGAGACGATCTATTCCTTCGTCCTGCGGGAAATGCCGGGGGCGCTGAAGCGGGCCTGGGACATCGAGGCCGCGCGGCTGACCCGGCAGGGGAAATCGCGCGTCAGCCTCGACAACCAGGTGATCCAGCCCATGGCGCTCACCTTGATCTATTGGACTTTGCTGACATTCTGGCTTGGGCCGCAAGCCCCGCCCCTGCTTCTGGCGATTTCGCTCTGGGCCAATTTTCAACTGACCAGCGCCAATTATATTGAGCATTACGGCCTGCTGCGCCGCCGCCTTGCCGATGGCAGGCTGGAACGGGTTGAGCCGCGCCACTCCTGGAACAGCAACCATGTCTTCTCGAACTGGGCGACGTTCCATCTGCAGCGACACTCCGATCATCACGCCCATCCGATGCGCAGCTATCAGTCGCTGCGGCATTTTCAGGACGTGCCGGAGTTGCCCAACGGCTATTTCGGCATGTTCCTGGTCTCTTATCTGCCGCCGCTCTGGTTCAGGGTCATGGATCCGCTGCTGCTGAAGGCGGTCAACCGCGATCCCAGCCGGATCAATTTCCAGCCGGGCCGTCGCGATGCGTTGGTCCGCCGGTATGGCCTGGTCGACAGCCCGGCGGCATAATCAGTCCCCTGCCAGCGCCGAGAGCAGGGCGACGCTGGTGGTGACGCGACCGAAAATCCCGCCCTCGCCCTGGACGACCCGGATCATCGCCTCCTGGACGGCGTCGTCGCAGCACGCGGTGGCGTCAGCAATCGTGACACAGTCGTAGCCACGGTCGATCGCGCTGCGCAGGGTTGAGTGGACGCAGACATCGGTGGTGACACCCGAGAATAGAAGCCGCGTGATACCTTGAGCCCGCAGGATTGCTTCAAGATCAGTGCCGTGAAAGGCGCTGTAGCCGGGCTTGTCGATGATGATATCACCGGCTTCGGGGTAAAGCTCCGGCACAATGTCGTGACCGGCCTCACCCCGGATCAGCAAGCGGCCGAGCGGCCCTTGCGCCCCGATGGGTGCACCCGCCGCATGCGCGCGGGCCAGTTTATAGGGCGGACAATCCGACAGATCCGGGCGATGGCCCTCACGGGTGTAGATCATCATGACCCCGGCGGCACGCAGGCGCGGGATCAGTGCCTGCAGGATCGGGATCGGGCTTGAGAGCCTGGAGGCGTCGATCCCGGCCTGGGCGGCATATCCCGCCGGGTCACAGAAATCCCGCTGCATGTCGATGATGAGAAGGGCCGTGTCCTGCATGGAGAATGCGCCGTTCAGGATCGTTCGATGATGTAATTGGCGGCGTCGAAGCGCCGGGTAATCCAGCGGTAGACAAAGGTGAAGCCCGGCCAAAGCGTTGTGTTCTTGCCGTTATGGTCGAGATACCAGCTCTTGCAGCCGGTCGCCCAGACCGAGCGTTTCAGGCGTTGCTGCAGATCGGCGTTGTAGGCGGACTGGACATCCGCCTTGATCTCCGCCGAACGCCAGCCGTCCCGCTGCTGTTGCCGGATCGCGTCGAGGACATAGGCGACGCCGGACTCGATCATGTAGATCATCGAGTTATGGCCAAGCCCGGTATTCGGTCCGGTGATCATGAAACAATTGGGGAAACCGGCGATCGCGCTGCCCTTGTAGGCTTCAAGCCCGCCATCGCCCGCCGAGTCGACGAGGCTCCGCCCACCGCGCCCGCGCACCGCGACCGGTCCCAGGCAGTGCTCGACATCGAAACCGGTGCCGAGGACGATGGCATCGACGGCGCGTGTCTCGCCCGTGTTAGTGACGATACCCTCCGGCGTGATCTCGCGAATGCCCTCGGTGACGAGATGGACGTTGGGCCGCGTCAATGCCGGGTAATAGTCGTTCATCAGCAGCACGCGCTTGCAGCCAAGCGCGTAGGACGGTGTCAGCTTGGCCCGCAAGACCGGGTCCGCGACCTGCTTGCGCAGATGGGCGAGCGCTTGGGCGCGGGCGGGTGCGCCCAGTTGCGGCCAATAGGCAAAGGCGAGGGCGCGGCTCTCGTATTGCAGATAGGTCTTGAAACGATACAGCCATTGCAGCGGCTTGACCCGCGCCAGCAGGAATTGTTCGATCGGCGTGATAGCGCGGTCAGGCCGTGGCAGCACCCAGGGCGGCGTACGCTGATAGAGGTCGAGTTGGGCCACGGCGGGGGCGATTTCGGGAACGATCTGGATGGCGCTGGCACCGGTACCGATCACGGCAACCCGCTTGCCGCGCGGATCGAAGCTATGATCCCAACGGCTTGAATGAAATATCGTGCCCTGGAAACGGGCGAGACCCGGAATTTCCGGGATCAGCGGGCGGCCAAGCGCGCCGGTACTCAGCACCAGGAAGGTCGATGTGATCTCGCCCTGGCTGGTGTGGATACGCCAGAATCCGCCCGCTTCGTCGTAATCCGCGCCCTTAAACGCACTGGCGAGGCGGATATGCGGGATCAGCCCGCAGCGCGCGGCGACGTCACGCGTATAGGCCCAAAGCTCGTCGCGCGACGGAAACTTTCGTGTCCAACGCGCGCTCTGGGCAAAGGAAAAGGAGTAGAGATGGCTGGGCACATCGCAGGCGGCACCAGGATAATCATTGACGCGCCACGTCCCGCCGAGTTCGGCGTCCTTCTCCAGGATGACGAAATCATCGATCCCGGCTTGCTTGAGTCGTGCCCCCATGCACAGCCCGCCGAAACCGCTGCCGACGATCACCACACGATGAAGCTGGCCCGTTGTGTTGTCTGGGATGCGAGGGTCCGTCAAATCATGTCTCCCATGATGCATAGCCGGTCGCGCCCAGTGCCAGGCATTCGCGTCACGAAACGGCGCAGACGTCCTTGATAGAACGACACGTACGATCCGGCCAGTGATTCATCTGGTTAGGGAGGTCGCAATATTCCGTTCAGCGCCGCCGCGCCGCCGGGGGGATATCTTCAAGCCTGGTCGACGATTATCGACCGGACAATTTCCACTCGACCTCGCTGGGGCCCAAAGATCTTTTTGGCTTTGGAATGGAAGCGCCGTTATCCCTCATACTGGTTTTTGCGAATTCCATTCTTTTCACCATATCGGGGTCTGGCTTGCCATCCTTCCAATTATGAAGAGCCTTTATCCGAACGCGCGAGCCCATCAAATTCATGTCGACCTGCTCTTCCGATTCGGTGAGCGCTTCGGCGCGCGGGACCATCGGAAGCATGGACGCCAAGATTTCCGTATTTTCCCAAATAGTCTCGCCATCCCAATTGTCGCAATTTGCAGCGAAGGCCAAGACAGATTCCCACCCGTCAAGGAGCCATGACAGTCTGTCAGCGCTTTTTAAGATAACGGGAAATTTCGCGTCCCAATTCTTCATCAGGAACGCCAGATCGGCCAGCAGGCTGTCCATCGTTTTCACGATCGGATCCGAGACAGAAAGATTTTGTTTCGCGGTCTTTGCAGCGAAATCGAACACCATGCCGAATTCGGCATTGGTGGCGCCCGCCTTGTATCCCATTTTTTTCTCAAAATCCCTGAGTTCAACGATGACATTCCGGAGCCGTCCATACATGCCTTCATGGGGAAACCCGATGAAGCTCAACGCATCAGAAAGATCGGCAAGTCGGCTGTCGATAAGCTCCGGTCCCATCCCCAGGGGGCTCAAAAGCTCATAAAGATGCTTCTTCAACGCCTGGATGGCCTGGGAATTCTTGAAATCGATACTGGCAAATTTCGTCATGTCGGCGTTGACGGCTTTAAGCGTCGAAATAAGCACGATCTGTTCGAGATCGGCGCGGAAGTGATTATCCGCTTCGATGATTGAGTTCGCTCTGTCTTTGCCGTCCGGACCGGCCAAGCCCAGGGCCATGACGCGTATCGTCTCGCGGCGGATGGCGCTCGGGCTGCGGGCATTTGCAACCTGGATTGCTTCGATCAGCGCCTTGTCGTGAACGGTCGTCGAGATCACCTCAAACAGGGAGCCGACCGGAACGGCGTAGGTCGCCGTGGATCCCGCGAAATTCTTGAGCAGGACCGTCAATCCGTGGCGGTCGTCCGCTCTGATTCGTGCACCAGCGAGCCCTGGGGTGGTAAACGCAACCGACGCGCCCCGTTCCTCGAAAGTGGATGGAAGATGCGCTTCTGATGAAAATCGGGGGGGTCGGGAATCAGACATTTTGGAACTCTCTCGACCTTTCAAGCGTCCTTGACGCGATAATCGAGAGCATGGTCTCACAACTATTTGGACATGAGAAATTATTTTTCTCGTATGACGGGTATTTTCTGCGTCACGTTCAGGTTGGTTGGTTCTTGGGAGTCAACAGACCGTTGATCGACCGATTTACGCGCCATCCGCCATAGCGGTAATAGGCGGCGGTCATCAGAAGCGACGCGCCGGAGCCGATGGGGAACGCCCAGTAGACGGCATCCGCGCCCAGCATCGGAGTCATCGCGATTGCCGCAGGCACGCGCAGGCAGACGAAGGCAATGATCATGATCAGCAGGGGGGCCAGCACGGCGCCTGCGGCGCGAACGACGCTGGCGAGGACAAAGGTGATCCCGAAAAGCATGAACGACCAGGATACGATGCGATGGATATGACGGGCGATATCGATCGCCCCCTGGTCATCGCCGAGAAAGAACATGAAGGCATCGCGATCGACCAGGGTTACCGACACGACCAGGACACCCGTCAGCAGTATGTTATAGCCCGAGCCGATCAAGGCTATTCGATTCACCCGGTCCCAGCGTGCCGCACCGATATTCTGTGCTGCCATGGAGGAGCAGGCACTGCCGACAGCGAAGGCGGGCATCTGGATATAGTTCCAGAGCTGGAAGCAGGCGCCATAGGCGGCAACGGTCTGGGAGCCGTAACGATCGACCAGGCTGATCATCATGATCAGCGAAAACGACATCACAATGACCTGCAAGCTCACGGGAACGCCCTTGCCGATCAATGTCCCGAGGATACGGGGGGCGATCCGCAGGTAGTGCAACTCCGCCCCCCTGAGCGAGAGCATGTTGTTGCTGCGATAGAGCCAGAAGACAAGGGCGGCAAGGGTCACCCACTGAGAGATCAGGGTCGCCAGCGCCGAACCGGCGATGCCGAGCCTGGGAAAGGGTCCGATGCCGAGGATCAACAGCGGGTTGAGCCCAACATCGAGCGCGGCGGATACCAGCATGAAGGCAAAAGGCGTGCGCGAATCCCCGGCGCCCCGCAGCACCATCGTCAGCAGCGAATAAAGATACATGCCCGGCAGCGCGACGAAGATGACCCGCAGATAGGCGGCAGCGAGCGGGAGGGAATCCGGGGGCGTATGCATCAGACGCAGGATCGTCGGGGCGAGTGTGGCGCCGATGATCGCCATGGCCAATGAAACCCCGGCGAAGAAGACGGCGGCGGTGCCAATGACCCGCTTCGCGTGATCGATATCGCGCGCGCCCAGGCTTTGCGCGACCAGGATGCTGGCCATCATGCCGAGGCCAAAACAGGCACTGAGCAGCATGAACAGCAGGGCGTTGGCGTTGGCGCTGGCGCTCAGGGCCTCGGCGCCGAGAAGATGCCCGATCCATGCCGCATTGATCGAGGCGTTGAACGATTGCAGCACATTGGTGGCCAGAATTGGCAGTGAAAAAAGCAGCAGCGTCGCGCCGATCGGGCCATCGATCAGGGTCGCCGGGTTGTCCTTTCGATGGCGCTCGCCACGAAATCCCGGAGCGTCAGGGGCCGCCGCGACGGATCGCTTGTGATTGTACCAGGGCAAGAGGGCTTTCCTATCGGGGCTCTGCGATCCGTTCCGGCGCGCTGCTGGATGCCCGACTGCCAATATTGATGCCCTGACAGATGCGTCAAGGTCGATCGGCTGGGCGGCAGAGGTTATCGACCGTGCCGTGGCATCACCAGCGGCGGTCCCGGCGATACAGTCTGACTTCCGACACGACCTCTGTGGTAGCACAGACTGCTTGGTATAATGTGCCGGGGCAAGGTTACCCCTCGCCGAGGCTCTTGCCGCTCCCTTGTACTGCCTGGAACCCGATCATGACGCCTGACGTGCTGTTCACACCGCTTCAACTTGGGCCCTACACTCTGGCGCACCGGATCGTCATGCCGCCGCTGACGCGGATGCGCGCGGCGGCGCCCGAGAATGCGCCGGACGCGCTCAACGCCGAATATTACGGCCAGCGTGCCACACCGGGCGGCTTGATCATCGCCGAGGCGACCTGGGTTGATCCCATGGGGAGGCCCTATCCTGACGTGCCCGGTATCCAGACCGCCGTGCAGGTCGCCGGTTGGCGTGGCATCACTGATGCCGTTCATGCCAAGGGCGGGATCATCTTTCTGCAGCTCTGGCACGCCGGGCGGATTGGTCATTCCTCGACCAAGCCGGGCGGTGCCCTGCCGGTCGCGCCCTCTGCCGTACGGCCCGCCGGTGAAATCGCCAACGCCGCCGGGGAGCGCGTGCCGTTCGAGACCCCTCGTGCCCTCGATATCGAAGAAATTCCGGCCCTGATCGAATCCTTTCGCCTGGGTGCGCGCAACGCCCTGGCCGCCGGCTTTGACGGGGTCGAGGTCCATGGCGCCAATGGTTATCTGCTGGAGCAGTTCCTGCAGGCCCGCACCAATCAGCGGACCGATCGCTATGGCGGCTCGCTTGAGAACAGGACCCGGTTGCTTACCGAGATTTGCGTGGCAGTGGCCGAGATTGTCGGCCCCGATCGCGTCGGTGTCCGTCTGTCACCCTATGGCATCGCGTCCGACACCCATGAAGACGACCCGATGACCCTCTATACCCATGTTGTGAAAAGTCTGGCGGCGCTTGACCTTGCCTTCATCCATCTGGTCGAGCCGCGCGCGAGCGGGGTTGGCATGCGCGAGATCGATCGCAGCGAGCAGCCGCAGGGCGCGACCTTGTTCCGCCCGCTTTGGCCCAACATCCTGATCTCGACCGGGGGGCATACGCCGGACTCGGCGGCCCGCCTTCTGGCGACGGGCGATGCCGACGCGATTGGTTTCGGTCGCCACTTCATCTCGAATCCCGATTTGCCGCTGCGGGTAAAGCGCGGCGCCGCGCTGACTCATTACGACCGGCCAACCTTCTACACCAAGGGACCGAAGGGCTATAACGACTATCCGTTCCTCGATGATGTCGGGGGCCTATCGTGAGCATCGTCGTTATCGCCATCGCGGTCGTCGCGGCACTTATCGGGTTTACGAAAGTCGCGCCTGCAGTCGCAACGCGGCTTGGCCTTGCCTTGGAGAGGCGGCGCCTTGGCCTTGCCGTCAAGGTGGGACAGGTGCCGGGTTTCGCGATCCCCTATCTGGAGGGCGGCAATGGCGAGGTCCTTGTCCTTATCCACGGCTTTGGCGGGGACAAGGATAACTTCGCCCGGGTCGCCGGACATCTCACCGCGCGCTTCCGGGTGATCCTGCCGGATCTTTCCGGTTTCGGCGACACCACTCGCGACCCGGTGGCGCGTTATCGCATCGCTGATCAGGTCGAGCGGCTGCATGCCCTGCTGCAGTCGCTCGGAGTGACGCGGCTCAGACTTGGCGGCAATTCGATGGGTGGTTTCATCGCGACACAATACGCGGCGACATATCCGGACGCGGTCATCGGGCTGTGGCTGATTGACCCGGCGGGCACTGCCGCGGCCTATGACACCGACATGATGCGCCACACGGTTGATACCGGGGATTCGCCGTTGCTGCTGCGCACGGTCGCCGATGGCGATGCCCTGATCCATGCCACGATGTCCCGCCCGCCCTATCTGCCCGGATTTGTGCGCACGACGCTGGCGCTGCGCGGCGTGGCCGATTATGCCTTGCATACGCGGATCATGGCTGAATTGCGCACACACTCGCCCCTGCTGGAAACCCAGTTCACCACCCTTGCCACGCCCGCGCTGATCATCTGGGGGACAGAGGACAAAGTTCTGAACCCATCTGCGTCGGTGGCGATGCAAAGGCTTCTGCCCAACAGCCGGGCGATCATGATGCCCGGGCTTGGTCATGTGCCCATGCTCGAAGACCCGGCATGGTGCGCCCGCGATTACCTTGCCTATGTCGATGCGGCCCGATCTGACGGGGGTGTCTTGCCATAGGCCGGCATCATCCTCATCTCTTCCTGCATCGCGTGACGAAAATCTAAGAGAATCGAGGATTTCGTCACCGAACCCGTTGACACCAACCCCCTGGATGCCTGCACTAGGCGCCGGCATTGCGAAGAACAATCATCCAGCTCAAACCGAGGAGGTCTTTAATGCGCGACTACCGCAAATTCTATATCAATGGCGAATGGGTCGACCCAATCGAACCGAAGTCGCTCGAGGTCATCAACCCGGCCAATGAACAGGTCTGCGGTCATATCAGCCTCGGCAGCAAGGCCGATGTGGATCTCGCCGTCGCCGCCGCCCAGACGGCTTTCGAGACCTTTGGCTTCAGCTCGCGGGAAGAGCGCATTGCTCTGCTTGAGCGGATCGTTGCCGAATACAAGCGCCGCTACAACGACATGGCCGCCGCCATCACCGAGGAAATGGGCGCCCCCGCCAGCCTCGCGCAGCAGGCGCAGGCCGCGATCGGCATCGCTCATTTCGAGAGCGCTGTCGGTATCCTGAAGAATTTCGAATTCGAACAGATGAAGGGCACCACCCTGATCGTGCGTGAGCCGATCGGCGTCTGCGGTTTCATCACGCCCTGGAACTGGCCGGTCAATCAGATGGCCTGCAAGATCGCCCCGGCACTCGCCACGGGCTGCACCATGGTGCTGAAGCCGTCGGAAATCGCCCCGTTCTCGGGCATTGTGCTCGCTGAAATCCTGCATGCCGCCGGCGTGCCGAAGGGCGTGTTCAACCTCATCAATGGCGATGGTCCCGGCGTTGGCGCCGCGATCAGCTCCCATCCCGGCATCGAACTCGTGTCCTTCACGGGATCGACCCGCGCCGGCATCGAAGTCGCCAAGGCGGCTGCAGCCACCGTCAAGCGCGTCCACCAGGAGCTTGGCGGCAAGTCGCCCAACATCCTCCTGCCGGATACCGATTTCAAGAAGTCGGTCGCCAGCGGCGTCAAGCATGTGATGCAGAACTCCGGCCAGTCGTGCAACGCGCCGACCCGCATGCTGGTGCCGCATCAGAACATGGAAGAGGTCATCGCCATCGCGAAGGCGACCGCCGATTCCGTCACCGTCGGCGATCCGAACGGCAATTCCGAGATCGGCCCCGTCGTCTCCGAACTGCAGTGGAACAAGATCCAGGGCTTGATCAAGAAGGGCATCGAAGAGGGCGCAACGCTCGTCACCGGCGGTCTCGGCCGCCCCGAGGGGCTGGACAAGGGCTATTATGTGCGCCCGACCGTGTTCGCCAATGTCACCAATGACATGACGATCGCGCGCGAAGAAATATTCGGGCCGGTCATCTCGATCATGGGTTACGAGACCGTCGATGAGGCCATCGCGGTCGGTAACGACACGCCCTATGGTCTCGCCGCTTACGTCCAGGGCAAGGACCCGGCGCAATTGCGTTATGTTGCCTCGCGTCTGCGCGCGGGTCAGGTCAACATCAACAGCGCCGGTATGGACCTGATGGCACCGTTCGGCGGCTACAAGCAGTCGGGCAATGGCCGCGAATGGGGCGATCTCGCGTTCTACGAGTTCCTCGAAATCAAGGCCGAAATCGGCTACGGCAAGCTCGCCGCGGCGGAATAAACCTCAAGACACGACAAAGAACAGCGGGCCGGGGGCAACCTCGGCCCGTTTTTTATGGGGCTGGGCCGCACAGGAACGCCAGGGCCTCATCGCAAGCCTGTTCGATCTTGAGAGCGAACATATGGTCGCCCCGCGTGCGGCCGAGATTGACCGCTGCGATCGGCCTGGCGGCCCGCGCCGCCGCATCGACGAAACGAAACCCAGAATAGACCATCAGCGAGGTCCCGACGACCAGCATTGCGTCTGCCTTGGAGAGATGATCCATCGCGGCCTCGACACGCTCGCGCGGCACGTTCTCACCGAAGAAAACGACGTCAGGCTTCAGCAGGCCGTCACAAGAAGTACAGTAAGGCACCGTGAAGGCCGAAAAATCGATACCGTCGAGGTCGGCGTCGCCATCAGGGGCCAGCGTGGCGCTCCGTTCGGCCCAGCCCGGATTGAGACGGATCAGGCGTTCCTGGAGTTCCTGGCGCGGCGTGCGCCGTTCGCACGCCATGCAGCGCACCACATCAAGTCGTCCGTGGAGATCAATCACCCGGTCGCTACCCGCCGCCTGATGCAACCGGTCGACGTTCTGGGTCAGCATGACTTCGACGCGGCCATCTGCTTCAAGCCGTGCCAGGGCGAGATGGGCGTTATTCGGCCCCGCGCTGCCGAAGCGTTGCCAGCCGATCAGGCTGCGCGCCCAATAGCGCCGTCGTGTCGCGGCCTCGCCCATGAAGGCCTGATAGGTCACGGGCGGTGACCGCTTCCAGTTGCCTTTGTCGTCGCGATAATCCGGGATCCCGGAACGGGTGCTGCAACCGGCGCCGGTCAGGATGAACAGGCGCTCGTAGCGGGCGATGAACGCGGCAAGCGGCGTGTTGGGGATTATCGCGGGCGCTGGAGATCGGGACAAATCCGGCGCTCAATCCGGGAATGTCGTGCCGAGCAGGGCGCCGAGTTCGTCGAGAGCCGTCTCGTCCCAGACCTTGATAGCGGTCATGCCGGTGGAGGCCGCTCCCTTGCAGTTGATGCCGAGATCGTCAAGGTACACGCAAGCGCGGGGTTCAACACCCAGCATGTCGCACATCATCAGATAGATCTTCGGGTCCGGCTTGCGCAGGCCAACCTTGGAGCTTTCGATCACGGCGTCGAAGCGGGCGAGAATGGCGGCGACGGCGCTCGCCTCCGCCGCGTCGCGCGCCATGCCGGCGCCATGGCCGACCGCGGCGTTGTTGGTGATGCAGCCGGTCTTGAGGCCAAGGGTCTTGCAGTGTTCGATCGCGGCAACCATGCGTGGGCGAACGGTCCCGCCAAGGAGAACCAGGATGTCGTTGCCGGGGATCTGCCAGCCCATGGCGTGCGCCTCCTCGGCGAAGAGGCGATCGAACGTATCGCCGTCGATCTCGCTGCGCTCCAGCCGCGCCCAGGCGTTATGGTCGGGATTAATGGCGTTGATCTGGCGCACGGCCCCTATGGGGAGGCCATGTTCTTGTTCATAACTGGCAAAGGCCGCAAAAGGCGAACTGGTTATAACGCCGCCGAAGTCCCACAATACCGCTGCGAACATTCATTCCTCCTGGCAAGGCGTCAGCCTTACAGGCAGGGCGCGAAGGAAAGCCAGCGAAAATAGTGGAATCGGCTCCTAGGCACCGGTAGCGCCCGTGCATGGGTAGATTCCGAGCCTTCCTTGCAGATCACCGGCTGGTCAGGGTGGCTTCCGACAACGCAATCAGGATATCCGAGATGTTTTCGATCTCAATTCCTTCACCGGAGACACGGTCAAGGATCGATGCCGAGCAGGCACGGCGCTTTTACCGGCTGGCGGAGGAATCCACAGGAATCGCGCGGCGAATCCTGCTGTATCTCGCCAAAAGCGCCCGTCCGCGCCAGGTCGGCAACACCATTGATCTATTCCTCGTACCCCTCGGCAAGGGTCAGAGTACCGACAGCATCAGAACCTACGCCCAATAGCCCGGAGCGTTTCATGTCAACGGGAAGCAACGGTTGGCCAGCCGACATCGCGATCGCTCTTGTGTTCCTCCTCCTCTCCGCTCCCGCTCACGCGGGTTCGGTTCAGGCTCTGCTGAAGGCCAAGGACTGTCTCGTCTGTCACGACAACGGGAAAGATCGGATCGGTCCTTCCTTTCGTCACATCGCCATGAGCTTCGCCGGTTTCCAAAATGCACGGTTCATGCTCATCGACATCATCCATACCGGAACCGGGCCGGGGAGCGGCGACATCTCCTATCACTGGGGATCAGCGCGAATGCCGCCCGAAGACGTGCGAGTCCCGGTCGATGACGCCGAGGCCGGAAAGATGGTCGATTACATTCTCGGCCTGAAATAGCCGTCTAGCCCGATGCCCCTTGCCGCATCAGAACTCCAGACAGATCTTGCCGAAATGCTTTTGCGACTGTTGGTGCCGGAAGGCGCCGGCGATGTCGTGCAGGGGAAACGCTCGGTCGATTACCGGACGGAAGCCGATCACGTCGATTGCCGCGATCATCTCGGCCTGCTGCTCGCGGGAGCCGACTGTGATGCCCTTGATCGCGATATTCTTGAACATGGCCATCGCCGTCTCGACCGCCCCCGACCAGCCGGAGAGAACTCCGATCAGCGAGATGTGACCGCCGATCCTGCAGGCAACGATCGACTGGTTGAGCGTCCCCGATCCGCCCACTTCGACGACCAGATCGACGCCCTTGCCCCCGGTCAGTTCCACCACTGCGGCACCCCATTCCGGGGTTGTCCGGTAATTGATCAGATGATCGGCACCCAGAGCCTTCAGCCGGGCCAGTTTTTCATCGGAAGAGGAGGTCGCGATCACGGTTGCGCCCATCGCCTTGGCGAATTGCAGGGTGAAGACCGATACGCCACCGGTTCCTTGAGTGAGGACGACATCACCCGGCTTGATCTGCGCCTCTACCACCAACGCCCGCCACGCGGTCAGCGCGGCACAGGGCAAGGTCGCCGCCTCGGTCAGGGTCCAGCCATGCGGAATCCGGGTGAAGCTGCTGGCGGGCATCGCGACATATTCGGCCGCGAAGCCATCGGCGCCGTCACCGGGCACAGCCTGCAGTCGGTCTGCGGTCGGGCTGCCGCTCTCCCAATGCGGAAAGAAGGTCGAAAGCACCTGATCGCCCGGCTTGAATGCCGTCACGCATGCCCCGATCTCGACGACTTCACCGGCCCCGTCAGACATCGGGATTCGACCGTCAGCCGCCGGAAGCACGCCCAGAACCACCGCGAGGTCATGATAGTTGAGCGAGCTGGCCTTGACGCGGACCAGGATTTCGCCGGCGCCCGGCCTCGGAGTCGCGCGGTCTTCGATGACCAAATTATCGAGACCACCAGGGGCTTTTACCGCTGCAATCTTCATCATGCTTGCTCCTTCGGGGTATCGACGTCACCGATACCACCACTTCGTCTACAGACCGAGAGGACCACAGCCATAGCCGAGCTTGACGCGACTGGCTAGGCGTACGTCTCGACAATCAAATTTCGTCACCCGCGATGCTGGCGGGTTTCGGGCTTTGGATATCGCGCCAGGAGATCGGCAAGGAGTTGGTTGGGAAAACGCCGCTTCTGGATGATCGCGTAGAAGCTTTCGGTGACTTCCCCGATCCGGCAATGCTCGACCAGGATGCCGCTGTCGAGTTCGTCGCGCACGACGATCGGCGGCACCAGGGTCACGCCTTCGCCTTCCCGCGCCAGCAGGCGAAGCATGGCCATGTCATCGACCTCGGCCAAGATGATCGGCCGGATGCCGGCCAGATCGAGCAGCCGATCAAAGGCGATGCGGATATCGCTGTCGAGGCTCGGCAGCAGGACCGGTTCAGTGCGGAGGTCATCGGGAAAGCGGAAGGGATGACCATCAGGTCGCGGTCGCCCGACCAGGCTTACCGGCTGCTGGTTGAGGAGGTGATTGCGAAACGAGGTGGCAGCGTCCCGTTGCGCGGCGCTGTTCCCAAGGACGACATCGATGGCATGGCTTTCAAGCTGCGCCAGAAGATCGCGCATCGTGCCCGAGCGCACGATCAGCTCGACATCGGTGCGACCGACGAGGGGGCGCAGGAATTCAAGCTGGAAGTTGCGCGACAGGGTGGTGATCGCCCCAACCCTCAACACCTGAAGATTTGCCAGAGGCCGCCCTTCCAGCGTGCTCATCAGCTCGTCACCGGCCTTGAACACGGTATCGGCATAATCGAGCGCGATCCGTCCCGCCTCGGTCAGAATCAAGCGCTTGCCGACCCGATCGAACAGAGCATGTCCGATCTGATATTCGAGCTTATGAATTTGGACCGACAGCGCCGATTGCGACAGGTTCAGGTAATCGGCGGCGCGGGTCAGGTTGCCCTCGTGCGCGACGGCCCAGAAATAGCGCAGATGGTTGAAGTTCAGATTTTTCATATCGTTCTATAAAACAGAACGAATTGTTCAGAACAATGAATTTTTTTCTTGATGCCCGGGTTGATAGGAGGTGCAGGGACCATGATGAAACGATGGAAGGAACACCTCCATGCTCTTCGATTTCTTGCCATTCCTCGCGCCTGCGGTGCTGCTTGCCGCCGCCGTACTCGGGGCTTTGAGCCAGGGGCGATATCCTCGACTGCTTGCGGTACTTTCCGAAGTGGCAGCGCTTGCCGCGTTTGCGGTTGCCGTCGCATCGTCGCTGAGGCTTGGTTTTCATGGCCCGATGACGAGCCATCTGTTCGGACTTGGTGGCGTCGGGCTCTCCGCGCGCGTGGACTGTGTCAGCGTCGCCATGCTGCTGCTGGTTTCGTTCATTGGATGGGTCGTGATGCGGTACGCCGCGACATACCTGGATGGCGAGGCCCGGCACGGCGCGTTTACCCTATGGCTGTGCTTGACCCTGGCGTCGGTCCAGTGCCTCGTCGTGGCGGGCAATCTGGTCCAACTGCTGGTGGGATGGATCGCGACAAGTCTGTTTCTTCACCGCCTGCTGCTGTTCTACCCCAAGCGCCGCGCGGCACTGCGGGCGGCGGGCAAGAAATTCGTCGTGGCCCGGCTTGGCGATATCATGCTGATCGGCGCGGTCGGGCTTTTGGTCGCGCATTATGGCACCACCGATATCGCGACAATCCTGGGCGCGGCGCGCGACCATAACGGTGGCGCCGGCGTTGTCATGGCGGCCGGCCTGCTGGCGCTCGCAGCGCTTTTGAAATCGGCGCAGTTTCCGACCCATGGCTGGCTTATCGAGGTGACGGAAGCGCCGACGCCCGTATCGGCGCTGCTCCATGCCGGCGTGATCAACGCGGGTGGGTTTCTGCTGATCCGCTTTGCCGACGTCATCGTGCTGGCCCCGGCGGTACTGGCGATGCTGGTTGTGATCGGCGGCTTCACTGCGCTGTTCGCGGGGCTCGTGATGCTGACGCAGTCTGCGGTCAAGACCTCCCTGGCATGGTCGACGGTCGCGCAGATGGGCTTCATGCTGCTGGAATGCGGCCTCGGGTTGTTCCCGCTGGCGCTTCTCCATATCGTCGCGCACTCGCTCTACAAGGCGCATGCCTTTCTCAGCTCCGGCGGTGCGGTGGCCAGGATTGCCGCCAATAGTCGCCCCGGTCCGGTGGCGATCCCGGATGCCCGCGCGGTTCTGCGCGCCTTCCTGCTCGCCTTGGGGATCTTCCTTCTCGTCGGCCTCTCCTTCGGTATTCAGGCAAAATCGCCGCAAGCCGTGGCACTTGGGGCGATCCTGATATTTGGCGTCGCGTATCTGGTGGCACAGGGGCTGGCCGATGCGGCGCCGAAGCCGTTGACGACACGGGCGATTGCTTACGCGATCGCGACCTCGGTGAGCTACTTCGCGCTGCAGCTATTCGCGATCTGGTTGACCGCGGGCACCCTTCCCGTACCGCCTCCAGCCGATGCGCTGCAATGGACCCTGATCGCCATCGCGGTCACGAGTTTTGGCTTCGTCGCGGTGATCCAGGCGATGTTCCCGCTCTGGGCCTATCACCCGGCTGCCGAGGGGATGCGGGTGCATCTCGCAAACGGTTTTTATGCCAATGCCGTGTTCGATCGGCTGCTTCGCGGCTGGTCCCTTGATCCCGAATCGTGACGGAGTGGAGACGCAGACATGATGATTGAATCGACCCTGTGGGAGCACGATCTCCCGATCTTGAGCGCGGCAATCGATCGCGCCGCAAGGGCAATCCCGCCCGCGTGGCCGCTTGCCTCCAGCGTCGCCGTCAATCCGTTTCTCGGCTTTGCGAACGATGATCTGGCGCAGGTCGCGGCAAAGCTGCGGCGGATTTCCGGTCTTGGTGTCACCATGCCGCGCGCCTGGTATCAGCAACGGATTTCCTCTGGCCAGATCAGTGAAGATGACCTCGCTGAAGCATTGTCGAATTCACCCGCCCCGCAAAAGCCGCTCGATGTGTCGGACTTGCGGTCCGCAGTGACGCAGGCGGAGCCGCAGGCAAAGGTTCTGCCGACGATCGCCGATCTTGCGGCACAAACATCGGGCATCGATTGGCCGAGCATCATCGATGAGCGCTTTGGTACCTGGGCGGCGGGTTATTTCGATGAAGGCCAGGCGCTCTGGGCGGCGCCGCGCGGCAGAGGTGCCTATCCTGCCTGGCGGGCTGTCGGGACCCATGATCTGACGCCTGAACTGCTGGGGCTCGCTGGATTTGCAAGGCATGTCGCAGAGGCGCCCGAGCGGGCCGAGGAGGCTCTCGCGCGGGCGACCGGCTGTCTCGGCCTATCGCCTGCAGCCATGGAATCCTATTTCCATCAGCTCCTGACTACGCTCGGTGGCTGGGGGCAATACGCGCGGTATCGCCTCTGGCAGGCTGAACTCCAAGGCGCTTCCGATCAGACCCTCAGGGATTTCCTGACGATCCGCCTGATCTGGGAAGAAGCCTTGCTGGCCCGTTATGGCGCGTCCATCGCGGATCGCTGGCAGACCATTGTTGCCACGCATGCGAAGCCTCCGGTCGCGACGCCTGATGATGTCGTCGATGCCATCCTTCAGGATGCGCTCGAATACGCGGCCCAGCGCGCTCTTGCCGAAACGCTCGCCGGGCCAGCGGCGACAGCGGTCGATGGGCGACCGGCGATGCAGGCGATCTTTTGCATCGATGTCCGCTCTGAGGTTTTCCGCCGGGCGCTGGAAGCGCTCGAACCACGGTGCCAAACGCTGGGATTTGCCGGTTTCTTCGGGATGCCGCTGGCGCATCGTCGGTTCGCGTCGGATGTTCTTGAAAGCCGCTTGCCGGTGCTGCTGACTCCTGCAATCGCGACCTGCTCAGGCGGCGTGGCAGAGACGACGGCGGATAAGTCGGCGCGCATTCTGGCGCGTGCCCGGCGGGCCTGGGGTCGCTTCAAGCTGGCGGCGGTGTCCTCGTTCGCCTTCGTCGAGGCCACGGGCCCGGTCTATGGCGCGAAACTGTTACGCGATGCCCTTGGCCTCGATCATGGTGATGCCATCGAGGAGCCGAAACCCCAGCTCGATGCTAAGCTGGACGTGTCGGCGCGGGTGACGCTCGCCGAAAACGCATTGCGGGGGATGTCTCTGACAGCCGGTTTCGCGCCGCTGGTGCTGTTGGTTGGGCATGGCAGCAACGTGGTGAATAATCCCCATGCCAGCGGCCTCAATTGCGGTGCCTGCGGGGGCCATGCCGGCGATGTCAATGCGCGGTTCCTGGCAGCATTGCTGAACGATCCCGGCGTGCGTGAGGGCCTTGCCGGGCGCGGCATCGACATTCCCGCCGACAGCCTGTTCGTCGCCGCCTTGCACGATACGACAACCGACACGGTGCAGCTGTTTCAGGCCGATCATGCCCCGGCCTCGCATGCTGAGCTTATGGACAACACGAAATCCTCGCTGCAGGCCGCCGCAACAATCAGCCGCGCCGAGCGTGCTGCTCGGCTGCCGAGAGCGGGGACATCGGGCCGGGGTATCCTCCGGCGCAGTCGTGATTGGGCGGAAATCCGCCCGGAATGGGGCTTGGCCGGGTGTCAGGCCTTTATCGCGGCGCCGCGTTCGCGCACGCGGGGGAAACCCCTCGACGGTCGTGTGTTTCTCCACGACTACGACTGGACGTCAGACACGGATTTCAAGGTCCTGGAGTTGATCCTCACCGCCCCCGTGGTCGTGGCGAGTTGGATCAGCCTGCAATATTACGGCTCAACCGTGGCACCGGATTTGTTCGGGGGCGGCAACAAGCTGCTGCACAATGTGGTGGGCGGGGTTGGCGTCGTCGAAGGCAATGCAGGCGTGATGCGGGCAGGAATTCCCTGGCAATCGCTCCACGATGGCGAGCGCCTGATACACGAGCCGCTTCGCCTTGCGGTCTGCATCGAGGCGCCAACGGCGGCGATCAGCGATATCCTGCGGCGGCACGAAACAGTCCGCGCCCTGTTCGAAAATCATTGGCTGCACCTCCTGACCCTGGATGGCCAGGGACAGATCGCCTCGCGCTATGGCGAAGGCGGGGTGTGGAAACCCGCCTTCGCTGCGCAGATCATGTAATAAGCGTACGTACCAAAGCATCCGGGACGATCGGTGGCTACCAGACTTTCAGCCCCGATCGTTCTCCCGCCTCCCGCCATTCCCGCAGCAGCGCGGTAAACGCGACCGAGCCGTCGCCATAGGTATCGACAAAGACGCCCTTGTCGATCTCGCCTTCGCCGGTGAAATAGCCCGGCGTACAGGTCGCCAGAAACTTGCGCGCAACCTCGGACTTCTCGCGTATGGTGCCGACCCAGGCATCGACGGCCTCGGGTTGCGGCTCGATCCGGGTGGCTCCTGTGGCCCGTGCGGCGGCGATCAGCCCGACGACATGCTCCGACTGTTCGGCCAGCATGTCGGTGACATTGGGCTTGAAGCCGTTCTGGCTCAGGCCGAGCATGAAGAAATTCGGGAAGTTATCCGTAAAGAAGCCGTGCAGGGTGCGCAGACCGCCCGCGAAATGCTGGCTCAGCGTTTCGCCATTGCGGCCATAGACCTCCATCGCGGCGCGGCGCGTGTAGCTGGTCCCGGTTTCAAAGCCGGTGGCAAAGATGATGCAATCGACGGGGTATTCCACGCCATCGAAGACGATTCCCGTCTCGGTGATCGCATCGAGCCCGCGGCCCTTCGTATCGACCAGGGTGACGTTGGGCCGGTTGAAGGCTTCGAGATAGTCGTCATTGAAGGTCGGTCGCTTGCACATCATGCCATACCAAGGCTTCAGCCCATCGGCTGTGGCGGGATCCTTGACGACCTTGTCGAGACGGGCGCGGATCTGATTGCCCTTGCGGAAATCGGCCAGCTCGGTGAGGCGGGCGAGTTCTTCCGCTGAGAGTTTGGCACGGTCTTCAGCGAGATGCGCCAGTGTCATTTCGCCGAACAGAAAGGTCCAGCCATCCTGCACGAGATCGACATCGGCGTAGATGCCGGATACCAGCTGGTTGAAGTTATCCATGCGCGCCCGCTGCCAGCCTGAGGGCAGGGTCTTTGCCCATTCGAAATCGGTGGGGCGGTTGCCGCGGATATCGACCGTCGAAGGCGTACGCTGAACGACGTAGAGATGCCTGGCTTCCCTCGCGACATAGGGTGCGCACTGAATCGCCGTGGCGCCCGTGCCAATGATGGCGATCCGCTTGTCGGCGAGCTTCGTCAGGCCGCCACGGCTATGGCCACCGGTATAGTCATAATCCCAGCGGCTGGTGTGGAAGGTGTGACCCTTGAAGCGATCGACGCCGGGGATGCCGGGCAGCTTCGGTCGGTTGAGCGGGCCGGACGCCGAGAGCACCCAACGCGCTTTGATGGTATCGTCATGATCGGTGCGGGCGACCCAGTGCGATTCTGCCTCGTCCCAGCGCAGTTCGGTAATCTGGGTCTGGAAATGCGTGCGGGGATAGAAGTCGAAATGTTCGCCGATACGCCTCGCATGCGCGAAAAGCTCGGCGGCATGGGCATATTTCTCGGTCGGGATATAGCCCGTTTCCTCAAGCAGCGGCATATAGATGTAGGATTCGATGTCGCACTGCGCGCCCGGATAGCGGTTCCAGTACCAGGTGCCGCCGAAATCGCCGGCCTTTTCGATGATGCGGATATCCTTGATGCCCGCCTTGTGCAGCTCGGCCGCCGCCAGCAGGCCGCCAAAGCCGCCGCCGATCACGATCGCCTCGACGGTCTCGGCCACGGCATCGCGGACCAGTGGACCATCGACATAGGGATCATCGATGAAGCGGCTGAAATCGCCTTTGACCTCGATATATTGGCTGTTGCCGCGCGCGTTGATCCGCTTCTGACGTTCCTCCAGATATTTCTGCCGCAGCCACGCGAGATCGAGTTCCTGTTCATCGATCGCTGCGGCGTTGGTCACTGTCGATTCCGGCATCCGTCCCTCTCCGTTACCGCGCCTTGCGGTTCTTGGTTTATTCATTTGCGCGGAGCCTAACGCAAGGTGCCCCCCTGTCTCCACACAATGTTTTGCGAAACAGCCGGTCACCATAGTAGGCTTTTGCTTTCCGCCGAACACGCGAGATTAACAGGGCGACAGCGCATCATCGGGCCGACGGATCCAAATCATGGCGGCATCAACCTTTTTCATGCGCGGCGCGGAGATAATCGGCCGGCATAGGTTTCTAACAGGCTGTCTTGCCGTCTCGGCGGGATTGCCTGTCGTCTTCCTGCTGTTCGTGTGGCTTGCCTTGCCGTCGATCGTCAAATCGCAGGCAGAGGCGTACATGCTTGGTCAGGGTGGTGATCGCCTGACGATGGATCGCCTTGCCATCGTGCCGCTGTTCGAGCCAACGCTCCGGATCGAAAATCTGCGACTGACCCAGGCAGACGGCAGTCCGCTGCTGGCGTTTAAGCAGCTATCGCTCGGCCTATCGCTCTCTAGCGTCATTGATCGCGCCGTTGTGGTCGACGAGATCAAGCTTGACGGGCCGCAGGTGAACCTTGCCCTCCTGCCCAAGGGTCAACTCAACTGGGATTCGGTGATTGGGTCCCGAGGCGGCTCTCCGCAAGGCAAGGCAAGTGCCCCCGCTGCGCCGCCGCCTATCGTCATCCGCAAATTCGTGCTGACAGACGGCCAGATCGACCTCTCCGATCGACGCGGCAGCGCGATGCAATCGCTACAGATCAAGCCGCTCGCGATTACGCTCAGCAATATTTCGACCCTGCCGGCAGGGCAGAAAGGCGAATACGTGTTGTCGGCCCAAAGCAGTCTCGGCGCCCAGGTCGATTGGAACGGAACGGTATCACTCACCCCATTTTCGGTCTTAGGCGACTTCCGGCTCGCCGCACTCTCACTGCCGAAGCTGGCTGCGATTCTGCCGTTGCCGCCCAAGCTCGCGCCGCCACAAGGAACCGCGACGCTCTCCACCCATTATGTCGCGGGAATGACCGGCGATCAGTTCAATTTCCAACTCGCCGATCTCACCGTTCAGATCGATGGCCTGCGCGTGACCG
>CAIXXC010000164.1 GCA_903923205.1 uncultured Rhodospirillales bacterium | reverse complement strand
GGAACTGGACCGCACCCAGCTTCAGAATGGCCGCCCCACTGGCCGCGTAAACGCCAGCTCAGCGCCCGCCCCAAACGTCAAATCAATTCCGCCCCGTCGCCGCCGCGACGCTTACCGGATTACCAAGGCTTATCGATTAGATAAGCTGAGCGCGAGCTTTGCCGCCAAGTCGATCAACTCCTCTGCGCGCCAGCGGCTTTGATCATGAACGGCAGCGACCAGATCGCGCGGCAGCGCCTCGATGCCGAGTTCCGCGCCGATAAGGGCGCCCGCCATCGCTGCAGTGGTATCAGTGTCGCCACCGCCGCTGATGGCGAGCCGGATCACTTCAAGGAAAGTGGGGCGCCCCCGCAAGTAGGCGTAGAGGGCCCAGACGACCGACGGAATCGAATGCGGCGAGATCGTACCGGCCCACTCACCCGTGTCGACGAGCCCGGAAACGGCAGCCTGCGCATGCTCGAAGGGCAGCTGCAAGACATGTCTGACATTCGATATGTCCGTGGCGAAGGTTGGCGATAGCGGCCTGATCACCCCGGAGATACCGTCAAGGAAGGCTCGATCGTCTTGTTGATGTCGCCCCATCACCAAGGCAACGGCCTGCGCCATGGCCACCGCCCCTGCCTGTGCATCGGAATGCTGGTGGGTGATCGAGGCCTGCGTGACGGCGACCTGCACCAGATCCGATGAGTTCGCGGCAAACAGCCACCCTACCGGGGCGGCCCGCATTGCCGCGCCGTTGCCTGCCGCGTTCGGCTCACCGGCGCGATGCCAGGATACGCCAGCGCGCAAGCGCTCGGCGGCGCAGCTTGTGGCGCGCCCAGGGCGTCGGACTTGGCCTTCCGCGAACAAGGCGCTGATCCGGGCCGCGAAAGCCGGCGGATTCCAACGACCATTATTCGCGACGAAGCTGATGACCAGTTCGCGAGAGAGTTGCGTATCGTCAGTGTATTGGCCGTCGAAGGCCCAAGCATGACCTGTCGCACGATCGTTGAGGAACTCCTCGATGTATTGCGTGCACACCGCGCGATCGAAACCCTCGACTGGAGCACCAAGGGCATCACCGATCGCCTGACCCAGCAGCCCGCCGGCAAATCGATCGGCGGGAGTCATGCCTGCACGGCGATGAAATGCATCAGCTGCTTCTCGAGCACGACGCAGCTCAGCGGCCCCCCGAAGACCGCGCCAGTATCGACCCCGATGCGATGTTTCCGGACAACCGGAATATCGGCTTCAGGGGTATGGCCATGCACCACGATATGGGAGAGCTCGCCATCGAAGTGCAGGAAGCGCTCGCGGATCCACAGCAGATCGGCCTGATTTTGATCGCCGAGCGCCAGGTCGGGGTCGATCCCTGCATGCACGAAAAGATAGCCTTCCTGTTCATGCTGGTGGGGCAGCCCCCGCAGCAGCTCGATATGCTCAGCCGGGATGGCCGAGCGCCGGGGCACTCACGGGCCAGCTGGCGTTTCCGGTTCCGTTACCCATCGCGTGTTGCACACGTGACGTGCTGCAGGCGAGTCGTGAGAGTGCACAGCTCGTGTTTGCGCAGCTGGAGCTGCTCCGCCAGCAGTCCCACGCCTTTGTCGACATTTCGGTGGGCTCCCCGTGGGCTCGTGGTGCCGGTCACAGCGCAACAGGCTCCGCAGCCCGGATTCGACCAGCCGG
>CAIXXC010000163.1 GCA_903923205.1 uncultured Rhodospirillales bacterium | reverse complement strand
TAAGTTTAGCAAGCAGTCGAAAATTCCTGCCTTCGTACACACCTACCCCGCCTCATCAAATGCCAGTGCAGGCGTTACTTTCTTTTCCTGCATAGGCAATTTGTCCAGAATGTATTCTGCGTTGGCAATACACCGTTGGGCTGAGTAGTTGGTGTAGATGTAGATGGTTTGACCCTGATACTGCTCTGCAGAACATGAAATTCCAGACGGCGGTCTGCTAAGAGATAACAACTCCACTTTCCTGCCCGACATATCCGGCAGCGGGACCGGAAGATTGACTGAGCGAGCAAGTGTGAACTTGCACGCATGGAGCAGCACATCACGCCATTTCCGCACTTCCACACAGGTGCCATCCGGCAGGCGCAAAATGAGCGGCTTAGCGCCGGTGAGATCCGGAAGTTTATCGAGAGCGACAAAGCTCGGTGCATCCAGTTTGATCTCGCTGCCTGCAGGTATCGCCTGAGCGCGCTTGATATCCAGGACCTCTGCGAATGCATTCGGACTGGCAAGCTGAAGCGCGCTGAGCTGCTGCTGCAAGCTGGAAACCAGGCTTTCGAGCTGGTTTACCTGCTCGGTAAGCGCGTCCAGCCCCTGGCGTTCCGGCCAGAATTTTGCGGCGTCCAGGCGGTGAACAAGGTATGCTGCGCACTCTACAGCGTTGTCGGTCGCGAGATTGATCACTTTTGCCGGAGCGACCCTGCCGGGTTGGAACTCAGTAAAGTGGTGCCAAACGATCCCATCCGTGAGAAATATATCCGTCAATCCCACAGTAAATGCATAGGTAACCAGACTCATGATAATCTGCGGGTGAGCGAGGTTATCCGATAACGACTTTGCCTCGACGATAACGCAAACTGCGCCATTGCTATCAAAGAGCGCGTAATCGACCCTGGTTTTGTTGAATGTCTTCTCAACCTCCACCATGAAGGTGTTTGCGGTATCCCAACCCAGAGCTCGGAGAATAGGGTCGACAAGAACGGCCCACGTCGCTGCTTCGTTCTTGATCAGCGTGGAGCGGTATTGCTGGGCAGATGCTCTAACCTGCTCCAATATATCGCAAAGGTTACTTAAAGGGCTCTCAATTCTCATTTTGTTATCCTACGATGATATTGTCGTAGATTGAGCGGCCGTACCATTAATACCTGCACTTGATTGCTTGTAAAGCAACGTTCCGGTTCTAAATTCTGATGGGTTTCTCAGCACCTGACGTAGATGCCTGCTTTCCTCCAGCCTGCAGCCACCAGACAATGATATAGTCTTTTATTCTGGGCAGCGAGAGCTAAGTATTGGATCTTCGAGACCGCCAGCTATCTTCAAATCTACAGCGGATTTAGGGTATTCCCCCTCTACCGCTGCATCTCTCCTTCTTCGAGCGCTCCAGAGAACACCACCTTGCCTACTCTACCGTTTCATCCTCGCTCCCGTTCGGCACGGCAGAGGACACCCCGCAGTCGCTCGCAGGCTCCCTCCACGCACTGCATCTTCGTTGATCGCTCAGCGTGCGCAGAGACTACGGAGAGGAATTGATGAGCTTCCTTCCAGCTTGTTATTGCTTACCATCGGCTTTGATACATTGTTACCGAACAATCTCCCAGCTCACAACCCCGACCTCGACGACATCGTTTCCAGATCCGACGCTGCTCAGCGGGCCAGTGCTAGTAGTCAGCGACAGTGACAGCTTGGACGTAGCGACACATAGCCGGCTGTATAAGGATCTGAAGGCGTTTGGCGCGGCTGGAAGTTATCTGCGATTGCCAAGGGATTATGAATTCTATGAGGATGGATGAGGCAGGTTCAACGAGATTATCGCAAGTCTGATATTTCGGGCGCCTATCCGATTCAGATGTAGGCGCTCTATCGTTGCGCGGCCCGTCGGGGTTAGCGGTAAAACAAAAATGCCGTCATCGCTCCACCCGAAATGGTCGCTCCAAATTTCCGTTCGTGGGTTGTAGAGAGGTGCGGGCGCCCGAGTTTCGGGGTCGATTGATGATTGTGCATTTTGTTTGCGGTTATTGCAGTTATGGCATGCAAACGCAAGGTTATCGAGGTCGTCCGAACCGGAAGCGGATACCGGAATAATGTGATCGATAGTGAATGTATCGAGCGAGAACTCTTCTGGCGATTTACAGTACTCGCACAGACCCAGAGCGCGGTCTCGTACGAATGTGCGGATACGGATGGGTAGTTTTCGCCTGGATAGCAAGATCGATCAGGGCGACACAACTGGGCTGATGCCCAGTTCTGACATGAGTTCGCGCACGGAGATGGACCGCAACTTGGATAGCTGCGCCAGGTCTTGCAGACGCTGAGCGGACCGTTCCTCCCGCTCATCGAGTAGAGTCTGGAGCTTATGACGCTCCAGTTGCGTGAGTGTACCCGAATGTTGCCTGCGCAGCAGCTTATGTAGCAGCCGGGTTTTGGGGTCTGGCGCGGCCGTACGAATGCGCCAGAGCAGTTCCGCCTCCATTATGCGTTGGGCTGCCAGTTGATCCATCGATAAACCACTCCGCGCAGCCTCTTCTCGGAATCGCTGCTCAATATCCGGCTGCAGTGTAATTGTTAGCGCCACCTGTAACATTCACCTCGATTACCACTTGAAGTCAAAAATATCTGGATGCGATAATTGTACGAGCAACGTACAATAAAGTCAACCCGGCGCCGCCGTGGTGCATCAGGAACTCTGCGGTCGACAGGCTGCTGACATAGTAACGCCTGCTCAATCGCACCACCGCCGATCTGGCGATAACACAGAAGCCTCTAGATAGAACCAGCGCAGCCGCCGCGAGCCTGAGATCCGTCAACAGCAATGGCGAATCACTTCAATAGCGAGCGGTCGACAGGCTGCTCAAACAGGAAAGCCTGATTATCACAAACACCTCGATCGCTCCGGCAAAACTCGCAAAGAATGCTAACGCTGCACGATAACGGCACATTCTACCCTCTCTGCATCCCGGCGCCGAAGGCGCCCGGTTGCAGAGAGAGGGGCGTGGTGCGGTCGTTCGATTTTCCAGCCCTATCGGGCTTCGCTGTCATAGACCGCACCTTCAGCACTCAAGATTCAGAATTCTCGCAAAGATTCTCACCCGGTAGAAAAGCACAGCAAGCTAACTCGTTAGCACACGGGTGGTTACTGATCGGAAGACAGCAGCGGGAGCCGTCGGGGAGCCGGGACCGAGTTCGGCGAAGCAAGACAGTTCAAACAACTGCTTTTGAACTCGGGATTCCGGGGCGCTGGGGCCCAACTCGCCTGACGCGAGGAGGGATGAAGAGCATGGGCGGACGCCATTTTTCATTTTGCTGGGGATCGGCGACCTCGCCGATAAAACACAAACCTCTACTCAAGTCCACTGCATCCGCCGCGAGCTTGCGAGCGGTCAAAAGGATGCTCAACGAGGCAGGCCTAATTCTCCGATCCAACCATAGTACGCTAGCTCGACATATTTGCTAAACACCGTGGCCCCTCCTGCTGGACCCGCTTCGCGCTTCGCGGTGCAGAGTGAACGCAGCAGCCACCCTACAGCCCGCGAGGTTCGCGCATAATCCGGGATAGTCAGAGACCGGTGTTCAGACAAAGAACTCAAACAACCACCCCTTGACAACACATCATCATAAATAGTAGAATAACGTCTGCTATCTGGAGGATGCCATGAAAAAACTCCCTGAACCTATGGATGTCGAGGACGACCTCTACGACCAGAGTTTTACCCTCAACAAGTGGGCCCCACAAGAAGTTAAGTGGCTGATGCCTGGCTACATCCCTGCGGCCAAGGTCAGTCTGCTTGTGGGTGAGCCCGGGCTAGGCAAATTCCAGCTCGTAACAGATCTCGCAGCACGCGTAACCACCGGCAGCCCGATGCCCTTCTGCAGTCAGTCCAGAAAGCCGGCAGGCGTACTGCTTCTCACGATGGAGGATAACCTTTACGATACGGTCCAGCCTCGTCTGGAAGCCGCCGGCGCCGATCTGAGCCGCGTGCGTGTATTCAGCGGAACCGCTGAAGGCCTGATTGCCGATTCGGAAAGGCTTGTAACCATCGCAGACAAGTATCGCGCGGATCTGATTATCTTCGATCCTCCGTACTCTCCAAGAGCTATTTCAGAATGTTACCAAAGCATAGGCAAGAAAGCCACGCAGAAAGACACGCAGAATTCTCTGCTTTATAAAAACGTCAGGGATATTCTGGATGACATTTTAGCCCCGAATGGAACCGTGCTTTCTTTCGGTTGGAATTCTTCTGGAATGGGTACGAAACGAGAATACGAAATCGTAGAGATTTTGCTGGTGTGCCACGGAAGCGCTCATAACGACACAATTTGTGTAGCAGAAAGAAAGATTTAAAATGAATAGAAAAGAATTTGTCGATCATGTTCAAGCCTGCCTAAAAGCATATCGTGGCGTCGAATGTGCCGATGAGATCGAATCGATTTGTCAGT
>CAIXXC010000162.1 GCA_903923205.1 uncultured Rhodospirillales bacterium | reverse complement strand
GACCGAGATTAACGAAATTCTCGGCGAACGGGCACTTGAAATCGCCGGCACACTTGATCATCAGGTCCGTCACTTCGAAGACAATATTGTCACCCGACTGGAAACCATCGGCACCGTCATCGAGGGGCAGAGCAACCGCTTTGGCGAGACGTTGCAAGGGCAGACTGCCGCCATTTCCGGCGCGCTGGATAGTGTCATCGACAAACTTTCGACCGCGCTCGATACCCATGGCACGGGCCTTGTGGACACCTTGCGGACACATGCATCCGAAGTCACACAGTCCATCACAGTGGTTGGCGAAAATGCCGCCCGCTCGCTTAATGAAACAACCTCGAAAATTGAAAACGAGACGCTTGTCACGTTGCAAAAATTGGCTGACGCCAGCCAAGTTGTCCAATCCGTCGTTGAATCGGCGGGTGATGCTGTCAGCAAACTGGAAAGCACACTGGCAGACCGCATCGTCGGCCTGTCGCATGCCGGTTCCATCATCCGTGATGGAGCGATGGAATCGACTAAGGTCCTAATGGACCAGATCGAAGCGATGAAAACCGTGACCGAAGCCGGAATTGGCGAAACACGGGCCCTCATCCATCAGTTGGATGAACGGACACGGGCAGTTTCCACTGTTACCCGCGAGCATGTCGACATGCTTGAAAACGCAACCAGCCTTTTGAGCCAGGTTGAACAACGCATGGGTATCGACCTGTCGTCGCGTCGTGAAAGCATGGAGGCTCTGACGGCTGCTTTGAACGAACGTTTCAGCGACGTACAGACCGTCGCCGATGCCTTCGCTGCGCGTATGGCCGAGGCTCTCGAGGTCGTTGAAGGCCGGACGGGTGCCATCAGTGCCCTTATGAACGATACGACGGGCAAGGCCAGTCAAGCTCTTCGCGAACAATTCGCAGCGGTTCGTCTTGAAGCGGACAACGAGAAGGCCCGTACCCTAGATGTTGTGCGCGCCGTATCGGATGCAACCGTGTCCGAAATGACGGAGGTCCTGTCGAAGCTGATCGGCCGCTTCGATGAGACTGCCCTCGAAGTGAAGGCAAAAACGGCCCAAATCGCGAAAGAAATTGAAACGACGCGGGACGATATTGCCCGGAGCGTTGTCAATCTTCCGCGCGAAACCCAAGAACAAGCCGCCAATCTCCGTCGTGCGATCGGCGATCAGGCGAATGCGCTGGGCGAATTATCCTCGATCCTCGCCGCTTCGGGCCGGACGACCGATATCGCCAAGCCGGTTTCCCAGCCAGCAACGATTGCAGCCGTAACGCCAGCCGAAGTAGCCCCTCGGCCGCAGGCGATTGTGCCTCCGGTCGTCACCCCGCCAACCTTGCCCGCTGCTCCAGTCTTTACCGCTCCGGTTGTGGCTGCACCGGTAGCGCCGCCGGCGGCTGTCGAAGTGGCACCCGCTCCAGCTGCACCACAGCCGGTTGCACCGGCCGCGGCCGTGCAGCCTATGGCCCGTCCGGCAATCGAGGCAACCATCCGTCGGGATGCACCGATTGCGGCTCCCCAGCCTGCGCTGTCCGAGAAGGGACAACGCACAGGTTGGCTCTCTGATCTGCTGGATCGTGCCTCGCGTGACGATGGCAAAGCCGATGCGACGACCACTCCGTCGGATACCGCCCCCTCGATTGCCGCCCCTACGCCGCCTGCCGAGGTTGCTCCAAAGGTGGAAGCGCCGCGGGAGCCGATTGCAGCGCTGCTGAGCGATATCAATCGGATCGTGAAAGATTCCGAAGTAGCCCGCTTATGGAGCCTGTATCTCAAGGGTGAACCGGCGACGTTCTCGACGGCGATCTATACCGAGGAAGGCCAGCAGCGTTATGTTGAGCTAACCCAATTGCTGCCAGTCGATGAACGCTTCCGCATAAGCCTCGATGCCTATACGTCGAAGTTCGAGGCCGTGCTTCGGGACCTGACCGCGACCGATCAGGATGGATCGATCACACGCTCGATTCTCGCTTCGGCCGAAGGCCGTGTTTACACAGTCCTTGCCCATGTCAGCCGCCGCTTTGGCTGACATGGCTCATGATGATCAAGGTTAGGCGGCTCCTTGATGAGGCCGTCAGACCTTGGGATCGGGGTTTTCGGTGTGACCATCCACTGCAATCGCTTGGCCAGAAAGATAGCGCCCTCCTTCGCTCGCCATAAATAGCGCCATAGCCGCGATATCTTTGGCCTCGACAAAGGTTCGCATTGAAGTGCCAGCGGCATATCCGTCATAAATGACATCGCGTGTCGTGCCCTTAAGCGCGGCCTCTTTGGCCAAGACGCGCTCCATCCTAGGGCCTTCAACCGATCCCGGGCAAATCGCATTAGCCCGTATGCCGAAGGGCCCCAATTCCATCGCGACCGTTTTCATCAGGCCAATAATACCCCATTTGGCCGCCGAATATGGCGAGCGACTTGGATAACCGAACAGACCGGCCGTCGACGACGTAAAGATCATGCAGCCTTGCCGCTGCGCCTTCATCAACGGCGTGGCCAATTTAGCCGCCAGAAAGGCTCCTTCCAAATTGACGGCGACGCATTGGCGCCAGTTTTCGAGG
>CAIXXC010000161.1 GCA_903923205.1 uncultured Rhodospirillales bacterium | reverse complement strand
GAATCATCAAATCACATAAATTTGCTCTAAAATCATATAGTTATAGAGCGGATTCACGCGTTCGACGCTTCCGTCGAAACGCGACCCGCTCTAGCCAAGAGAACCGCCTCGTTCACCTGGAAATTAGACCGATCCGATCGTATCCCGACAGCCTCCCGAGGAGAGACGAATCTCCTTAAAGTTATTATTTATATCAAGAACAACTTTTTATAATTGAGAACGAAACTGGAACGTGATAGAAAGACCCTCGCCCACGACGGAGGATTTATCATGACGCATTCGTTGAATATTATTGGTCTGGCCACCCTGCTTCTGATCACGCCGGCTCTCGCCCAGGCAACCGGCCCGGGCCCAAGTTCAAGCCGCAGCGCGAAGCTTTCCTTCATCGAGAAAATGGCGAAGACCGAAACGGATCTTAATCTAACCGCAACGCAGAAGCCGCTCTGGGACGCCTATGTCGCTGAACGCAAGGCTGATTACGCCGCTCATAGGACACAACCCGCCCTCGACCTGCCGTCATGGCTGGCGCAACAGCAGAAGCAATATAGCGATGAAGCCCAGGCACTTGCGCCCTTATGGGCCAGTCTGACCCTTCAGCAGCGCCAGATCGCCGACTCAGATCTGATGCCGCATCATCGCGGCAAGCGCGCAAATGACGGGGCAGCAGGCCCCATGCCGGTGACCCCGACAGCCCCCAATTGATATCGGGCTGATCCGACCTAACCGTCCATCTGGCGCAGGTACAGGAACGAGAGTACCGCGGTAACCAGCGTACCTGCTGCCAGGACGGCGAAGAGTCCGGGGACTGACACGCCCAAGGCGAGCATCAGGGCGCAAACGGCGGCGGCAATCGTCATGAATGTCGCGTTCCAGATGTTATTGGCCGCGACCATGCTGGCGCGTTGGTCGGGCGGGCTGCGTTGCTGGACCACCGCGTAGAGCGGGACGACGAAAACACCGCCACAGACAGCGATAACGGCGAGATCGACAAGGATCCTCCAGCCTTCCGGCGATACGATGAAACCAATGATACCGAGGAGGTTTTCAACAGGGGGGTGCGCGGCCGGGTTTGCGAACCAGAGATCGAACAGCGCTACTGCCATAATTAAAGCCGAAGGCCCGGCAAGGCGACCAGAAGTCTCACCCTTCAGCAGCCTGCCGCAGAGAACGGCGCCAATCAGGATGCCGACCGAAAACACCGTCAAGAACAACGTCACGACGGTATTGTCGGCGTCGAGCGACTGCTTGGTCCAAGCGGGGAACTGGGACAGCAGGATTGCGCCAATCACCCAATACCAGGAGATGCCGAGGATCGGCAGATGAATGGCAGGCAACGCTGCGGCCTGCCGAATCACTATCCCCGCACCCTTCAACGGGACCCAACTGATCCGGGCACCAGGATTGGGGCATGGAGCCGGCTCAAGAAACTGGCTTGCCACAACGCCGACCAGAACCGATGCGATCAGAATACCGCCTGCGACCTGGGCGCCCCAGTGCGGCTCGGCGGCAAGATTACCAAGGATACCCCCCACGAGCGTCGCGATAAAGGTGCCGCCTTCGAATAGGCCATTACCTGCGACCAGTTCGTCTTCTTTGAGATATTGCGGCAACAAGGCGTATTTGACCGGACTCGAAACAGCAGCCTGGGCACCGAAGGCAAACAGGGCAATCAGGCCCGAGGTCAGATTCCCGATCAACAGGGCGGCAACCGCGACCAGCGCAGTGACAAGCTCGAAATACTTCAGCCCACGCAACAACACGCCGCGCTCGATCGAATCCGCCATGCGTGCGGCATTGGCGGAATACAGCATGAACGGCACCACGACCATTGCTGCGGCGGCCGCGCCCAGCATTCCAGCCTGAGCGCCGCTCAGCGGCAGCCGATAGGTCGCGAACATCGTGAACGCGCTTTTGAATTCGTTATCGGCGAAGGAACTACTGGTCTGAATTAGAAACAGGGGCAGAAAACGCCGCGATAGCAGCAAGGACAGGGTGCCGCTCAAAACGGGCATCCCTTCGGCAAACATCCCTTCCCCATCGGGGAAGGCGAATGGGATGCCGAGCGATGGCGCGCGGCCGGATTATCCGAGCCCATCGAGACCAAGCATCAGGCCGATATTCTGTATTGCCGCACCGCAAGCACCCTTGCCAAGATTATCGAGTTGGGCAACCACGAGAGCCTGACCTGTAGCAGGGTTCACATAGATGTGAATATCGAGGAAATCGGTATTGGCGAGACCGTCAACCTCGATCCGGTCGCCCGCCCCCTCCTTTCCACCAACCTTGCGAAGTGGCCTGACCCGGACCTGCCCGCCGGCATCGTAATGGTCGGCATAGAGGTCGTGGATCGCCTCGCCCGAGATATCCGGCGCGAGATGCCAGAGCGCCAGGGGAAGATTGACCAACATTCCGCGCGGATAACGTCCAACCGAGGGGATGAACACGGGCGGATGAGCCAATCCGCTATGCGTCACGATCTCCGGGACATGCTTGTGCTGAAAACTTAAGCCGTATTCAAACCCGCCGGTGTGCTCATAGCCGGGGCTGCCCGAATCTTCGAAAGCGGCAATCATCGACTTGCCACCGCCCGTATAGCCCGATACCGCGTTGAGCGTGACCGGGTATTCTTTTGGCAGCACGCCCGCCTCGATCAACGGCCGCAGCAGGGCGACCGCACCTGTGGCATAGCAACCCGGATTTCCCACCCGCGAGGCCGCAGCGATGCGCCCGGCCTGCCCCTTGGTCAACTCGGCAAAGCCATAGACCCAGTTCGCCAATGTCCGATGCGCGGTGCTGGCATCCAGCACCCGCGTGGCTGGATTCGTAATCAAGGCAACCGCCTCGATCGCGGCCTCATCCGGCAGACAGAGCACGGCAAGATCACAGCTGTTCAAGGCATCGGCTCGCGCCGACGCATCCTTGCGCCGCTCAGGCGCGAGGCGGAGAATTTCCAGATCTGGCCGTTCCCGCAGGCGCGAGAATATCTCAAGCCCAGTCGTGCCCGCCTCGCCGTCGATGAACAACCGCTTGTGCATCCCCGTTTCCCCTAGCCTCTCAAGATACCGCCGGTTTGCTTGGCCACATTGGCAACCAAAGCCTTCGAGAATTGTTCAAGAACCTCATCCGTCAACGTCACATCGACAGGCTGCAGGGTAACCGTCAGTGCGAGCGATTTCTTGCCTTCTGGCACACCTGGACCAGTATAGACGTCAAACAGCCGAATATCGCTGATCAGCTTGCGATCGGCGCCCCTCGCCGCGCGCAGCAACTGTTCGGCGGTCACGGCCTGATCAAGAATGAAGGCAAAATCTCGCTCCACCGGCTGCAGAGCCGATGGCCGGAACGCGCCCTTCCCCTTCGAGGATTTGGCGAAGGGGAAGGCATCGAGATAGACCTCAAAGCCAACTGCCGGTCCTTTCAGGTCCAGCACCCTTAGAAGCCGGGGATGGATCTCACCGAAATGCGCCAACACATTCTTGGGCCCCAACCGCATTGCGCCGCCGCGCCCGGGATGATACCAGCCTGGCGGATCCGCCGTGACCATCAACGTGTCGACTGGAACGCCGGCCACGGCAAGCGCGGCCAAGGCGTCAGACTTGGCGAGGAAGACATCAACCGGACGCCCCGGGTCATTCCAAAGCTTTTTGGTTGTCCGTCCGACCCTGATCCCTGCGGCGACCAGGCTTTGATCCTCAGCGCGATCGCCGGCATATTGCGGCCCTATTTCGACCAGGGCGACATCGCCAAAGCCACGATCGGCATTACGCTTGGCCGCGCTCAACAGGTTCGGCAGGATCGTCGGCCGCATTACGTCCAGATCGGTCGAAATCGGATTGACCAGCCGCAATTCCGGCTTCACCCCGCCAAAGATCGCCCCACCCTCAGCCTCGAGCAACGCGCTTGCGGTAAAAGAAAAGGTGACGGCTTCGTCGAGCCCGCGCTGAACCAACGCCCGCCGCACCGTCGCGCTGCGGCGCTGGCCGGCATCGAGTGCCGAGCGTGGCAGCGCACTGACCGGTGGCAATGGGGTGGCCGGAATATGGTCGTAACCATGGATACGGAGCACTTCCTCGACGAGATCGGCCTCACCCTCGATATCGCCACGCCAGGACGGGACGGTAACGGCAAGCGCCTCGCCGCTGCCATCGATCGAACAGCCGAGGGTCGTCAGGATACGCCGAATTTCGGCTTCCGGGACTGCAACACCACCGAGTGATGCGACCCGTGACGGCCGCAGGCTGATCATCCGCTTCCAGTCGGGGATCGCGCCCGCGACAACAAGTTCAGACGCCTCGCCGCCGCAGATATCCAGGATCAAACGGGTCGCGATCTCGGCAGCGTCGAACACGAAGGCGGGGTCGAGGCCCCTCTCAAAGCGATATCGAGCATCCGACTGTAGATTAAGGGCGCGCCCGGTCGCCGCAGTCCGCACCGTATCGAACAACGCCACTTCGAGGAAAACATCTGTCGTATCGACCGCGCAACCCGTCTGCTCTCCGCCGATCACACCGCCCAGGCTGATGACACCGCTCTCGTCCGAAATGACGGTCTCGCCACCAGCCAGGGTATATTCCTTGGCGTTCAGCGCCGCCAATGTCTCGCCGCCCATCGCGGCATGAACGCGAAGGTCACCTTTCAGCTTCTTCGCATCAAAGACATGAAGCGGTCTATCGAGATCGAACGTCGTGAAATTGGTAATATCGACCAGCGCCGAAATCGGCCGCAACCCGATCGATACCAGCCGGTCATTCAACCATTTCGGACTTGGCCCGTTTTTCACGCCGCGAATCCAGCGACCGATGAAGATTGGGCAGGCTTTGCGATCGGCGATGCTGACCTGGATCGGCGATGCGAAGGCTCCAGGAATGGCTGCAACACTCAATGGCTTTAGCGCGCCGAGCCCAGCGGCGGCCAAATCACGGGCGATGCCGCGCACACCAAGGCAATCAGCCCGATTCGCGGTGATCTTGACATCCATCAGGGGATCGTCGAGACCAAGCACACCAGCGAATTGTGCGCCGACGGGGGCGTCGTGCGGCAATTCGATAATCCCGTCATGATCGTCCGACAGCCCCATTTCGAAGGCTGAACACATCATGCCGCTGGAGGCGACGCCCCGGATTGTCGCTTCCTTCAGCACCATGCCATTGCGGGGTATGGTCGACCCGGTCGGCGCGAACACGACCTTGAGCCCGGCACGTGCATTGGGCGCACCGCAAACAACCTGAAGCGTCTCGGCCCCCGTATCGACCCTGCAAACCCGCAGCTTATCGGCATTCGGGTGCGGTTCCGCAGCCAGTACATGGGCGACCCGGAACGGCGCCAAATCCTTGCCGCGATCAATCAGTTCATCGACCTCAAGACCTTGCATCGTCAGGGTCCGAACGATCGTATCGAGGTCCGCCTTGGTGTCGAGATGGCTCTTCAGCCAGGAAAGCGTGAGTTTCATCAGACCGCTCCCCCGGTAAGACCCGTGACGAGATTGGGTCGATCGAGCGCCGCAAAGCCGTAATGTTCAAGCCAACGCACGTCCGATTCATACATCGTCCTCAGATCGGGAATGCCGTATTTCAGCATCGCGATGCGCTCGATCCCCATACCGAAAGCAAAGCCCTGATATTCGGCTGGATCGAGGCCGCAATTGGCAAGCACCTTGGGATGAACCATGCCGCAGCCGAGGATTTCGAGCCAGGAGCCGTAATTCCCGATCTTCAACTCGCCATTGACGCGGGCACAGCCGATATCGACCTCGGCCGACGGTTCGGTGAACGGGAAATAGCTGGGCCGGAAGCGCACCGGCAGATCGTCAACATCGAAGAAGGCGCGGAAGAACTCGACAAGGCAACCTTTGAGGTGGCCCATATTGACGCCGCGATCGATGACAAGCCCCTCAACCTGATGAAACATCGGCGAGTGCGTCGCGTCGGAATCGAAGCGAAAGGTCCGACCGGGGCAGATGATGCGGATCGGCGGCTTCTCGTTGATCATCGTCCGGATCTGGACCGGCGAGGTATGAGTGCGCAGCACCTTGCGGACGCCCTCGGCATCGTCCGGCAGATAAAAGGTGTCGTGCTCCTGCCGCGCCGGATGATCGGGTGGGATATTCAACGCTGTGAAATTGTGGAAATCGTCCTCGATATGCGGACCTTCCGCGACACGGAATCCCAGCGTTCCGAAGATCGCAACGATCTCATCCACGGTCTGGCTGATCGGATGAATCCGTCCGGCAGCCGGCCACGCAACCGGCAGGGTCACGTCGATCCGTTCCTCGGCCAGGCGGCGATCGAGTTCAGCATTGGCCAGATGCAGTGAAGCCGCCTCCAATGCCGCCTGGATCTCGTCGCGGACTGAATTGATCGCTGCGCCGGCGGTCCGCCTCGCGTCGGGATCCAGCTGACCCAAAGTCTTCAACCGTTCGGTGATGTCGCCCTTGCGACCAAGAGCCGCGACCCTGGCCTGATCCAGGACGGCGAGGGTCTCGGCCGCAGCGATGCTTGCAAGCACTCGTGAGCGCAGATCTTCGAGGGACTCCATCGCGAGATTCTTCTCCAAACGCACAAAAATAAAGGGCCGAAGCATGGCTTCGGCCCTGTCTTATAGCGATATCTTCGAGCACTTGCGACCCGAGGATACCCGCCCAATCACCCGAACAGGCAATCGCAGAGCCTTCAGCAGGTTCCGCAGCTAAATCGCCGGAAGAGGAGATCGGACTTGGTCATTACTCGGCGGCAGCCTTTTGCTCGAGCGCGGCCTTGGCCGCCTCGACGAGGCCCTTGAACGCCGCAGGCTGCGTGATCGCGAGATCGGACACAACCTTGCGGTCAAGTTCGATCCCGGCGAGTTTCATACCGTTGATGAACTGCGAATATGTCAGCCCAAGCGCGCGGGTGCCGGCGTTGATACGCTGGATCCACAAGGCGCGGAAGCTGCGCTTCTTGTTGCGACGATCGCGATAGGCATAGCGAAGGCCCTTTTCGACCTTTTCGATCGCAATGCGATAATTGTTTTTGGCGCGACCCCGATAGCCCTTTGCCAGATCGAGGATCTTCTTGTGACGGGCGTGCGTGATGACGCCCCGCTTGACGCGTGCCATTGTCTCTTAGCCTCTCAGATAGGGCATGTACCACAGAACCAACGTCGAATCGCCCTTGGCGAGCAACGTCGTACCGCGAGCCTTGCGCTTCATCTTCTGCGGCTTCGAAATCAGGCGGTGGCGCTTGTGCGCGACATTGGCCTTGATCAATCCGGTGGCGGTGCGGCTGAACCGCTTCTTCGCCCCGCTCTTGGTCTTCATCTTGGGCATTTGTATCTTCCGTTTATTTAAGACAACCATCAGCGGCGACAGGCATGCCCTTGGATGACGCAACGCGTCCAAGCCAGCCACCAGCGTGAAGGGGAGGCTTATAAGCCAGAACGGGTGGAGAAAGCAAGCGAAGGATGGGAATAATCTATCGGCGTCGTGCGCAACCTCCCTTATCTTGCTCAGGCGCAAGACCCGCCCGACGGTTCTCAATATAGGGCGGAGACGGCAAGACTCCGGTCAAAGATGGCGCTACAGAAACCGGGCGGCCTGATCGGGTTCCCCTAATATCGACTCAGCAATCGCCAAGGGGAATGGCTCTTTGCCCCGCTTTTCCGCGAAGGTCTACTCATCTGATTAGCTCGCAACCGCGCACGGTTGGTCTACGCAAAGCGCCCCACCACAAATACCGGCGCGTATTCAAAAATACATAGTGGATTCATGATCATGCTGGTCAGAATCTTTCAAGAAAATGATCGCGAACAGGGCAAATTCCACCAGACGGAACGCTCGGTATAATTGTGATTCGTCATCCCGATCGCGCATCTACCGATCCAAAACGGCAGCATCAAACCCGGATAGGACAGCATCATTCTGTCAAGTCGAAAATCCTCCTGGAAAACGATTAAACCCGATTGCAAGGACCACATTTTGTGTCATCGTATGTCTTCGGCCCGCTACATACGGATTTCGACCCCATATCTGGGGGAGAGATGCGGGGGATGGCAGCGGGTCTGCTTTGGGGCATTTGAGATCAATTAGGGGAGCTTGGAAGCGTATGCAGGTCGTCCGGCATTTTACGACTGAAGGTCAGGATCCCTACAGCGGGATCGAGTTCACCCTGGCCACCAGCGAAATCCGCAATCCGGACGGATCTGTGGTTTTCCACCTTGCGGATATCGAAGTGCCGAAGGGCTGGTCCCAGGTTGCCTGTGACATCCTGGCCCAGAAGTATTTCCGCAAGGCCGGCATCGCCGCCGCATTGACACCTCTGAAGGAAGACAAGGTCCCTGTTTGGTTGCGCCGCCACGTCGCAGACGACAAGGCGCTTGCCGCGATGCCCAAGGAGAGCCGATACGGTTCCGAGCGCTCGGCCAAGCCGGTATTTGATCGGCTCGCCGGCACCTGGACCTATTGGGGCTGGAAGGGCGGCTATTTCGACACCGAGGCAGATG
>CAIXXC010000160.1 GCA_903923205.1 uncultured Rhodospirillales bacterium | reverse complement strand
TGTTGAGTTGCGCTGAGAATTGACCCGGGATTTTCATCGAGAATTGACCCGGGTGGGTATGGGATATGTGCGGCCGGTGACGGCCATGGTCAAGGTCTGGGTTTATCCCTTTCTGGGTCTGGGGTCGGCAGAGCTGGCCCTGAAGCGGAAGCTGTCATTGCCTGTTTCGAGTATGTGGCAATGATGTGTGAGCCGGTCGAGCAGGGCTGTGGTCATCTTGGCATCACCGAAGATGCTGGCCCATTCACTGAAGCTCAGGTTGGTGGTGATGACGACGCTGGTGCGCTCGTAAAGCTTGCTGAGCAGATGGAACAGCATAGCCCCGCCTGACGGGCTGAATGGCAGATAGCCCAACTCATCCAGGATTATGAGATCGAGCTTGAGCAGGCGCTCGGCAAGCTGACCGGCTTTGTTGGCAGCCTTTTCCTGCTCCAGTGCATTGACCAGATCGACCGTGGCAAAGAACCGCACTTTTCTGCGATGATGCTCGACAGCCTGAACGCCAAGGGCGGTGGCAATATGGCTTTTGCCGGTGCCAGGCCCGCCAATCAGCACGACGTTGTCGGCGCTGTCCATGAAGTCACCGCGGTGGAGCTGGCGCACAAGAGCTTCGTTGATCTCGCTGGCCGCAAAATCGAAGCCGGCCAGATCCTTGTAGGCCGGGAAACGGGCGGCTTTGATCTGATAGGCGATCGAACGAACTTCGCGTTCGGCCATCTCTGCCTTTAGCAATTGGGACAGCATGGGCACACTGGCTTCGAAGGCCGGTGCGCCCTGTTCGATCAATTCACCGACAGCCTGAGCCATGCCGTACATCTTGAGGCCGCGCAGCATGACGACCACAGCGGCGCTTGCGGGATCATGACGCATGACGCATCTCCCGCAGCGTATCGTAGCGATCGACGTCAGCAACTGGCTCCTGGACAAGGCTCAAAGCCTGAGGGGCGTCGATCGGTGGGGCTGGCGGGGCTTTGCCGTCGATCAGGCGGTGCAGGACATTGAGAACATGGGTTTTGGTGGCCACCCCGGCTTCCAACGCCAGTTCTACGGCCTGCAGCACAACTTGTTCGTCATGGTGCAAGACCAATGACAGGATCTCGACCATCTCCCTGTCACCGCCGATCCGCTTGAGCAGATGTCCCTGCAATTGCCGGAACGCTTCGGGCATCTCCAGGAACGGTGCGCCATTGCGCAATGCACCGGGCTTGCGCTGAACAACGGCCAGATAGTGTCGCCAGTCATAAATGGTGCGCCCCGGCTTGTGATGCGAACGATCGATAATCCGCGCATGCTCGCACAGGATGTTCCCCTCGGCAGCGACCGCCAACCGGTCAGGGTAGACCCGCAGGCTGACCGGCCGATTGGCGAACGAGGCTGGTACACTGTAGCGGTTGCGCTCGAAGGCGATCAGGCAGGTTGGCGATACGCGCTTGGTCTGTTCGACAAAGCCATCGAATGGCCGCCCCATCGGCATCAGGCTGGCGACTTCTGCAGCATGTACATCGGCAACGGTGCCGGGCAGGACGCCGTGCTGGATTTCTTCCCATTGCGCGACACACTGCCCCTCCAGCCAGGCATTGAGGGCATCAAGGTCCGGGAAGCTGGGCGCCGGCTGCCATAGTCTTCGCCGCGCATCCTGAACGTTCTTCTCGACCTGCCCTTTCTCCCAACCTGAGGCCGGATTGCAGAAATCTGTCTCGAACAGATAGTGGCTGGCCAGAGCTGCGAACCGCGCGTTGACCTGCCGGGCCTTGCCAGTTCCGATCCGGTCGACCGCGGTCTTCATGTTGTCGAAGATCCCACGCCGCGGCACACCGCCCAGCACCCGGAATGCCTGCGTCAGCGCGTCGAACAGCATCTCGTGTGTCTGGAGCGGATAAGCGCGCACAATGAAAGCCCGGCTGTGGGCCAGCTTGGTGTGGGCAACCTGCAGCTTGGTCTGCTTGCCAGCAACAAGCGCGTAATCCTCGCTCCAGTCGAACTGAAAGGCTTCGCCAGGCTGAAATGCTAGCGGCACGAATGTTCCGCGCCCACTGGTTTGCTGCTCGTACTGCCGCTCGCGCTTCCAGGCCCGCGCAAAGGCCGCAACCCGGGCGTATGATCCCTCGTACCCGAGCGCCGCCAGATCGGAATACAGTTGCTTGGCTGTCCGCTTCTGCTTGCGTGACTTGCCGGATTCAACGCGCAGCCACGCTGTCAGCTTCTCGGCAAATGCGTCGAGTTTGCTCGGCCGCTTGGGAACCTTGAAGATCGGCTCCACCGTGTCAGCGCGCACATATTTACGGATCGTATTGCGCGACAACCCTGTCCGCCGACTGATATCTCGGATCGGAATCTTGTCGCGATAATACCAGCGTCGGATCACACTGAGCAGGTCCATGTCGATCACTCCAATGCCCCCCGACTGAAAGCCAGGGGTGAGGAAAGCATGGGTCAATTCTCAGTGAAAATTTAT
>CAIXXC010000159.1 GCA_903923205.1 uncultured Rhodospirillales bacterium | reverse complement strand
CTGACGATGTGGAGGACGCGGACGGCCGTGCTGGCCGTTCATCATGCCGCCGCCGCCGCCACCGCTGTTGTTATTGTTGTTGCGTCCGCGCGACCGTTTATTCGGACCTGTTCTCATGGTGCCTTCAAATTCATCTGATGGATCATGACGTATGGGTTAAAACGAGATGTTAGGTTCACGCCCGCCAGCTTCGGTCAATGAAGGCGGCCTCATTGGTGGAACCAGAGAATAATGGCGACCCCCTCGCCAAAATCCGGAACGTCTTTCCCGTTGAGTGCGACCCTAGACGGGAGTGCCCTGCTTTCCAACCATTATTTTTGTAACGGCCGAAAGGATTTCGCACTGACCACACGCACAATCCCGGCAAGGTCGCGCCGATAATCGCAATTCTCTAGACCAGCGACGCGCAAGAGTTGCTCTGCGTCGTTCTCCTGGCCTTTGCCGACCTCGAAAAACACGGCTCCGTCGGGCTTGAGCAGCCGTTGCGCCGCATGACAGAGGACGCGGTAGGGATCCAGTCCGTCATGGCCGCCGTCAAGCGCCGGCAACGGATCGTAATCCCGCACGGCAGGCATCAAGGTTGCAATTTCCGGGCTCGGAATGTAGGGCGGGTTCGAGATGATGATATCGAAACCTCCCGTGATTGCTTCGTCCCAGTCGCAAATGACGATGCTGGTTCGATTCGCGAATCCAAGTGCCTCGGCATTGGCCTGGGCGACCCGGGCCGCTGCGGCGGAACGATCTATTCCCAGCCCGTAGGCATTTGGATATTCGCTCAGCAGGGCAAGCAGAAGGCAACCCGTTCCCGTTCCGAAATCGACGATCCGGTAAGGGCGATTCCGATTCGGAAAGACCGCAAGCACGGCTTCTACCAGCGTTTCCGAATCCGGCCTCGGATCGAGCGTTGCCGGCGTAACGATGAAGGGGAGGCTCCAAAACTCCCGATGTCCGAGGATTCGAGAGACAGGCTCCTGGTCAAGGCGCCGGGACAACCATCCTGCAAAAAGCGCTTCGTGCTCTCTGCTGATGATACGCTCCGGCCATGCCATGATTGTCGAGACGCTGGCTCCGGTCGCTTCGGCAAGAAGAATTCTGGCTTCGCGCCAGGGCTGCTCGATCCCGGCAAGCCTCAGTTGCGCGACGGCGCCATTCAAAACCTCTTGGATCGTGGTCCCGGTCACTCGGTCTCGGCGAGCTTCGCGGCCTGGTCTTCCGAGATCAGCGCCTCGATGATCTCATCCAACGCTTCGCCTGACATCACCTTGTCGATCTTGTAGAGCGTCAGGTTGATACGGTGGTCTGTGACGCGGCCTTGCGGAAAGTTATAGGTGCGAATCCGCTCGGACCGGTCTCCGCTGCCGACCTGGCTCTTCCGATTCGCAGCACGAACCGCGTCCTTCGCCTGACGCTCCGCTTCGTAAAGACGGGAGCGCAGCACCTTCAGGGCCTTGGCTTTGTTCTTATGCTGTGATTTCTCGTCCTGCTGAATCACCACAAGTCCGGTTGGAAGATGGGTGATGCGCACGGCGCTGTCCGTGGTGTTGACCGACTGGCCACCCGGTCCGCTCGAGCGGTAGACGTCGATACGCAGATCCTTGTCTTCGATCTGAATATCGACCTCCTCGGCCTCTGGCAGCACAGCCACGGTGGCGGCAGAGGTGTGGATCCGCCCTTGCGTTTCTGTCGCCGGGACGCGCTGGACGCGATGGACTCCGGACTCGAATTTCAGACGTGCGAACACGTTGCGACCGGTCACGGCGGCCGTCGCTTCCTTATAGCCGCCCAGATCACTGTCTGAGAGGCTCATCACCTCGAAGCGCCAGCCATGCTGCTCGGCATAACGCTGATACATCCGGAAGAGATCGGCCGCGAACAAGGCTGCCTCATCACCACCGGTACCGGCGCGGACTTCGAGGATCGCATTCTTTTCGTCGGCCTCGTCCTTCGGCAGCAGCGAGATTTGCACCTCGCGTTCCCGCAGTGGAATCTGCTCCTTGAGGATTTGGAATTCTTCCTCCGCCAGGGCGCGCATTTCGGGATCGTCGGCACCAGTTATCATTTCGGCAAGCGAGTGCATTTCCTCCTTGGCCCGGCGCAGCTCCTCGATCGTCTCAACGATCGGGGTGAGATCGCTTAATTCCTTGGAGAGCTTCGCGAAGCTCCCAGCATCAACCTGACCGGAGAGAATATGATGCAGTTCGGCATGGCGGGCGACCAGGCGTTCAAGCTTGTAATCAAACGAGGTCGTGTTCATGCCAGGATCGCCTGAAGGCTTTGGCATACCTGATCGCGGGCGAGTTCGGTCTGGGTGCCGGCGTCAAGATCGCGCAGCACCACGGCCCCGCGTGAGAGTTCCTCCTCCCCAAGCACCAGGGCGAAGCGGGCGTTCACCTTGTTCGCACGCTTCATGCGCTTGGTGACGTTGCCGCTGTAGCCGAGATCGACGGGCAGACCGGCATGGCGCAATTCCTGTGTGAGCGCGAGTGCCGCCAAGTCAGTTGCGTCGCCGACCGGGATCACAACAATCGGGCGGGGCGGCGGCGAGGGTGCCTCAAGCAACATGGCGAGGCGCTCGATGCCACCCGCCCAGCCAACCGCAGGCATCTCCGGCCCGCCAATCATCGGCATCAACCCGTCATAGCGACCGCCACCCAGCACCGTGCCTTGCGAGCCGAGCGCCGTCGTCACGAATTCGAACGCCGTGTGACTGTAATAGTCGAGGCCGCGAACCAGACGCGGGTTCAAGGTATACTCGATCTTCAGGAGATCGAGGCGCTGGCGGACGGCGGCGAAAAACGTCTTCGACTCGTCGTTCAGGTAGGCGTCGAAGGCGGGGGCTCCGGCAACGATCTCTTTGTCACCGGCATCCTTGGAATCAAGGATACGCAGCGGATTCCGCGTCAGCCGATCGCGGCTGTCTTCCGACAACGCTGCGACATGTTGAGTGAAATAGGCGACGAGCGCGGCTCGATAGGCCTGGCGGCTGCTGCTGTCGCCCAGTGTGTTCAGCTCAAGTATGCAGGATTTCAGCACGCCCAAACGTTCAAGGATGTGAGCCCCCAGCGCGATCACTTCGGCATCGGCCTGTGGTTGTGCTGGCCCCATCAATTCCACGCCGATCTGGTGAAACTGGCGATAGCGCCCCTTTTGTGGCCGCTCGTGCCGGAACATGGGGCCGGAATAGAAGAATTTAAGCGGGGTTGACTGGGTCAGGCCGTTAGAAAGAACGGCGCGCGCGACTGCTGCCGTACCTTCGGGGCGCAAGGACAGGCTGTCGCCTGAGCGGTCGACGAACGTGTACATCTCCTTCGAGACGACATCCGTCGCCTCGCCGATCGGCCGCGAGAATACTTCCGTGAACTCAAAGATAGGGGTCGCAATCTCCTGAAACCCGTAGGTCTCCGCAATCTGGCGTGCGGTTTCGGCGACGATGCGATGGCGGCGCTGTTCTTCGGGAAGGAGGTCCTGGGTGCCGCGAACCGCTTGTAATTCAGCCATATTACTCTCGTTCAAACCCGAAAACAAAATCCCTCCCCCTTTGACAGGGGAGGGTTTGGGTGAGTGTGCAGTCTTCCCCCTCGGCAAGAGAAGACGAAGGTCCTACTGCGCCGCCGCAGCTTCGGCAGCTGCCTTGGCAGCATCAAGTTCGGCGGCCTTTTGCTCCACCAGCTTGACGAGATGCTCAACGATATTGGCATCCTTCAGGCGGTGGTCGGTAACGCCCGAGATATAGACCTGGTGCGTATCGTTGCCGCCGCCGGTGAAGCCGATATCGGTCTCGCGGGCTTCGCCTGGACCATTAACGACGCAGCCGATGATCGAGAGGCTGAGTGGTGTCGTGATGTGGGCGAGCCGCTCTTCGAGGATTTCGACCGTCTTGATGACGTTGAAATTCTGTCGGGCGCAGGACGGGCACGAGATCACGGTAACGCCGCGACGACGCAAGCCGAGAGCCTTGAGAATATCGTATCCGACCTTGATTTCCTCGACCGGCTCCGCTGAGAGCGAGACCCGGACGGTATCGCCGATCCCGGCCCAAAGAAGCGCGCCAAGGCCGATCGACGATTTGATGGTGCCGAGCCGCAACGCCCCTGCCTCGGTGATGCCCAGATGCAGCGGATAATCGCAGGCATCGGCGAGGCCTTGGTAGGCTGCGACAGCAAGGAACACGTCGGACGCCTTGCAGGAGATCTTGAATTCGAAGAAGTCGTTATCTTCCAGAATCTTGGCGTGGGTCAGCGCTGATTCGACCATTGCTTCCGGGCAGGGCTCGCCGTACCGCTCAAGCAGTTCGCGCTCCAGCGAGCCCGCGTTGACCCCGATTCGCATCGAGCAGCCGTAATCCTTGGCTGCCTTGACGACTTCGCGAACCCGCTCGGCAGAGCCGATATTGCCTGGATTGATGCGCAGGCACGCGGCGCCGGCCTTGGCGGCCTCGATCGCCCGCTTGTAGTGGAAATGAATGTCGGCGACGAGCGGCACCGGAGATTCCTTGGCGATATGCTTGAACGCAGCCGTCGAGTCTTCATCGGGGCAGGAAACGCGGACGATATCCGCGCCGGCCTCGGCGGCGGCGCGGATCTGGGCGAGCGTGCCCTGAATATCGGTCGTCAGCGTGTTGGTCATCGTCTGGACCGAAATAGGCGCGTCGCCGCCAACCAGGACATTGCCGACGCGGATCTGACGCGACTTGCGCCGGATGACGTCACGGTAAGGGCGCACGCTCATGAACGGATTCCATTCTCAAGGGTCGGAAACATGACGTCTGATATACTCACTTTGCCGGTTTGGCAAAAGCCTCGGCCCGATGGACAGCCATGACCCGTGCTCAGGCGGCCACAGTCCGGGTGTCGGTGTTGAGTTCAAGGAAGCTATCGTGGAAGGCGCGCAAGGTCGAGCGATGGCCGATCGACAGCACCGTCGGCCGGTCGGGCAGGGCGCGCAGAAGTTCGTAGAGCTTGGCTTCTGCTGGTTCATCGAGCGCCGAGGTCGCCTCATCCATGAACACCGCGTCGGGGCTCTGGATCAGGATCCGGGCGAAATTGAGCCGTTGTTGTTCACCAAGAGACAGCCGGTATGACCAGCTGTCGACATGATCGAGCTCGCTCCCGAGATCGGGCAGCCCGGCCTTTGTCAGCGCGGCACGAATGATCGAATCGACGGCGTCGGGCGTCATGTTCGGGTCGATCATGCCATGGGGATAAAGCATGACCTCACGCAGCGAGCCCAAGGGTAGATAAGGTTTTTGTGGCATGAAGAGAGGCCTATGATAGCCAACACCAATCGTGCCCTCCGCATAGGGCCAAAGCTTGGCGACCGCACGCAGAAGGGTGCTCTTGCCCGAGCCAGATGGTCCAGTGACCAGCATCATGTCGTTCTTGTTAAGCTCGAACGACAGCCCTGACATCAGCGTCTCGCCGTGTGGCAGCTTTAGGGTCAGGTTGCGCACCGAAAGGCCGCTGGCCGCGTCGACGAAGCGAATGTCCTCTTTTTCCTGATGCGAAGGGATCACGTCCTCGATCCGACGTTTGAAGCCGGAAAGTCGCGTCACGACAGCCTGGAACAGTGCGATCGAGCCGCTTTCGCCGCCGGCATATGCGGTCACGACCCAGGAGAGCGAGGATTGCACCTGACCAAAGGCTTCCAGCAACTGCATGAAACCGCCAAGGGCGATCTTCTTGGAAAAATACAAGGGCAACGCCATAAAGACCGGGACCAGAATAGCGGCCTGGGAATAGCCGCTGGTGAACCAGTTCAGCCGCTTGGTTCGCAGCATGATTCCCCAGAAGTTGTCAAATACGCTGCCGAAGTAATGACGGAATGCCTCGAATTCTCGCTTTTCGCCTGAGAAGAACGCGACGCTTTCCGCGTTCTCGCGCAGTCGCACCATGGAATAACGAAAATCGGCCTCGTAGCGTTGCTGGTGGAACAGCAGCCCGACCAACGGACCACCGATTTTCACCGTGAGCCAGGTCCCCAGGCCAGCATAGATAAGCGCGGCCCATAACGCGTAACCCGGAATTACGATTGACTTGCCGCCCCATAGCGGCAGCGCCAAGGGGCCGGACAGGCTCCACAGGATTGACAGGAACGAAAACAGGGTCACGATCGAGCTCATCAGACCGAGACTGAGGCTGAGAATCTGATCAGGAAATTTGTTCAGATCCTCCGCGATACGTTGATCAGGATTATCCGTCCCGCGATCGATCAATTGCATGCGGTAATAGGCTTTGTGATCGAGCCAGGCGGTCAGGTAGGAGTCCGTCATCCAACGCCGCCAGCGCAGGGTCAGCATCTGCTGCAAATAGGTGGCATAGACACCAGACGCGATCCAGAAAGATGCCAGCACCATGAAGACGACGAACTGATGTTCGGTCTTGTTCCAGTCATAGGCTTGCAGCGCATTGTAGAAATCATTGCGCCAGAAATTGAATTTCACGCTCAGGTACACCTGAAAAAGGTTCAGGCCGATGACCGCGATAAGGAGCCCCAACGCAAGCCAGCGCTGCTCTGAGGTCCAATAGGGCTTTGCAAGCGACCAAGCATCTTTGAAAAACTGGCGGTTCAAGCGGTTCATGGAGTCTCCTGGAGTGGATCGCTTTGCGCTATCCGCGTGATCGCTCTGGATTTAGAATTAGGGCAGAAGATTGGAAGGGACGGGACGAAGCGCAAGATGTATCAGCGGCAACCACTGCATGTCGATGACGAGAGCATCGATCCCCTTATGCTGGCCATGCCGGGTGTCAGGCTCGCCCGTGGCGTCGCCCGCGCAATGAACGCTCTTGGCTATGCCTGCCTTCCCGAAGTGCCGCTAGCCAATGGTCGCCGCGCCGATCTGATGGCGTTATCGACCAGCGGCGACATCGTGATCGTCGAGATAAAAAGCTCGGTCGAGGATTTTCGCAGTGATCGCAAGTGGCCGGAATATTGGAGCTTCTGCGATTCTCTGTTTTTCGCGGTGCCCGAGGGATTTCCCGAGGCATTGCTGCCAACCGAGTGTGGGCTTATCCGCGCCGATTCGTTCGCAGCGGTCGTGGTTCGCGAAAGCTCGGTCAATCGACTGGCACCGGCCAGGCGAAAGGCAGTCACGTTAAGGTTTGCACATCTCGCCGCCGCGCGGCTGGGGCGTCTGACTGATCCCGGATATCGCGCGTCTCTCTGAATGCTGCTCCCGTTCGCGACAGTACCCGTCACCCTGCTGCCGGGGATGATGCTTCTGACGGGTGCTGCCGGGGACGATCTTCTCGAGGCCGCTCTCGACATTGTTGCCCGCGCGCCACCAAGGCGGATGATGACCCCGATGGGCAAGCCGATGTCGGCAGCCCTGACCAATTGCGGTGATCTAGGATGGGTCAGTGACCAGACTGGCTACCGCTACGAACCATTTGACCCGGACACCGGACTGAGATGGCCGGAGATGCCGGAGGTGCTTGCCCAGTTCGCCAAGCGTATCGCAGGGGATGCGGGGTTCCCCGATTTTGCGCCCGACGCTTGTTTGGTCAATCTCTATGAGCCGGGCACGAAAATGGGTCTGCATCAAGATCGTGACGAGCGCGACTTTTCGCAACCGATCGTGTCGCTCTCCTTCGGTGCTGCAGCGGTTTTCCGTATTGGAGGTTTGAAGCGCCGCGATCCCGCCATCACGGTGACCCTGCATCATGGTGATGCCGTCGTGTTCGGTGGGCCTGCTCGTCGCGTCCACCACGGTATCGATCG
>CAIXXC010000158.1 GCA_903923205.1 uncultured Rhodospirillales bacterium | reverse complement strand
CGCGGATGTCGACCGGATCACAATCGGCAAGCGCACCAATATCCAGGATGGGACCGTGGTCCATGTCTCGAGCGAGGAAGGCGGAAAGACCAGGATCGGCGACGATATCACGATTGGCCATATGGCGCTGATCCATGCCTGCACGCTCGAAGACGGCTGCTTCGTCGGCATGTCGTCGACCGTGATGGATCTTTGCGTCATCGAGTCGGGCGCCATGCTCGCAGCAGGCGCCCTGCTGCCGCCGCGCAAGCGCGTCCCCGCAGGCGAACTCTGGGCCGGGCGACCCGCCAAATTCCTCCGCAAGCTCACCGAGGCCGATTACGAGAATTTCAGGGGCTCGTTTCAGAGCTATGTCGAAGAAGGGCGGCGCTATCGCGCCTTGCTCGGGCGATAGGCTTTCAGGCGAAGGCCTGATTGGGAAAGCCTGGGAGTTGACGAAACCCAACGAGGCCGTGGGAAGATTGCATGATCGTCACACCGACGTTGCGGAATAGGATCGTCAGGGCCGGCAGGGTAAAGACGGAAATATGGCCGTTGCGCGGGGCAATATACCATGACGCCAACACCTCGGACCCTGCGACGGGCGGATGCAGGGCCGTGGAGATCCAGAGCAAACCCTTGTGCCCAATCAGGTCGGCCATCTCCTGTGCGACATCGCGCGGTCGATGACAATGTTCGATGACTTCGACGGAGAACACGACATCGAACGGACCCCGTGGCGGCGACGCCGCCGCATAGAAAGGATCGTAGGATGTCACATCAAATCCGAGGGCAATCATCCGACGCCCGAGATGACCGGGATCGCCGCCCGCGCCATAATCAAGCAGGCGCAACCCCTCGCGCGAGGGGCTGAGCGCCGCCGCGACCTGATCCGCGATCTGGGCGCGACCACCGGATAGGAAGTCCGGATCGGCCCGGCCATATTCGTCATTGTAGATCCGCTCGGAGAAATCTGCCGGGGTCCAGTCGTCACAGAAATCGGTGAAGATGAAGCCGCAGAAATGACATCGGTGGTACCGGACGGCCGGGCCGAACTTCGGGAACACCCGCCCGCGCTTGTGGTCCTCGCAGGTCTTGTTGAAGTCGAGCGATCCAAGGAAGGAGGCGGGTCGATCACAGCATTTGCACAGCGGCATCGCATTTCCTCCGTCACGGCACGGCGCGGCGCGCCTTGTGCTGGCTTATCAGACGCCAACGATCCATCGTCAAATGACGATTCCGCGACAAAATCCCGGACCGTCGCAGGACCGTGCTAACCATTAGGACCTGCAAATGCCGAACCGGAGTCTCCGATGCACCCAAATTCCGCCTTCGCCTGGGCCGACGACGCCGCGATGCGGGCGTTCATTGCTGAGATCGCCTTCGCCCATATCTTTGCGCAGACCCCGGAGGGACCGATGGTGGCTCATGCGCCGGTCATCGTCATGGCGAGCGGGAATCTCCGGTTCCACCTCTCCCGAGGCAATCGCGTGACAGCCCATCTCGACGGCCTGACCGCGCTTGCCAGCCTCGCCGATGGCTCGGCCTATGTCAGCCCCGACTGGTACGCGGCGGAAAACCAGGTCCCAACCTGGCTCTACCGGTCGGTCGAAGCGTCCGGCCCGGCGCGCCGATTGAGCGAGGATGAATTGATCGCGCAGTCAGACCGGATCAGCGCGACCATGGAGGCTCGCCTCCTGCCGAAACAGCCTTGGACGCGAGATAAGATGGCACGGGGCCGGTTCGAGGCGATGTTGCCCGGGATCACTGGCTTCGAGCTGAAGGTTGAAAGCTTGCGCGGCACGCTCAAATTCAATCAGCACAAATCTGCCGCGGATATCGCCGGCATGATCGAGGGGTTACGCGCCAACGGCCAGAGCCAGATTGCCGACCTGGCATTGCGGTATCTCGAATGATCAGACCCCCATCGGGTAACAGCGGATCACGCGGGGCCGCCATTGGCAGGGCTCGCCAACCTTGAGGCCAATTGCCGCATAATCCTCGGTCGCAATTTCGGCTGACAGGGTGCTGTCGTGATAGGCGATTTGAAGCCGCACCCGCGGGCCGGTTGTGGCAATATCGATCACCCTGCCCGGCAGGCTTTTGTTTTCACCCCAAGCACCAGGCCGTGCGAGATCGACATGATGCGGTCGGAACCAGGCTGTGGCTGCGCCCGCGAACTGGTCGCTTACACCGAGGATTTCCCGGCCGGCTGCGGCGCGAACGATCCCTGATTCGATCTGGACCGGGACGGCATTGGCGGCACCGAGGAAGCTGTAGACGAAGGGTGAAACGGGTTCGGCATAGATCGCGCCGGGATTGCCATCCTGCTCAAGCCTGCCCTGGCGCATGATCACGACCCGGTCGGCTAGCTCCATTGCCTCTTCCTGATCGTGGGTCACAAATACGATCGTGATCCCGAGACGGCGATGCAGCGACTTGAGCCAGACCCTCAATTCGCTGCGGACTTTGGTATCGAGAGCGCCGAATGGCTCGTCAAGCAGCAGAATACGCGGCTCGATCGCAAGCGCTCGCGCCAAGGCAACGCGCTGGCGCTGGCCGCCCGAAAGCTGCGAGGGGAAGCGCTTGCCAAGGCCGGGGAGTTGCACAAGGTCGAGGAGTTCCTCGACACGGCGATCGATCTCGACCTTTTCCGGGCGCTGACTGGATTTTCGAATTTCCAGGCCGAAGGCGATATTGCGCGCGACCGTCATATGTCGGAACAAGGCGTAGTGCTGGAACACGAAACCGATGCCGCGCTTGTTGGGCGCGAGATCGACGGCATTGGCCCCGTCGATCCTGAGGATACCGGATTCCGGCTTCTCCAGTCCGGCGATGATGCGCAGCAGGGTGGTCTTGCCCGAGCCCGACGGCCCCAGCAGCGCAAGGAATTCGCCCTGTGGCACGGCCAGATCGACCCCAGCTACCGCCGGGGTACTCCCAAAGCGGCAGACGATTTGCGACATCTCAATCTGCATCAAACTTCCTACCGTCTGCGGTGCGCTGACGAAGCCGCCACGGTTTTTGGGCGTCGCGTCGATAACCTCTTCACCTGCTCTCCAGTCTTCATCATTGAAGGTGTGGAGAGCTTCTTCCTGTGTCGTCATCTTGTTGCCGCCAATTCGTCGGCAAGACGCCATTCGAGATATGATTTAACGACCAGGGTGACCAAAGCCAAGAGCGCTAACAGCGCCGCGACGGTGAACGCTGCGGGAATGTTATAGTCGTTGTAGAGCACTTCGATATGCAGCGGCACCGTGTTGGTCATGCCCCGGATATGGCCTGAGACAACCGAGACGGCGCCGAACTCGCCCATTGCCCGCGCATTGCAGAGCAACACACCGTAGAGCACGCCCCAGCGGATATTCGGGAAGGTCACATAGCGGAAGGTCTGCCAGCCGCTGGCGCCCAGAACGACGGCAGCCTCCTCTTCCTGGCGACCCTGAGCCTGCATCAGCGGGATAAGCTCGCGGGCGATAAAGGGAAAGGTCACGAAAATCGTGGCGAGAACAATCCCTGGCACCGCGAACAGGATGTGGATGTCGTGGGCACGCAACCAGGGGCCCAGATAGCCCTGCATGCCAAAGACCAGCGCATAGATCAAACCCGACACCACTGGCGAGACCGAGAATGGTAGGTCGATCAGGGTGATCAGCAGGCTCCGACCCGGAAAGCTGAACTTGGTAATGGCCCAGGACGCGGCCAAACCAAAGACCATGTTGGCCGGCACGGCGATCGACGCGATGGTCACCGTCAACCGAATGGCGGAAAGGCAATCGGGATCCGTCAGGGTCTCGGCGATGCTTGACCAATCTTGGTTGCCGGCACGAACCAGGACCAGCACAACCGGCAGGACCAGAAATGACAGCATGAAGAGGGTGGCGATGGCGATAAGGCCATAGGCCGCGAGGCCGGGCGCGCCAGAGCGACCTTCGCGCTGGGAGGGGTTAGTGGCCAAGGCGCTTGTTGCTCCAATGGGTCAGCCCGTTGATCGCGAACATCAGGACGAACGAGAAAGCCAGCATCAAGGCGCCCAGGACTGCCGCGCCGATATAGTCATATTCCTCCAGCTTGATGACAATCAGCAGGGGCACGATCTCGGTGCTGCCCGGCGCGTTGCCGGCGATGAAGATGACCGAGCCGTATTCGCCGATCGCGCGACCGAATGCCAGGGTGAAGCCGGTCATCAGTGCCGGCACCAGCGGCGGCAGCAGCACACGACGGAAGATTTGCAACGGCGTCGCCCCTAATGTTCGGGCCGCTTCCTCGATATCGTGGTCGAGGTCAGCCAGGACAGGTTCCACCGTCCGCACGACAAAGGGCAAGCCGACAAAAGTCAGGGCGACAAGAATCCCGAGCCAGGTGAAATCGACGGTAACGCCAAGCCGCGCGAGCGGTGCACCAAGCCAGCCATTGGTGGCATAAAGCTCGGTCAAGGTAAT
>CAIXXC010000157.1 GCA_903923205.1 uncultured Rhodospirillales bacterium | reverse complement strand
AGAGCCCTCCGGCAGACAGGAGAGTGTTGTGGACGTCCGAATCGGCATCGTGCAGACCGTCAAGGAGCTTGAGGTAGACCTCGCTGAAGACGCTGATCGCGACGAGGTGCTCGCCGACATTGATACGGCCCTAAGTGGGGACAGCGTCTTGTGGCTGACCGATAAGAAGGGTCGGCGCGTCGGGGTCCCCGCGGCCAAGATTGCTTGGGTTGAGGTAGGCGCTCCAGAGAAGGATCGTCGCGTCGGCTTCGGGGCTCCGTAATCATCGGAGAGGGATCATGATCGGACCGGTACTCACCGGCCGGCGGCTCTTGTTCGTGACCGGCAAAGGTGGCGTCGGTAAAACTACGGTTGCTGCTGGCTTAGCCCTCATGCTCGCCGAGCAAGGCAAAACCGTTCTTGCCTGTGAGATCGATGCCAAAGGCGATCTCTCCGCCGCCTATGAAATACCACCAGTTGGATTTGATCCAGTCAAGGTCACGTCGTCACTATCGGTGATGGCGATGGATACCGAAGCGTCGCTTCGCGAATATCTTCGCCTGAATTTAAAGATCCCGATTATGGGACGGATAGGGCCCTTGGCAGCGGCGTTCGATTTTGTTGCTACCGCTGCGCCTGGGGTAAGAGAAATCCTTACCGTCGGCAAGATCTGTTGGGAAGTTCGCGAGCGCCACTACGACGTCGTCGTCGTCGATGCCCCTGCTTCAGGTCACATCATCTCTCAACTTGCGGCCCCTGATGCCATCGCGGAATTAGTTCGTATCGGTCCCATCCGGAATCAATCTCAGTGGATGGCCGAGATACTGAATAATCCGCAGGCCACCGGCGTTGTTGTGGCGACGACCGCTGAAGAGATGCCCATCGCAGAAACGATAGAACTTACGCAACGGCTTGAACAGGAAACATCAGTTGAGGTTGCTGGGATTGTCGTCAATCGGGTACTACCAGAGCGCTTTGGCCCCCGCGAAGCTGCTGCCTTCGCTGAACTCAATAGCGATACCCATAGAGCCTGGATAGATGAGCACCTACCCGAAGGAGCCCCTGCCGTTCTCGAGGCGACACGGTTAGCTACGCAACTTCGGCGCCATCGATCTCGCCACCTCGACGTATTACGCCGCGAGATGGATCCTTCGGTTCCGCTCTATTACCTGCCCGAACTCTTCACGCGCGCAGAGGGCCTGCGAATGACACGACAGGTGGCAACGCACTTGGCTGAGGAGTTGGGGTGATGGCGTCACGAGATCTGCTGTCGTTGCTCGAGACCAAGGAAATTATCATTACCTGTGGTCCTGGGGGAGTCGGTAAAACCACGACGGCAGCAGCTGCCGCAGCGATTACTGCTGCGCGCGAAGGCGGCCGCGTCCTCGTACTGACGGTTGACCCCGCTCGCCGCTTAGCCGATGCGCTCGGCGTGGCAGGTATTGGCAACGACGTTGTCGCGGTGGATCCGGCACTCTTTGCTGAAGCTGGAATGGAAGCTCGGGGATCGCTTAGTGCGGCGATGCTCGATACGAAGAAGAGCTGGGACGAACTCATCGCTCGCCATGCCCCGAGCGAAGAGACGAGAGATCGAATCCTGAGCAACCCGCTCTACACATCACTGACGACCCGCTTTGTGCAAAGCCATGACTACATCGCGATGGAACGACTCTATGAGTTGCACGCCACCGGGGAGTGGGATCTGATTGTGGT
>CAIXXC010000156.1 GCA_903923205.1 uncultured Rhodospirillales bacterium | reverse complement strand
CTGCAGATCCTCCACGCCGGCGTTGAAGTCAGCGTTGCGCAGGCCAAGCTTCTCGTGAGCCTGCCTCATCGAGTGCCCTTTATAGATGACAGGCCCGCCCGAAAGCGCACAGATCTGTGCTGCCAGCATGTGCTTGATACGCCCGAGACTGGCATTGGCGAAGCTCGCCTTGATGCGCTCGTCCCTGACCGCGATATCGACGAACTCGGCCGAGAAGCGGACGATATTGTGTTTACCGCCAAGCGCCCTATACAGGCTGTCATCGGCCAGACCCGCCTGTGTGCCCGCAAAAAACAGGACGCACGCGCCGCCGATCGCCATCCAAAGCTTCATCAGCCACGCCTCCCCATTGCCACGATGCCAGTTTCAGAAATGGATCGCGCGCTGATAGGCGTCAAGCACCGACTCATGCATCATCTCCGAAAGGGTCGGGTGGGGGAAAACTGATGATATCAGTTCCGCCTCTGTCGTCTCCAGACTGCGTGCGATAACATAGCCCTGGATCAATTCCGTCACCTCGGCACCGACCATATGGGCGCCGAGCAGCGCTCCCGTGTTGGCATCGAAGACGGTTTTGATCATCCCCTCGGTCTCGCCCATCGCGATGGCCTTACCGTTGCCGACATAGGGAAAGTGCCCAACCTTCACTGAATGCCCCTGCTCGATCGCCTTAGCCTCGGTCAGGCCCACCGAGGCAATCTGCGGCATGCAATAGGTGCAACCTGGGATGCTGAGCGGATCGATCGGATGCAGGTGCGGCAACCCGGCGATCTTTTCGACCGCAAGGATCCCCTCATGACTCGCCTTGTGAGCCAGCCACGGCGGTCCGGCCAGATCACCGATCGCGTAGACTCCGGGCTCCCCGGTAAAGGCGTACTGATCGACGACGACGTGCGTCCGCTCGACTTTTACCTTCGTCCCCTCAAGGCCGATACCCTCGACATTGCCCACAATACCGACAGCAGTGATTACACGGTCGAACGTGAGGGTTTCGATTTTGTCACCGGCGACGATGGTGGCGAGGACGGACTCCTTACCGCGCCTCAACTCCTTCACCGTCGCTCCGGTATGAAATTTCATGCCCTGCTTCTCGAAGGATTTACGGGCGAGCGCCGAAATCTCCGCATCCTCGACCGGCAGGATGCGATCGAGCGCCTCCACCACCGTCACCTCAGCGCCGAGATTGCGGTAGAAGCTTGCGAACTCGATCCCGATGGCGCCCGAGCCAATCACCAGAAGTGATTTCGGCAACGCTTCGGGGATCATGGCCTCCTTTGAGGTCCAGACAAGCTTGCCATCCGGCTCAAGCCCGGGCAGCACCCGAGGCCGCGCGCCGGTCGCCAGAATGACGTTCTTTGCCGTCAACGCGGCGACGGGCTTGTCGTCTTTCGTAACATTCACCTTGCGCAAATCACCGGCCACGCCCTCAAGCCGGCCCGATCCGTCAAAAACGGTGACCTTATTCTTCTTCAAGAGATGCTTGACCCCGCCCGCCAACTGCCCGGCTACCGTGCGAGACCGCTTGACGATCTTGGCGAGGTCGAAGCTTGTGCCCGTGGCGGAGAGCCCAAATTCATCGAGGCGATGCAGCAGATGATTGATCTCGGCCGAGCGCAACAAGGCTTTGGTCGGAATGCAACCCCAGTTCAGGCAAATGCCCCCCAGGTGCTCGCGTTCGACGAGCGCCACGTTGAGCTTGAGTTGGGCGGCGCGGATCGCAGCAACATAGCCGCCCGGCCCGCCACCGATGATGATGAGATCGTATGAAGTCTCGGCCATTTTCTGCCCTCTAGACCAGCATACCCAAGGGATCTTCCATCAAGCCCTTGAAGATTCTGAGGAAATTGGCCCCGACCGCGCCGTCAATGACACGATGATCGACGGAAAGCGTACAGGTCATGACTGTCGCGACAGCCGGGGCGCCGTTCTTCACGACGACCCGTTCCTCGCCCGCACCGACGGCCAATATCGCCCCATGCGGCGGATTGATAACCGCGGAAAACTCGCGAATGCCGAACATGCCCAGGTTCGAGATCGAGAAAGTTCCACCCTGGAATTCCTCAAGCTTCAGCTTGCCCGCCTTGGCGCGGGCGCCGAGATCCTTCATCTCGTTTGAAATCGCCGCGATGCCCTTAAGATCAGCGCCCTTCACGATAGGCGTGATCAAGCCACCCTCGATCGCAACCGCAACGGCAATATCGACCGATTTCCAGAGCAATACCCCATCATCCGACCACGATGCATTGGCCTCGGGCAGTCGTTTCAGGGCTACGGCGGCGGCGCGAATGACAAAGTCGTTCACCGACAGTTTGTAATTGCCATCGGCGCGGGCGTTCAGCTTGGTTCGGATATCAAGGAGCGCGTCGAGTTCGATATCGACGGTGAGGTAGAAATGCGGGATCGTCTGTTTGGCTTCGGTAAGTCGGCGTGCGATCGCCTTGCGCATCGACGTGTGGGCCTGCAGATCATACCCGATCCCGCCAGCGAGGCTCTGGACCCGGTCCTTGGTAAGGCTGGCGGCGGGAACTGCAGCAGCGGTCGTCGGTGTCTGCGTCGGTCCTGCCGCTCGCGGCCTTGGCGAAGCCTTTGCGGCTTCGACATCGGCCTGCACGATCCGGCCATGGGGGCCGCTGCCAACGATACCGGCAAGGTCGATCCCGGCTTCGCCGGCGAGTCGTCGCGCAAGCGGAGTCGCGAAAAGCCGGCTCCCGCGAGCAGCACTCGACGGCGCAACCTGGCTCGCCGCGCCGGCAGTCTTGCCAACTTCTGCCGGGGCTGTTGGCAATGCTGCGGACGGCTTGATAGCAACGGATTTTGCAACCGCCACATCACCCGGCTTTTCGCCCTCGGCCAGGATATAGCCAATCACGGCGCCAACCTGCACGCCGTCGGTGCCTTCGGGCACGACGATCTGGCCGAACACGCCCTCATCGGCAGATTCGACCTCCATAGTCGCCTTGTCGGTTTCGATCTCGGCGATCACATCGCCGGCCTTGATCGTGTCGCCCACGGCTTTTAGCCATTTCGAGATCTTGCCCTCGGTCATCGTGGGCGACAGCGCGGGCATCGTGATTTGGATCGGCATGATGGCTTCCCTATCCGGGATAAGGGGTCAGCGGTAACAGACGGCCTTGGCCGCCGTCACGATATCGGCAACATGAGGCAAGGCCAGCGCCTCGAGGTTCGCGGCATAAGGCAATGGCACGTCGGCGCCCGCGACCCGGATGACCGGCGCGTCGAGCCAGTCGAAAGCCTTTTCCATCACGGTCGCGGCAATTTCGGCACCAATTCCCGCGAAGGCCCAACCCTCTTCGATCGTCACAACACGATTGGTCTTGCGCACCGACGTCAGGATCGTTTCGACATCAAGGGGACGGATCGTGCGCAGGTCGACCACCTCGGCAGAGATACCCTCGCCCGCCAGGACTTCGGCGGCCTCAAGCGCGAATTGAACACCCCGCGAGAACGCGATCAGTGTTACTTGGGAACCAGGCCGGGCGACTCGCGCCTTGCCGATCGGCACGATCCAATCGGGGCTATCGGGCACGTCGTGGATCTGTCCATAGACCAATTCATGTTCAAGGAAGACCACAGGATTCGGATCGCGGATCGAAGCCTTGAGCAAGCCTTTCGCGTCAGAGGCGAAATAGGGCGCGACGACTTTCAGGCCCGGACAATGGGCGTACCAGCTCGCGTAACATTGCGAATGCTGCGCGCCGACACGGGACGCCACACCATTGGGCCCGCGGAATACAATGGGGCAGCCAAGCTGGCCACCCGACATATAGAGCGTCTTGGCCGCAGAATTGATAATATGATCGATCGCCTGCATGGCGAAATTGAAGGTCATGAATTCGACGATCGGGCGCAGCCCGGTAAACGCTGCCCCCACGGCAAGACCGGTGAAGCCAATTTCCGTAATCGGGGTGTCAATCACGCGACGGTCACCGAACTCGTCGAGCAACCCCTGGCTGATCTTGTAAGCCCCGTTGTACTGCGCCACCTCCTCGCCCTGAAGATAGACATTATCGTCACGCCGCATCTCCTCGGCCATGGCGTCGCGCAGCGCCTCACGCACGGTCTGCTTCAACATTGGCCCGGTCCATTCGGGCTCGGCCTCGACGATCGGGACAGTACTCATCGGCACGGCAGGCGCGGTTACAGCCGGAGCGACCGCTGTTGGCGGCGCGTGATGAACGGGTGCTGTACCGGCCGCCTCGCCATCTTGCAGGAGCACCGCGATTGGCGCGTTCACCGCTACGTTTTCGGTGCCCTCCGGCACCAGGATTGCGCCGAGTACACCCTCATCGACCGCCTCGACCTCCATGGTTGCCTTATCGGTTTCGATCTCGGCGATGACGTCGCCAGACTTTATGGTATCCCCGACTGATTTCAGCCATTTGGCAATTTTGCCCTCGGTCATGGTCGGCGACAGGGCGGGCATCAGAATTTCGATGGACACGGGTCTGGTTCCCTTGAATCGGTTCGTCTACGCGTTATCGGAGCCAATATCGCTCGTTCAGAAGGACCTCTGTGTTGCTCACGCCTCGATCAACACATCGGTCCAGAGCTCAGCGGGATCAGGCTCTGGGCTCGATTGAGCAAAGTCGGCCGCTTCGGTCACGATTTCCTTGATCTCGCGATCGATCTGCTTGAGCACGTCCTCGGTCACCTCAAGCGTCTCGATCAATCGCCGCCTTACCAGATCGATGGGATCATGTTCCTGGCGCATCTGCGCAACCTCTTCCTTCGTCCGATATTTTGCCGGATCGGACATCGAATGGCCGCGGTAGCGATAGGTCTGAGCCTCAATCACATAAGGCCCGGCGCCCGAACGGACATGGGCGATCGCCTCGCGCGCCACCTTGTGGACGGCGAGAACGTCCATCCCATCGACCTGACAGCCAGGAATTCCGTAAGGGGCCGCACGGACGTAGAGATCGTGCGAGGCGGAAGCACGCTCGACCGAGGTTCCCATGCCGTACTTGTTATTCTCGATCACGTAGATGACCGGGAGCTTCCACAGCGCGGCCATGTTGAAGGATTCGTATACCTGGCCCTGGTTGACCGCGCCATCACCCATATAGACCAGCGATACCCGATCGGTGCCGCGATATTTATTCGCGAAGGCGATACCGGTGCCGAGCGGAACCTGCGCGCCCACAATGCCGTGACCGCCGTAAAAATTGGCCTCGCGCGAGAACATGTGCATCGAGCCGCCCTTACCACGCGAATATCCGGTCGCGCGGCCCGTCAGTTCGGCCATCACGCCCTTGGGGTCCATGCCGCAGACCAGCATATGGCCGTGATCGCGATAGCTGGTGATGACGCTGTCCCCCTTGCCGGCCGCGCTCTGCATCCCGACAACCACGGCTTCCTGTCCAATATAGAGGTGGCAGAAACCGCCTATCAGCCCCATGCCATAGAGCTGGCCGGCCTTTTCCTCGAAACGACGTATCAGCAGCATATCACGATAGAAGGCGAGCTCCTGGTCGTTTGAAATCGGCGCCTGCGCCAGAGCAGCGGTAGCGTTGGAGGCTTTTGGCTTGCGCTTCACGACCATGAGAACCCCTCTGGTGTCGCTCGAAGAACTCCGGGGACGTGCCCCTCAAACTGACGCGACCATAGCAAACTTTTATCCCAATGACATCTATATAACTGTAATAACATGCATATTTCAAATTAACTGATATTGAGTTAATTATCAGAAATTCCATCATTGATGCATTGCACAAGCCGTCACGGCGCAGACTCGACAACCGACAATCGACAAACCGGTCGCGTCATGCGAGCTTGAATTATCCTTCGCCAGGGGCCCGGCACGTCATGCGTCGCATCGCTATCATGAGCTTTTTCATCACTGTCCCGCTGCTCACTTCGATGCCGGTCATCGCGGCACCCTCCCTGTTCGAGCAATGCGCCGGCACGGTTGCCAAGTTGAAGACAGCCGGCATTATCCAGAGCTTGACGGGCCACGGAAGCAACCCGCGAGGATTCGACCTGCTTGTCAACCAGGGCAAATGGAAGATCATAGATGCTGGGACACAGACCCTCATCGTTCGTTATGCCGCCTGCTTTATTGCGCAAGGCGACGCCAGCATCCAGATCAGCGGCCTGGTCCACGATACCGAAACCAATAAGCAACTTGGAGCAATGAGCCTGTCGGGTGAATATTTCCCAACAGCAATTGGGCCTGGATTCAGCCCGTGACGAAGCGAGGCGAGGCGAGGCCGAAAAGGGGGATATTTGGCTGGCGGTGCGAGACTATTCGCTGTTACCCCAACGCTGTACAGTACTGACTGCCCTACGCCCCGGAGAGAATGACGACACGATGCTTGGCTCAATCAACTGGCCCCTCGCCCTGGCTTTGATCCCTGCGGGCCTATTTTACGCGCTGTTCGGTGGTCTCTTGATTCGACAGCAAATGCGGGCCGGACCCAAGAGCAGTCCGGCCCCGAAGCTCGACCCGCGCATTCTGGTTGCTATGACCGTCACGCTGACCGGCGCCATCTTCTTCACCTGCCTCGCCATCATGGTCTTGATCTATTAGTTCTCGATCGGCGGCTGTTTGCCATAACTTTGGAATTTCTCAAGCACCCGCGACATTTCTGCGGCATCAAGGATCAGCGGCTCGCCAATCTGCAGCGCACGCCAGTACATTTCGGCCAAGGTCTCCAACTCAATGCCGAGCTTGAATGCGTCGTCGAAACTCCGGCCCAGCGTGATCATGCCATGGTTGGCAAGCAGGCAGCCGTTGCGACCGTCCAATGCGGCGACGGCATGACAAGAGAGTTCCTCCGTCCCGAAGGTAGCATAGCCGGCGCAGCGAATATCGGCGCCGCCGAACATCGCGATCATGTAATGAAAAGCGGGAATACCACGACCGAGACAGGCGATACTGGTGCAGAAGGGCGCATGCGCGTGAAGCGCGACGTTGATCTCCGGGCGCGCGGAGAACAAATCGAAATGCATCCGCCATTCCGAGGATGGCAGGCGCCGACCATGAGCCGCCGCATCGCCGTCAACAAAGACGATATCGTCAGGCTCCAGTGTCTCGTATGGCATCCCCGTGGGCGTCACGAGAAAACCGTCGACAACGCGATGGCTGATATTGCCACTGGTGTTTCGCGTCAGACCGCTCGAGACAAGCCGCCGGGCGGCGACGATCAGGTCCTGACGCAAGGAAATCGTATCGTTGGGGACCATCGTCACGAGCCCGCTGCGACGCCGCGCTTTTCGGGAAACAGCGACAGCAAACCCTCGCGCGACGCCGGACAGACCCCGCGCTCGGTAATCAAACCGGTGATCAGGCGCGCCGGAGTCACGTCGAAGCCGTAATTGGCAACGCCACTGCCGTCCGGCGTCACCTGCACCGAGACGATCTCGCCGCTGCGAGAGCGCCCTTGGACATGGGTCACCTCACTGGCATGACGCTGCTCGATCGGGATCTGGCGCACGCCATCGGCAATATTCCAGTCGATGGTCGGCGACGGCAGAGCGACATAGAACGGGACATCATTGTCCCGCGCTGCGAGCGCCTTGAGGTAGGTCCCGATCTTGTTGGCGACATCGCCGGTCGCCGTGGTCCGGTCGGTCCCGACGATGACGAGATCGACCATGCCATGCTGCATCAGATGGCCACCGCAATTATCGACGATCACAGTGTGGGGGACGCCGTGCTTTCCGAGTTCCCAGGCTGTCAAACTGGCGCCCTGATTGCGCGGGCGTGTCTCATCGACCCAGACATGGACCGGGATACCGGCATCATGGGCAGCATAGATCGGCGCCGTCGCAGTGCCCGCATCGACGGTGGCAAGCCATCCGGCATTGCAATGGGTCAGAATTTGCACCGGCTTACCGTCAGCATGGCGCCTGGCCTTGATCAAATCGAGGCCATGGCGCCCCATCGCCATATTGAGGCCCACATCCTCCTCGGCGATCTCATTCGCCATGCGCCACGCGAGCGGGACACGATCATCGGCTGGGTAGTTGACGAGAGCTGAACGCATCTGCTCCAGCGCCCAACGCAGGTTGACAGCCGTCGGCCGCGTCTGACCAAGCAGCCTCAACGCGGTGTTGAGGCTCGAATCGGACGCGTCCCGCTCCATCGCGAGCGCGACGCCATAAGCCGCCGTCGCACCGATCAGCGGCGCTCCCCGCACTTGCATGGAGCTGATCGCCACGACCGCGTCTTCAAGCGTGTGCAGTTTGATCGTCTCCAACTCGTGCGGCAACCGAGTCTGGTCGATGATGGCGACCGCCCCATGACCTGCGGGCCAGATGGTCCGCATCATCTTCCCATCCACCTTCATCGTCTCGCTCCCTCGCCTCTCGGCGTATCAACGAACCCCGCGACCCCGGGGACATTCGCACAAGCCCGCTACTTCAGTACCCGGCCGGCGACGGCATCGAGTTGAGCCAGAACGGCAGGGTCCCGCGCCTCGGGCGCAGTGATCAGGGCATATTCAAGCGCCGTCTGACAGCCTGCATCACAAGGCCCGACATGGGAGCCGAGCGTTGGCACGACCTGTTTGACCAGAGCCCGCGCCTTATCGGCATTATCATGCAGAACCTTGATCACCATATCGACCGTGACGTGGTCGTGGTCAGGGTGCCAGCAGTCGTAATCGGTGACCATGGCAACAGAGGCGTAACAAATCTCCGCTTCCCGCGCGAGTTTGGCTTCCGGCATGTTGGTCATGCCGATCACACTGCAGCCCCAACTGCGATACAGCTCGCTTTCGGCCTTCGTCGAGAATTGCGGGCCTTCCATGACGAGATATGTCCCGCCGGGAACCAAGGGCACCGAAGCGGCATCGCCCGCGCTGCGCAAAGCCTTACCCATCCGCGAGCACACCGGATGCCCCATCGAGACGTGGGCGACACAGCCGCTGCCGAAGAAGCTCTTATTTCGCGCGAAGCTGCGATCGATGAACTGATCAACCAGGACGAAGGTTCCGGGCGGCAGTTCTTCGCGCAAGCCACCAACGGCGGAGAGGCTAAGGATATCGGTGACGCCGACACGCTTGAGTGCGTCGATATTGGCGCGGTAGTTGATCTCGCTCGGTGAAATCTTGTGGCCGCGACCGTGACGCGGCAAAAAAACGACATCGACCCCACTGAGGCGACCAAAGCAGAATTGATCCGAGGGTGTACCGAAAGGACTGCTCACGGCCTCCCAGCGGACATCCGTCAAACCGTCGATCTGATAAAGGCCGCTTCCGCCGATAATACCGATCACTGGACGCGTCATCTTGAATTCCCGACTCGAGAGAAATGGTACAGAACGGGCGGGAGTGTACCGTCCCGCGCCCCGCCCGCTCAAATAGAAAGGGCCGCTCCCCGGGGGAAAGCGGCCCTAATTATGTTGCGACGAGATCGCCTAGTGCGCGTCGGCCCAGATCTGGCGCTTTACGCCATAAAGCAGAATCGACAACACCCCAAGGAACAGCATCACCCGAATGCCCATTTCGTGGCGCTCGTTAAGATGCGGATCGGCCGCCCAGTTCAGGAAGGTCGCGACGTCCTTCGCCTCATCAGCCAGATCGTTCGGCGCGCCATCCGCGAAAGTGACGGTCGCGTCCTGCAGCGGCGGCGGCATCGCAATCATATGCAGACCGCGCGAGAAGTACTGATTGTAGTAGAGCCCATCCGGCACGGTGACACCGGGCGGCGGGTCCTTAAAACCCTGCATGATCGAATAGACGTAGCGCGGGCCACCCTCACGCGCCTTCACGATCATGGCGAGATCGGGCGGATAGGCGCCGTTGTTCGCTGCACGCGCCGCCTTTTCATTGGCGAAGGGTCGAATGAACTTATCCGATGGCAAGGCGGCGCGCTGGAACATGTCGCCGTTG
>CAIXXC010000155.1 GCA_903923205.1 uncultured Rhodospirillales bacterium | reverse complement strand
GGACGACATCACCTGGCTTTCGCGCTCTCCGCTGCGAAATTCCTGCAATTGCTTTTGCAGATAGCCGACCTGTTGCCCGTCGATGATCGGAATTGTGGGATCATGCGGCGGCGCGCCGACCCCATGGCACGACCCACAGGATTGAAGCCCCGCCTCGACCGGGTCGGCGGCGAAGCCACTGTCGGCCTTCGTGGCGACGAGCGCCAGCAGCAGCGAAGCGAAAAGCATTTTCTTCATGACGCAATTCCTAACCTGGAATTTCGCAATGATGGCGCCATTGAACGCGACTGACAATAAGCCCAAGGCGGCAAAAACCGACGCGCGCCAAAACAGGGAGGCTCACCGCTTGTCGGGCGCCGACGTTCCCAAATCCAGGGCCACTTGCTCATAAATGCCCTTTTCCAGCCGACTTACGTTCGCGCCGCGCCCGATCACGACCGCCAGTTTTTCATTCGAAACTTCAATGATTTCCCGCATGTTTGCGACGATTCCCCGGAATTGTTCAAAAGCGAGCTGCGGGTCGCTTTTGGCCGCCGCAAGATTGAACTCGGTGCGCAGCGCCTTGTCCAGGCTGCGGGTCCGCTGCGCCAGCTCGATCATGGAAGCAAGCTCAATGTCCGTTATGTGCAGGCGCCGCGAATCAGCTTCCAGCTGCGCTTTCTCCTCGGCGTCAATTTCAGCGCCCTCCATGATCGCCGCTATCTTGCCGCCGATGGCTTCACGCTCGATTCGCAGCTGGTCGGTGAAAGCCGCGGCCAGAATACCGGAGGGAATCGCGATCAGCGCGATGCCCAAAAGCGCCATCAGGGAGGTCAAAAATCGTCCCGTTGGCGTAATAGGGGTTATATCGCCAAAACCTACGCTGCCCAGCGTGATGACGGACCAGTAGATCGCCGCCGGGATGCTTTCGAATTTGTCAGGCTGCGCCACATGTTCCAGCAGATAGCCAAGACTGCCGCACAGGATGATGACGAGCAGCAATACGAAGAAAGAGGCGCCGATGGTGCTCGCTTCGCGCTTGATGCCATCCCAGACCAGTTTTGTCGCATCGCTGAAACGGGTGAGCTTCAGAAGGCGAAGCATCCGGAAAATGCGCAGGAAACGAAGATCGAAAAGGTGATGCAGCAGCGCCTCCAGAAAGAAAGGCAGCACGGCCAGCACGTCAATCACGGCGCCCGGCGTCACCCCATAGCGGGCGCGGCCGGCATAAGGCTCCCTGAACCTCGGATCCTCGACGCAAGAATACATCCGCATCAAGAACTCGATCGTGAACACGGCGACCGCGATCGAGTCGAGGACCGCAAATTCCATCGCGAGGATGTAATGAACCGCATCAACCGTTTCCAGGACGACCGACAGAACCGATATCACCACCCAGGCGATGATGAAAAACTCAAAAAACTTTTGAATTTGCCCGCCGAACCGGGAGGGCCAGACAATGGCGTGAACATGTTGGCGGAACGTGCGGCCAACATTCAGCTGCCGAAATTCTTTCCAGGCGGGAATAAGCACACGAAACAACTTGAGGAGCCGCAGCAGCCTCAACACGCGCAAAACGCGCAGATCCAGAGCGACGAACGCCGAGAGGTAAAATGGCAGAATCGAGAGAAGGTCGACCAAGGCGAAGGGGGAGAATGCGTAAGAAACCCGCGGGTAACGACGGCCGACGGACTTTTTCTCGAACGGGCACAGGGCCAGCCTGACGACATATTCGGCTGAAAAGACAATGATGGAGAGCGTGTCGAAGAAGTGAAACCACTTCTTGAAGGGCTCGTAGATCTCCGGAATCCGCTCGATGAGCATCGAGCCGACGTTCAATAAAATAAGACAGGCGATAAAACCCTCGATGGGGCGCTGTAAGTTTCCCGGGACATCAGGATCAAGCAAGAACGAATAAAGGCGCTTGCCCAGTCTTGCGGCGGCGCCTTTATCCTGGTTCGGGACGGGATCTATCAAAACTCGATCTCCTGGACCTTTACCGTATCAACCTGAGATGCGCACCCATGCGGCGGGGCCGATCATGACGAATGACGGCGACATCCGGTTTGTTGC
>CAIXXC010000154.1 GCA_903923205.1 uncultured Rhodospirillales bacterium | reverse complement strand
TCGCGGACAAGCAAGCCAACCTCACCACCGCCCAACGGGGTGTGACGTTCTTCGAATTTGAACGTATCGGCCAAGCCGGCATAATAGTCGTAGGTTCGCGCCACCGGACCGTGAACGGCCTTCGCCAGCGCGTGCGTGACGCCTGCCTCATTCGGCCAGACCACGCCAATATCTTCGGCGCGTTCGGTTATCTTGGCCGCGATCGCGCGAAGAAATACGGCGCGTTCGGCGTGGCTCATCCTTGGCCAGGGGCCATGATCAAAGGCGTGCCGGGCGGCGGCCACGGCGCGATTGATATCGGCCTCCTGCGCCTCTGCAACCTGGACAAACACCTCTTCCGTTGCCGGCGAAATAACATCGAAGACCGAATCGCTCGACGGCCGAACCCATTCTCCTCCAATAAAAAATTGGCTGGGATGACGCAGAATCGATGCGCCAGTGGTGCGAGATATGAACGTCATCTGGGCCCCTTCGAATTTTTATGCGCTCACCGCGCTGCCAGTCTGCCGTGACGACCGAAAGCGGCGCTGGCTTGCCGTTACAGTCTTGATGATCGGATTAAAACGCAAATTGACCGGCGAGAACACCCAGCACTACGATGCCGGGGACTTACCGAAAATCAGCGGGGAGATCGGCCCGCCGATGGTTCCGATCATTCCACAATTGGGACCCGGAATTCCAACGAATTAGGCGACCTTTTATAAACAGGGTCTTTTTGACACTATTTCGTATTGACCTGTTTTGGTCGTTATGGAAGGGTTCAGACCTATAAGCAACCTTTGCGCGCCAGAGTCGAGGCGTTTGGCTTGGTTAACGATAAATCGTCGCGTTTAAGAAAAAACGACACCGGAGGATCCCTCATGCCTGCACAGCGGCTCCGCTTTGGCTCATTCATCGCCCCCGTCCATGTCCCGGACCAGAACCCTGCGCTTCAGCTCGAACGCGACATGCAGCTCACCGAATGGCTGGACATGCTGGGCTATGACGAGGTCTGGTTCGGCGAGCATCACTCCGGCGGCTGGGAAACGAGCGCCAGCCCCGAGCTGTCGATCGCGGCGGCTGCCTCGCGCGCCCCGCGGATCAAGCTGTGCACCGGGGTGTCGTCCCTGCCCTATCACCATCCCCTTATGCTCGCGGACCGGATCCGCCAGCTCGACTATATCACCCGCGGCCGGGTGATCTTCGGCGTCGGGCCGGGCGCCTTGCCGTCGGATGCGTATATGATGGGTATCCCGACCGCCGAGGTCCGCGACCGCATGGATCAGTCGCTCGACGCGCTGGTGCGGCTGCTGCGCGGCGAGACCGTGACCATGGAGACGAGTTGGTTCAAGCTCCAGGAAGCCCGGCTGCAACTGCCCTCCTACACCGAACAGGGTGTCGAGATCGCAGTCGCCAACATGATCTCACCTACCGGCGCGCGCGCTGCCGGCAAATACGGCATCAGCCTGCTGTCGCTGGGCGCGACCTCGGCAGGTGCCTTTAACGCGCTCGCCTCGCACTGGGCGGTCGCCGAGGATATGGCGAAGGTCCATGGCAACACGGTCAACCGGCGCGACTGGCGTCTGGTCGGCCCGGTTCATGTCGCCGAAACCCGCGAGCAGGCGCGCGAGAATGTCCGCTTCGGCCTGACGCGCTGGATCGAATACATGTCGACCATCGCCGCCCTGCCGCTCGCGCCGCCGCCGGGTGTCGATGCGGTCGAATACCTCATCGATTCCGGTTTCGCCGTGATCGGAACGCCCGATGATTGCATCGCCCAGATCGACCGGTTGCAGCGTCAGTCCGGGGGCTTTGGCTGTTTCCTCCAGCTCCACCACAACTGGGCGAAATGGGCGGAGACCAAGCGCTCGTACGAACTCATCGCGGAGTACGTGATCCCGAAGGTCAATCGCCTGACCGATGATCGCCTGGCCTCGGAGCAATGGGTACGCGACAAGGGCGAGGGCCTGCGCGGCCAGCTGGTTGCAGCCGTGGGCGCTAGCATCGCCAAGCATGCCGCGGAACGGGGCGCCGAGACTCTGTCGCCCGACCTCCTTGCCGCCTTCGTCAAGAACTGACGGCTGCCAAGGAATTCCGACTGGGGAGGACCGAGATCATGTCTGGAACGGAAGAACTGAAGCCCGTCAGGAAGCTCAGCCTGAAGGAAAACTACGCCCTGCTGACGCGCGGGCTGGGCTGGGAGCCGAGCTATCACGCCAAGGCCGCCGTCTATCCGATGCTGGCTTTCGAAGGCATCAAGGTCCACGATTGGGAGAAGTGGGAAGACCCCTTCCGCCTGACCATGGATGCCTACTGGAAGTATCAGGGCGAAAAGGAGCGCAAGCTCTACGCCATCATCGATGCGTTCCAGCAGAATAACGGCCAGTTCCAGGTCACCGATGCCCGCTACGTCCAGGCGCTTAAAGTCTTCATCAACGGCATCACCGAGATGGAGTACCAGTCGCATCGCGGCTTCTGCATCCTGTCGCGCGAGTTCGAGGGCGTCGGCCCGCGCATCGCGGCACAGATGCAGTCGATCGACGAGTTGCGTCACGCGCAAACCCAGATCCACGCCATCAGCCAGTATGCCAAGTACTTTACGGGGATGAGCAATTTCCCCTACCAGTACGACCATGCCTGGTACCTGGCGATCCCGAAATCCTTCTATGACGATGCGCTCTCGGCCGGACCGTTCGAGTACATCATCGCCGTCTCCTTCGCCTTTGAATACGTCCTGACCAATCTGGTGTTCATGCCCTGGATGTCAGGCGCGGCCTTCAATGGCGATATGGCGACGGTCTCGTTCGGCTTCTCGGCGCAGTCCGACGAAGCCCGCCACATGACCCTGGGGCTCGAGGTCATCAAGTTCCTGCTCGAGCAGGACCCCGACAATCTGCCGATCATCCAGGGCTGGATCGACAAGTGGTTCTGGCGGGGCTACCGCCTGCTTGCGCTGCTGGCCACGATGATGGACTACATGCTGCCCAAGCGCGTGATGTCATGGGCAGAAGCTTGGGAGATCTATTTCGAGCAGAACGGCGGCGCGCTGTTCGCGGATCTTGCCCGCTACGGCATCCGCATGCCGAAGCATTGGGAAGTCACCGTCAAGGAAAAGGGCCAAATCAGCCATCTGCTGTGGGGTAGCCTTTATGGCTTGCGTCAGGCTGTCGCCTTCCCGGTCTGGCTGCCGTCGGATGAGGAAATGGACTGGATGTCGGCCAAATATCCCGACACCTTCGATCAGTATTTCCGGCCCCGATACACCTATTGGAAGCAGCTTGAGGCCGCCGGGACGCCCTTCATCGTCAATACCCTGCCGGTGATCTGCCAGACCTGTCAGTGGCCGACATATTTCACCGAACCCGACGATCCGATGATGATCTGCAGCCGCGAGACCGAATACCGGGGCGAGACGTTCCATTTCTGCTCGGATGGCTGCAAGGACATCTTCTGCAACGAGCCGGAAAAATACGTCCATGCCCGCCTCTCGGTGGAACAGATCTATCAGGGCAACAGTTTCCTGCCCGGTGTCGATCCCACGGCACCCGACTTCAACCCGCTCGTCGAGGCGCTTAAATACATGGGCATCAAGCCCGGTATCGATGGCGGGGACTTCGCCACCCACGAGGACGCCCGCAACTGGGAGGAATGGACCAAGCGCGCGGCGTCGATCCATCATGCTTCACCACCGATCAAGAACGCGGCCGAGTAAAGTCCGGCCGCAGGAGCCTTCCGATTGACCGAATCCGTCCGAACCGGCCCACTAACGGGCCTGAAGGTTCTAGATCTCTCGCGCGTCCTCGCCGGACCGTGGTCGACGCAATTCCTGGCCGATATGGGGGCCGAAGTCGTCAAGGTCGAGCGGCCTGAGAGCGGCGATGACACCCGCGCCTGGGGGCCGCCGAATATCAAGCCCGATCTGGCGGCCTATTTTACCTGCTGCAATCGCGGCAAGCAGTCGATCGCGATTGATTTCACGACGGCTGAGGGGGCGGATCTCGTGCGCCGACTGGTTTTAAAGGCCGATATTCTTGTCGAGAACTTCAAGCGCGGGGGGTTGGAGAAATACGGACTCGATTATGCCTCGCTCAAGGCGATCAAGCCCGATCTC
>CAIXXC010000153.1 GCA_903923205.1 uncultured Rhodospirillales bacterium | reverse complement strand
TCGATGCAGGCGTCGATCATCGGTGGCGGGCCACAGAGATAGGCCTTCATGCCGGCGAATTTACCGCCGAAGAGAGACACCGCCACCTCGTGGACAAAGCCGGTTTGACCGCTCCAGCCCGCATCGGGACTTTCCGACAAGGCCGGATAATAGCGGAAATTGGGATGCCTGGCTGCAAGACCTTCGAACAGTTCCGCAAAGAAAACGTCCCCAGCCGTGCGCACCCCGTGGATCAGGGTAATGGGAAGGTCCCAGCCGTTCTCGAGCATGTCCATGATCATCGATTTCGGGCTTGAGAGGCCCGAGCCGCCAGCGAGAAACAAGCTCGGCAGCGGTTCCGACTTGCGGACGAAGAACTGGCCATAGGGCCCGGTGATCCGAACCTCGTCGCCGACGGCAAGTTTCTCGTGAACATAGGTCGTGCCGACACCGCCGGGCACGAGGCGGATCAGCAATTCGATGATACGACGCTCGCTTGCCGGGTTCGAGATTGAATAGGCGCGCGGCTTCTCGATCCCGGGCAGGTAGAAATTGACGTATTGGCCGGGCTGGAAATCCATGCCCTCCTCGCCGATGTCGATCCAGACTCCCTTGATATCGCTGTTCAACTGTTCGATGCGGACAATTTTGCCGGCAAAATCCTTGACCGGATAACAGCGCGCATCGACGTCGAGATCGATTTCGGCCTCAATGATCGCGTCTTCCTTGACTGTGGCACAGCAGGCCAGCGCCTTGCCCTGATCGCGCTCGAAATCCATCAGCGCAAAGGGCGACACAGCCCCGTGATCAATCTCACCCTCAGTAATTTCGACTTTGCAGGTGCCGCAAAGCCCATGACCACAGGCGTGCGGCAGCCAGATCCCCTGACGCAGGCATGCGTCCAGGATCGTTTGGCCCTCTTGAATCTCGATGGTACGACCAAGGGGCTCGACGGTGAGTTCGTAGGACAAGAATGGTCTCCGGTTGCGGTCTGCGGCTTAGGCGCTGGCGCCGGCCAGACCCATCAGGCCCGGAGCGGTGAAGACGAGGGCCGATTTATGGCCGATCCCGTTTTCCGCCAAGGTCTTGTCGAGATCCGGCGTGAATGGCTTACGGTCAAGCTGCCAGGTCACCGTCGACCAGTCGATCTTCTCGAAATCCGGGTGCATGGCGAAGGCGTTGGGGGCAATATCCGTGATCAGCGCACGGAAGGGCGTCGTCGGCGGCAGGGGTAGTGCGATCGGAAAGGCCATAATCAGATGATCGGCCCAATGAAGATAGACCAGTTGATTGCCATGAAAATTGGCCAACGCATCTTTGACTTCGCCCTTGTAGCCGGGCTTGAGTGCTTGAACGGGCATGACGGAGTCCTGTCTTTGAGTGTGCAGAGGCGCGCGATGCTAAGCAGGCATCGCGCGCGGGTCCGGTGATTGGTGCCTAGCTTCCGACCTTCAGACGGTCAGCCTGCCAGCCCTTCCACATGGTTTCGTCCGGCGAGCCGACATAGTCGTAATTGTCCTCGCCATCCTCGACGGCCCAGTACTTGCGGACATCGTCGATAGTCGCGCCGCCGCAGTTGCCCTGCATGACCTGATGCACGGGCAGCCATGCCTGGACATATTTTTCCGGCTCATTCTCGAAGATGTGCTGACAGCCATCCGAGCAGAAATGATAGCGATCGCCGTTATAGACGGTATCGCGGAAGCAGATCTTGGTCGGATCATCCGGCTCGGTGAAGAACATCGGAATCTGGCAGACCTGACACAACTGCGGCAGCGACGGGTTGTAGTAGTGCTCACCCTTGGCTTCAAGCTCGCGGAAGTACTTGAAGCGCGGCAGGTACAACCGCTCCCACTCCGGACCATAGGCGTCGGCGAGCCATTTCAGCTCGTCTTCCGACGGCAGCCAGGAATGGAACCCGGAGGCATGACCCATCTGGTAGAAGGTCAGCATCGTTTCGGTCGAGAGGCGGAACGCCTCTTTGTTGGCGACATCGGCGGTGCTGGGCATCTTGATGCCATAGCGGGCGAGATCGGCGAACAGGGCGCCACCGGCCTCATTGAAATAGATTTCCCAGGCGTCCTTCCACGGCATGATCCGCTTGGGCAGCATGTAATCCATCATCATCGCGAGGATGGCGAGGATGCGGTAGCCGCGCCAGAACCACTTGTCGATCCACTTCTGGACGATCGCGGCATTGTCCTCGTGCTGTTCCAGCACGAATTTGATCGCCTCAAGGCCCAGGGTCATGTGGCGTGATTCGTCCGACTGCGCCGAGAAACCGAACGTCACTGTCGACAGATCGCCGTTATAGGCAGCACCCGACATGAACGGCACGAACAGCAGATTGGTCAGCACGTATTCGAACGAGAAGCCGATCGCGATCAGGAATTCGAACGGGCCGGATGTGCGGGCGTCGTCGAAGAATGACTTCACGACGGACAGGTACCAGACGCGGTCGTGCTGATAGGAGAACGAGTGCAGGCCGTCGAAATACTTGTTGTAGTGACTGCAGCTATGGATCTGGGTCTGCGCGTGGCGCAGCTCGTCAAGCGACTGCATCTGCGCCGCGATGCGCAGGCCGACATTGGGAACCTGCCGGCCCAGCATCGCAAAACCGCGATGCGCCTGATATTCGCCGGGGGTGATGGCCGTCAGGAAGATCTTCAACACGTTGACGTAACGGCCGTCGGTGATCGCGGTCTGGCCGTTGTTCTGCTGGAAGCTGTCGAGCACGGCGTAGAGCTTGCGCTCCTTTTCGGCCTGATACTTCCAATAGCTGTCCATGGTCAGGCGGAAGGGATCGACGAAGCCATCCCAGTCGCGGATTTTGATGCCTTCGAACTCGGCATGGGGGAAGACCTTGGCGGGTTCCTGATAGGTCGTGGTCCAGTCGAGACCACGGGTCAGGATGCGGTAGCGTTCCTTGAGGCTCAGCTTCTTCGGGGCAGTGACGCTCATGATTCCGGGCTCCTAACTCAATGATTCCAGGCGATGGTGAAGTAGTCGTCATCTTCGTCGACCATGCCGGACAACGAGACCAACGACATATGTAGCTGCTGCACGTCCCAGGGACGGCCGAGTTCGTGTTCAACCGTCTCGCGCAGGATCGTGATCTTGTTCGGACAGTCGATCTTGACGACGCCGGGCATCCGCATCGTCGTCGACGCCGGATTGTCCTTCAGGATCGCCGCGATCAGGCCGCGCGATTCGTCGTTGTTGTAAAGGGTGATGGAGACATTGCTCATCTTGTGATCCTTAAGGATAAGGGCTTCAGGCGATGCCGAGCTTGGCGGCGCGGGCCTTGAGGGTCGCCGCCACGTCTGCGATCGCCTGAGCACCCGCCTCGGCACCAAGAACGGCGACGCTAAGCGGCTTGAAGGCGGCGACGGCCCGGCTTTCCCACGCGGTGAACCAGCTCTTCAACAGCGCCTTGTTCTCGTCGTTCTCGGCCGCTGCGATCTTGATCACCGCATCGACCCATTTGCCGGTCTCTTCGAACCACTCGTTCATGAATGAACACAGGAACGAAATAGCCGCACCGCCGCGACGATCACTCTCGCGGGAAAACACGCCGTAGACCAGCGGATAGACGATGCCGTCGAAGGCGAGGTTCTGTGCCACGAACAGCTCCATCGGGTCTTCGATGACCAGCGAATCCTCAACCATCTTGCGCACGCCCTGCCAATCCGGATGATTGATCCAGGCATCCTTGGCGGCATTAAGCGCGGTCTCGTTGTTGCTGGCGATGGCGAGGCCGATGCGGCCGATCAGTTGGGCGATGCCCAGCCGGTCGCCCATGGCGAAACAGGTCGGGGACGTCAGCGCGGCGCCATGGCCGAGCGCGGTGATCTGGCAGTTATTCATATTTGCGCCCCACTCATAGTGGCGCAGCGGCAGCAGGTAGAAACTGATCTCTTCGACCCATTCAGCCGGGATCGCGCTTAACATGCCGCGCTTTTCGACCATGTCGAAATTATGCTCGACAGATTCGATCTGTCCGGCCCGCGTGATGTTGTAGTTGGCATAGTAGAACTGCCGCGGATCGCGAAGGGCGTACCAGTCCTTCATGGTGATCCTGCTGCGCGACTGGTCGTACAGCTCGTGATCGGTGTCCCACAACGGGCGGTAATGGAAATTCGTCTCCGGTGCGAGATCGAGGGTGCCTTCCTCGTAGCGCGACGCCGGGCGGTCCTCGCCGAAACGCTTGGCCAAATGCTTGTAGGCTTGCCGCTTCTGCTGGAGCGAGGCTGCTTTGATGTCGATATGCACGGTCTGGTCTCCTGGGACGGGTTACGCAGAGAATTCAAGTCAAACGATAAGGGCGCACGGGATCAGTCGTCCCCGGTATCGACCTGTTTGCGCCGCCATTCGGCGCGCTCCCGGTCGATCCGGGCGCATTCTTCGGGGGTGAGCTGCACCGCGTGATGCTCGGCGCAGAATTCGGTGAAGGCGGCTTCGGGCATGATCAGTTCGACCGCGAGTTCAGGCGACCCGATCGAATAGTCGAATTCGATGAAGCGACCGCGCCGCCCGGTGATCCGGACGTAGTGACGCGTCGCATTCGAGGTCGAATCATTCGCGATGGTTGTGGCCATTCAAGCGATCCCCTAGCCCTAGATTTTCCCCGCCACTTGGCCGAACGGCGGCATCGCCGCGCCCGGCGTTTCGGGTTGTTGCTGACTCGAATAGCAACGCGTATGCCAGTCAATGGTCTGATGAAATAAAAACTGTCAAGTTTTGATAAAAGCAAGTCAGGGCAGATACTTACCTTGCGTTATCGGGCGGATGATCGTTTATGTTGGGCTGCAGCAAACGTTTTTGCACCGCCGAGAAGATAAGAAATTTCTTAAATCAGATGATTGCGGCTTACGAAAATTTACGGTTTTGTGGCATCGCGCAATCGTGTCATTGGGATTTTTCCAGTGATCGGGACGCGGTCTATGCGGAGCGTGCCATGAAAAAGCGGTCAGTCAGCATCGAGAAGACCCGGGTCTTTCCCTGGGAGAACGGTGCCGCCGAATACCCGGTGGGCATCCAGGAAATCCTCAAGCTGCTGCGCTTCGCCCCTGAAGACGGCCGGATCTGGCTCGACGATCAGCGCATGGTGATGATGCACCTGACGGCGATGGTGACGATGCGGCGTCAGCTGGTCGATACACTCGGCTTCGCCGCTGCCCGGGCTCTGCTGACCCGGATCGGTTACAGCTCCGGAACGGCGGACGCGGCGATTGCGCTGCGGATGCGGCCGCATGATGACTCTCTATATGCCTTTATGACGGGGCCGCTCCTGCATGGGCTTGAAGGCATGACGCGGGCGCGCCCGCTGGTGCTGGAAATCGATGTCGCGCGCGGCAAGTTCGAGGCTGAGTTCCGTTGGGATGATTGCGCCGAGGTCGACGCCCATATCGCCGCCTACGGTCTTGCGGCCGATCCGGTGTGCTGGATGCAGCTCGGCTACGCCAGCGGTTACTGCAGCGCCTTCATGGGGCGTCGCATTCTGTTTCGAGAGGTCGAGTGCAGCGGCATGGGCGCTCCTTATTGCCGCATTATCGGCAAGCCCACGGAGGAATGGGTCGACAGCGACGGCGATGGCCAGGAGTTTGACCCCATGGCTGGCGGACCCGGCGCCTCGCGCCCGGCGGTCCATCTTCCCGATTGCGCCCATTCCTCGCGAGAGAAAGGTGGGTTGATCGGCGTCTCTTCCGGCTTCGTGACAGTCTGCACGATGTTGGAGAAGGTCGCCAAGACCAACGCGGCAGTGCTGTTCCTGGGAGAAACCGGGGTCGGCAAGGGCATGTTCGCCCGCGCCCTGCACAAGCTGTCCGCCCGATCGGCGCAGAATTTCGTCGCCGTGAACTGCGCGGCGATCCCTGAAACACTTGTCGAATCCGAGTTGTTTGGGGTGCAGAAGGGTGCCTTTACCGGCGCGGTGGTGTCTCGGGCGGGGCGATTTGAACACGCCGATGGCGGCACGTTGTTCCTCGACGAGGTCGGAACACTAAGCCTGCCGGCGCAGGCGAAGTTTCTGCGCGTGCTGCAGGACAAGGAGATCGAAAGGGTTGGCGACATGCAGCCGCGTAAGGTCGATGTCCGCGTGATCGCCGCGACCAATGAGGATTTGGCGACGGCGGTCGGGAATGGCGCGTTTCGCGAGGATCTGTATTACCGCCTCAACGTCTTTCCGATCCATATTCCGCCCCTGCGGGAGCGGCGCGACGACATCCCGGTGCTGATGGCGCATTTCCTCAAACATTTCGCAGCACTCCATACCCGTCGCATCACCGGTTTCACCGAGCGGGCGGTCGACGCCCTGCTGCGCTATGACTATCCCGGCAATATCCGCGAGCTTGAAAACATGGTTGAGCGGGCGGTCATCCTGGCCGATGACGACCACCCCCTCGATATCAGTCATCTGTTTTCCCACGCGCCAAGTTTCATGAGCCGGTTTCTGCGCATGAAGGCCGACGGACACATCGGAGGGCCAATAGAAGAAGCGCCCTCACGGCCGATCGCGCAGCGGATACTGGATGAAGGCGTGGCCTTCAGCGACGTCGAAACAGCCTTGGTCGAACTGGCGGTCAGCCGAAGCAAGGGTAACCTGACCGAGGCGAGCCGGATGCTCGGGATCAGCCGCGCTCAGGTCGCCTACCGCATGAAGCAGGCCGAACCCAATGACTAGATGACGTCGTCCGGGCGCAGCGCGCAACGCTCCGCAACCTCCGGGGTTTCGATCTGGATCGTGACGTGGCCAATGCCGAAATGCCCGCGGACTTCGCGACAGATCTCGGGCAGCAAAGCCTCCTTGCCGTTTGCATCGTCGCAGATCAGATGCGCGGTCAGCGCGGTCTCGGTCGTGCTCAGCCCCCAGATATGCAGATCGTGCACCTCGATCACACCGGGTAATGTTTCCAGATAGTGCTGTACGGCAGCGCGCTCCAGGCCCGGCGGCACAGCGTCGAGCGATAAGGTCAGGGAATCGCGCAGCAGCGACCATGTCCCGGCGACGATTACCGCGCTGACGACGAGGCTAACCGTCGGGTCAAGCCAATACCAGCCGGTCATGAGGATGACACCGCCAGAGACCACAACGCCCAGCGACACCAGCGCGTCAGAAGCCATGTGGAGAAAGGCGCCACGGATGTTGAGGTCGCCCTTGCTGCCCGCCATGAACAGCAGCGCCGTCACACCATTCACAAGAATACCCATCGCAGCGACAGCCATGATCGTGACGCCACCGGTTGGCTCCGGGTCCATCAGCCTGCGCACCGACTCGCTGGCGATCCCGCCGGTGATCACCAGCAGCGCCACGGCGTTGCCAAGCGCGGCCATCACCGAGCTGCGCCCCAATCCATAAGTGAAGCGGTTCGAGGGAAGTCTTTTGCCAAGATGTGCGGCGGCCCAGGCGGTCGCAAGACCCAGCACGTCGCCAAGATTGTGGCCGGCGTCGGCGAGCAGGGCCAGCGAATGGGCGAGGACTCCGTAAAATGCCTCAGCACCCACATAGGCAAGGTTCAGGCAGATGCCGATGCCAAACGCGCGGCCGAAATTTGCCGGGGCGTGATGATGGCCGTCATGGTCGTGGCCGTGGTGATGATCATGGTGGTGATCTTGGGCGGGCATCTGGCTGATCCGGCTGTGATGGATGGCGGCATTACTGCGTTATATAATGATATGAACAGCTAATCATTTGATGGTTATGCAGGCGTGACGTGCCGGCTTTCGCCGTTCTCGGTCAGCCACCATCTGCCACTGTTGCGCGCTACCCGAATCCTGAGGCCAGGGTCTTAAACATACCGATTAGGTATCGGCGGCGGCATATAACAGTATTTGACGTATCGTCCATGGCCTCCTTAATTTGGGCCAACCAAAATGATGTCCGATGCTGGATGTACGGACGAGGGACGAAATGCCCAGCATCCGCGGGACCACGAACGGAGACTTGTCGCGTGGCAGTGACGCAGCGGCATCGGATAGCGATTGTCGACACCGATATCGAATTTCCATGCCCCGAGACGATGTCGGTACTTCATGGCATGGCGCAACTTGGTCGCAAGGGAATTCCATTGGGCTGTCGAAGTGGTGGCTGCGGGGTCTGCAAGATTGAAGTCGTCGCTGGTGACTATGAGCGCGCCAAGATGAGCCGAGCCCATGTCTCGATTGAAGACGAGGCGGCGGATCGGGTTCTGGCCTGCTGCATTCGCCCCAAATCGGCCCTGGAAATCCGGGTCATCGGCAAGATCAACCGCGCTTTTCCAGAACAGATAAAGAATACGATTTAAGTCACAGGGAGATACATCATGGCTCTTACCGGCATTACCCGGCCCGGCCACGCCCAGATCCGGGTGTTGGACATGGACAAGGCGGTCCATCATTACGGCACCATTCTTGGCCTGATCGAGACCGGTCGCGACGCTGAAGGCCGGGTCTATTTCAAGGCCTGGGACGAGCGCGACCTGTTCTGTCTGGTGCTGCGCCAGGCCGATACCGCCGGGATCGACCATTTCGCGTTTCGTGTCCTCGATAACGCGACGCTCGACCAATTTGAGATCGATCTCGAGAAATTCGGCGTGCCGGTGGAGCGGATTCCGGCGGGCGAGTTGCTCGGCACGGGCGAGCGTGTCCGCTTCACGGCACCGACCGGCCATGTCTTCGATCTTTTTGCCGAAAAAGAGCATCTGGTCGACCCCGAGCGGCTCCTCAACCCGTCACCCTGGACGAATGAGGCCGAGCGTGGCATCGCCCCGGTGCGGATGGACCATGCCCTGCTTTACGGCCCCGATCTCGAAGGCAACTTGGAGCTGTTCACCAAGGTACTGGGCTTCCGGTTGAGCGAGGCGGCCTATCTTGAGGACGGCACCACGATGGCCGTCATGTTCCTGTCCTGCTCGAACAAATGCCACGATATCGCGTTCGGCCGTTTCCCGGAGCCGGGGAAGCTGCATCACGTCTCCTACCGGATCGAGAGCTGGGAAAAGGTTCTACGCGCCGGGGATATCATGGGCATGAACCATGTCCCGATCGACATCGGTCCGACACGCCATGGCATCACCCGAGGTTGCACGATCTATGCGTGGGATCCGTCAGGCAACCGGTTCGAGACGTTTTCGGGCTCCTACGATCCCTACCCCGATTGGCAGCCGATCCGCTGGACAATCGACGATCTCGGCCGCGGTCTGGACTATCCGCAGCAGAAGCTGCATGAGACCTTCCTGACGGTCGTGACCTGACAGGCAATAAAGTTCGAATACTGGAGCACAGAACGATGGCCAAGATTTTCCAGAATTTTATCGATGGTCGCTATGTCGATACCGACAAGCATTTCGACAAGCACGCGCCCTACGACAACAAGGTGATCGGTCAGATCGCCGAGGCCGGCAAGGCCGAGGTCGATGCGGCCGTCGCTGCCGCCAAGGCCGCCCTGAAGGGCCCTTGGGGCAAGTATACGATCGAGAAGCGTCTTGAACTACTTTATGCGCTTGCCGACGAGATCACGCGCCGTTTCGAGGATTTCGCGATTGCCGAGCAGCAGGATACCGGTATTCCGTTGCATCTGATCCGCCACGTCGCCATCCCGCGTGGTGCTGCGAACTTCAAGGTCTTCGCCGATGTCATGAAGACCGTGCCGACCGAATTCTTTCAGACCACCACCCCGGACGGCACCGGTGCGATCAATTATGCGCTGCGCCGCCCGGTCGGCGTCGTCGGCGTGATCTGCCCCTGGAACATGCCGTTCCTGTTGATGACGTGGAAGGTCGCGCCCGCCCTTGCCTGCGGCAATACCGTTGTCGTCAAGCCGTCAGAAGAAACCCCGGCGACGGCGACCCTTCTTGGTGAATGCATGAACGCCGTCGGCATTCCGGCGGGCGTCTACAACGTCGTTCATGGCTTCGGTCCCAATTCGGCCGGTGAATTCGTCACCACGCATGAAGACGTCGATGCCATCACCTTCACCGGCGAGACGCGCACTGGATCGGCCATCATGAAGGCCGCCGCCGTTGGTGCCCGCCCGGTCTCGATGGAGATGGGCGGCAAGAACCCCGGCATTATCTTCGCCGATGCCGATCTCGACGCCGTGATCGAGGGCACCTCTCGCTCCTGCTTCCTCAATACCGGGCAGGTCTGTCTCGGCACCGAGCGGCTTTATGTCGAGCGTCCCGCTTTCGAAGCCGTGGTCGAGCGCCTGAAGGTTGCGGCCGAAAAGATCAAGATGGGCAATCCCGCCGACTCCACCACCACCATGGGACCGCTGATCAGCCAGGAGCATCGCGAGAAGGTGCTGTCCTATTACCGCAAGGCAGTCGAGGAGGGCGCAACGGTCGTGACCGGCGGCGGTATCCCCGAGATGCCGGCCGATCTCGCCTCGGGCTCATGGGTGCAGCCGACTGTCTGGACAGGACTCGATGATAGCGCGGTGATCGCGCGTGAGGAAATCTTTGGGCCTTGCGTGCTGGTCATGCCGTTCGACGGCGAGGACGAGGTCATCGAGCGCGCCAACAACACGCGCTACGGCCTGTCGGCGACGGTGTGGACCACCAATCTTTCGCGCGCCCATCGGGTCGCGGCAAAGCTTGAGAGCGGGATCGTCTGGGTCAATTCCTGGTTCCTGCGCGACCTTCGCACGGCATTCGGCGGCTCCAAGCAGTCCGGCATCGGTCGCGAGGGTGGCGTTCATTCGCTTGAGTTCTACACGGAACTCAAGAACGTCTGCATCAAGCTGTAAGGGATCATCATGTCAAACGACGCCCTGATCGCCGCCATCGGCGACGAGTTGCACCATGCTCTGGAGACCCGGACGACCGTGTCGCCGATCTCCAAGCGCGGGCATGACCTGTCGCTCCCGGATGCCTATCGCATCCAGGAGCGGATGCTGAGCCATCGCATCAACGCCGGCCATCGCGTCATCGGCAAGAAGGTCGGCGCGACCTCGAAGGCGGTGCAGGCGCTGCTCGACGTCGCCCAGCCCGATTTCGGTCTGCTGCTCGACAGCATGGTGTTC
>CAIXXC010000152.1 GCA_903923205.1 uncultured Rhodospirillales bacterium | reverse complement strand
TGGGGATCGAGGACTTGATCGTCGCCGCGCCGACAACCACCGTGCCGCCCTGCGGCAGCAAGGGCGTGTCTGCCCTCGCGATGAAGGGATACGAGACCGCAGCCAGACCCGCCAGCGATACAACCAGCGCGGTACTGTCGAGCAGTTTACCAGCATGCCGGGATCGAGCGGATGTGCGTGTCATTCAAACCCCCAAATGAACCGGCCCGAAGCAGTGAGAACCCCCTCACCTGCCACGTTTAACGCAGCATCCGGCCACACTTCTCCCCACGCTGGATGGAGCTAATCCGATGTATATCATATTGTCTTGAGTGAACCAGCCACCTCTGGCAGCCGAAACCTCAATTTTACGAAAGCCACAACACTCTTTTTGGTTGTGCATTAATCAGTTCCGCCATGACAGATTTCAAAATCGAACGCATCGCGTCGACAGCACAGTCGCTGCGGGCTCAGAGTGCCTTGGTGAATCAGCGCAACCTTCAGAACCCGGTACGATACTGATCAGATTTGTGACTGATCCAGCATTGCCGCAATATGACGTTCATCGGGCTCTCGCATGACGGCGGCGGCAAAGGATTGGGCTGCCCCCAAAGTCATGCGGCGGACGCGCTGCTTGACGCGCAGCAGGCTCGCCGGTGCCATTGACAACGAACGAATACCGAGGCCGACCAGAAGCGGCGTGAAGCGTGGATCGCCCGCAACTTCTCCGCAGACGCTGACCGGGATACCACTGTGTCGGGCGGCTTCGGTGGAAAACTGAATTAGCCGCAGGACAGCGGGATGGAGCGGGTTGTAAAGATGGGCGACCTGTTCGTCGCAACGATCAATGGCGAGCGTGTACTGGGTCAGGTCGTTGGTGCCGATGGAAAAAAAGTCACTAACCGCTGCCAAGGCGTCAGCGGCAAGTGCCGCGCCAGGAACCTCAATCATGATGCCGAGCGGTGGCAGAGTCGCCGCGACCGAAGCGCCTTCTGTTAGCATGTCGGCGTGGACGCGCGCCAACAGTGTTCGTGCCTCGAGAATTTCCTGTCGGTTGGAAATCATCGGCAGCATGATGCGGATCGGGCCGTAAAAGCCAGCCCGGAGGATTGCTCGGAAATGGGTTTCAAGTAAGGCTGGATGTTTCAACGTCAGTCGGATCGCGCGCAAGCCGAGCGCCGGATTAACGGCTTCACCGACCAGCAATTTCAGACTATCGGCGATTTTATCGCCCCCGATATCGAGGGTTCTTATCGTGACAGGCCGACCCGCCATTCCTTTCACAATGGCAGAGAGTGCATCAGCCTGTTCATCCTCCGTCGGCTGCTGTTCGCGATTCATGAACAAGAATTCGGTCCGCACAAGACCGACGCCGCTGGCACCGTCGTCAATGGCAAGAGCCAACTCACGCGGTTGTTCGGAATTCAGATTGGCTTCAAGTGTGATCTCAACGCCGTCACGGGTGACAGACGGCATATTGCGCAGGCGGACAAGTTCGCGATGCTCTCGCGCTGCAAGGACGCGCCGCGCCTCAATAAGGGCCAAGGTTTCGGCGCTGGGATTGATCGTAATCGTTCCCGCCGAGCCATCCACCAGAACCTGATCGCCTGGCATCACATGGTGAAGCAGCTCTATACAACCAAGCACAGCCGGAATGCCGAGCGCGCGCGCCACGATCGCCGTGTGGCTTTCGGCGCCGCCAAGCACGGTCGCAAAGGCGACGATGCGGCCAGGATCGATATTGGCGGCCTCGGCAGGGCTCAATTCTTCCGCCAGCACTACCGTTCCCGGCGGCAGGGAATTGATCGAGAGGGTCGGAAAATTCGTTAGATTGCGGGTCAGCCTTCCAGCGACAATTCTGATGTCGTCGAATCGGGCAGCGAGATAGGCATCGTCCATCATCGCGAAGGCTTCAGAGATCGCCTGCAACTCGTGACGGATGGCGGCCTCTGCGTTGATACCTTCCCGCTGGATGCGACCGCTGACCCCACGCAACAGACGAGATCGTGACAGCATGCCCAGATGGGCGTCGACGAGGAAGCCAACCTCCTGACCGGCAGGCGCGGGCAACGTCGCAGATTTAAGCTTCAGTTTCTCTAGCTGCTGTCGGCTGGCCTCGACAGCGCGCTCAAAGCGATCCACCTCGGCTCCGATTGCCTCGGGAGGCAGATTGATTTCGGGAACCGGCAGGCTCGCAGCATCCGGCATCCACGCGGGGCCGAGGGCAAATCCTGGCGAAACGCCCAAACCGACAACGATCCTTTCGGGTCGCTGGGCCGCGGTCCTGTCGGAAGAATCAGACGACTCAATCCTGTTCATAGAAGCCGTTGTTGACGAGTTCCGCCATCGCATCGATGGCAGGTTGAGCCTCGGGGCCGGTCGCGCGCAATTCAATGGTGCTGCCGATGGATGCAGCCAGCATCATCAAACCCATAATCGAACGGCCACTCACGATGCTGCCATTTTTGGCGACCTTGAGATCTGCATCGAAGGTGTCCGCAAGCTTGACGAATTTTGCTGCAGCGCGGGCATGAAGCCCACGCTTATTGCAGATGGTCACCAATCGTCGAACCGGAACTTCGTTGCTGTCGACACTCATTGTCAGTTAATTCCCAATCTTCAACGCCTGAGGAGGGCGGGTCTTCTTCGATCGAAACGTTCGAAATTAGAGTCGAGTCTCGGCCAGCAACTGAGAAGCGACGTTGATGTATTTCCGTCCAGCCTCCTGGGCGCTGACCACCGCCGCCGTGAGCCCTTCGGTCTGCCGCGTGCTGGCGAGCTTGATCAACATGGGCAGATTGATGCCGGCGATGACCTCGACACGGGATCGCTCCATCACCGAAATCGCGAGGTTGGATGGCGTACCCCCAAACATGTCCGTCAAAATGACGACGCCTTGGCCTTCATCGACATGAGCTATGGCGTCAAGGATATCCTGTCGACGCCTTTCCATATCGTCATCCGGGCCAATACAGATCGCAGAAATCAGGCTCTGCGGTCCCACCACATGCTCCAGCGCCGCGATAAATTCGGCTGCAAGACGCCCATGGGTGACTAAAACCATGCCAATCATCGATGATCCTTCAAGGGACAGCCCCGGCTAGCGCGTTGGGCTGGGTAGAAGAAGTTGAGAGGAAACAAGGAAATTCTCTACTATTTTTCGGTCACGACTTGCCCAGTCCCGACGCTTCGGCGCGTTCTCTGCTTTGCTGCTGTTCTGCCTCGGCAAGATCACGATGGCCGATCACAACCGTCTGCCCGATCCCGCCCAACCATTCCCCAACACGTTCGGTCACGAATACCGAACGATGGCGGCCACCCGTACACCCGACGGCGATTGTAAGGTAGCTTTTTCCTTCGCGGTCATAGCGCGGCAGCAGCGGGCCAAGAAGTGCGGTAAGCGCGGTCCAGAATGGCGCGTAGCTTGTATCACGCTCGATAAAGGTGCCGACGGCAGGATCCAGACCGGTCAACGGGCGCAACCCGAAATCATAATGTGGGTTGTCGAGAAAGCGCACATCGAACACCAGATCAGCCTCGCGCGGGAGCCCCATCCGGAACGAGAACGACGTGACGAAAACCGACAGCGGTCGCTGCATTTCGACCCCGAAATGCCCTTGCAGAATACGCTTCAGATCAGCAGTCCGGAGGTCCGAGGTATCAAGCGTGACATCTGCGTGCTGGCGCAGCGGCAATAGATAGCCCCGTTCCAACACGATGCCATCGACAACCGGGCGGTCCCGCGCCAATGGATGCAGACGCCTTGTCTCGGTATAGCGACGGGCAAGAATTTGATCATCGCACTCGAGGAAAAGCAGGCGAACGTCAAGCCAGCGATTGTTGGCCAAGGCTTCGATTTCGGCCTTCAGGCTCGCGACATCGAAATCACGCGTCCGCACGTCTATTCCTATTGCGAGCGGCGTGACGATATCTTCACGCGCCAGCAACATGGACGAGAGCAGAGAAAGCGGGAGGTTATCGACCGCTTCATAGCCCATATCTTCTAGAACCTTGAGCGACGTGCTCCGCCCCGCACCCGACATGCCGGTTACGAGGACCAGTCGGCGACGAACCGCCTCGGCGGCATCGGTTTGGCAGGAAAGCTGCGCTGGCTGGGCAGTATCGCTCATGCTTTCCATCTTTATACCCTTCGACTGCGGCGCGCTAGTTCGCGGTCGCAAGAGCCTCCAGAGGGACGGTCAAAGCGAAGGCCTTGCTCGGAGGATGGCAGCAACCTGCGACGGCGCCAGAGGGCCACCTGACAGGCAGACGATCGGGACGTGACAGTCAAGCAGTCGTGTCGTCTCAAGATCGGCAAGACGTTCGACCTGTGCCGAGGGCACGAGTTCCACAACCAAAGCGACGCGAACGGAGATCAGATAGGGCCATCGGGTTATCCCGACGCCACGTATCTCCAGCAATCCAGCCAAGGGCGTTGGTGCGGTCATCAGGAGATCGCCGGATCCCGCGTGCAGCGTGACCTGGTCATCGGCGACAAGAAGGGCGCCCTGTTCGATCAAGCCAAGGGCCAAGGATGATTTGCCAATACCGGATCCTCCGCGGATCAAGACCCCTCGGCCATGCCAGGCGACTGCGGAAGCATGCTCGGTAGACATCACAATCGGGTCACGGGGAGTTTGACGACGAAACGGGCACCGATGACGGCGCCATTGGCGTCAACCCGATTTTCGGCATGGATTGTGCCGCCATGCGCCTCGACGATCTGTTTCGAAATTGATAGACCCAGACCTGAATGGGTACCAAATTTTTCTCCTGGGGGACGCTCGGTATAGAAACGATCGAAGATTGCTTCGACTTTGCGTTGGTTTGTACCTTGCTGTTTCCACAAAGAGTCAATTTTTGCCCGGTACCAATATATTTGATGACAGCCTCGTACCCAATACTGATATGCCTGCGACGGAATGGGGCTTATCTCATGGCTACGA
>CAIXXC010000151.1 GCA_903923205.1 uncultured Rhodospirillales bacterium | reverse complement strand
CTGACCACAATCCGCGAGAAGCTCGTAAAGATCGGCGCCAAGGTCGTCACCCATGCCCGCTACAGCGTCTTCCAGATGGCCGAGGTCGCCGTGCCGAGCCACCTGTTCCGCCAAATCCTGGAGAAGATCGATCTCCTCCGGCGAAGGCCGGTCGCGCCATGCTGAAGCCGACGAACCAATCCGCCAGCGCGGCCGTCGACAGCCGAACTGCGCCCGCCGCGCCGCCACAACACGCAAAAGCGGGGCGCCACCTTGAGGGCACGTGCATTTTCTCGGGGTTCCGACCCGAGCGACGGACAAAGCCGCTTCCAGAACACGAAAGGTTGATCGATTATGCCGTTAGATGCCCTTCAGCGGGTTCCATATGGGGAATACCGATTTATGCAAATCGCAGTCGCACGGGTTCAAGCTCATGCATTTTCTTTTCAAGGGTCAGGAACCGCCTGTCCCAGACCTAAGATTTTGACATCGACGTGATAGACGAGGCGTTGTGTTCCAAATTCTATTTTGGCAACGCACGAAACATCGTGCAACGCTCTAACATTCAGTTTGCCATCGAAAAAGCAAAAGCCTTCTACCCCATTGACGTCTTCAGGGGTGCCTGGTTCGGTGTAATGAGGGAGATACACCTTGTCCAGGGGAAGCGTGGCGAAATTCGGAGATGTATCATAATCTAGACCGATCCCAGAAAATCCGAGTGGCGTAAGTTGTCCTTTTTTCTCGCCAACCTGAAATATTACATGGCCATTATCGAGAAAAGATAAAATTGCCGAATTACAAGAGATAGATTTTCCCTTCATAGTTGTTAAATCTTCTTCTTGTTCTCCTTGTTTAGAGTACGATTGACCGCACGTCGCCTCATATACATAGGTTCGCGCCAAAGCACCGGATGAAAAAGAAATAAGCAACGACGTTATTACACCACTTATCACAATCTGGATTTTTACTTTCATAATTATAATCTCCCTGTTGCCTTGAGAAGCTTGCCCTGGCCAGTTGGCTGCTGTGCATCCAGTTAATCAAGCATAGTATATTGGGTGAACCCGCTTTAAGAAATCAGGGGTTCCCTCCCCGACCAGGATAGAGAATGTCATCAGAGCCGCCAAACTCTCCCCAACGCACCATCACGCCAAGATTTCCAAGGAGCCTGTTCAAGGGCGACGTGAGCGAGCGCTATCGTGAGATCGTCGAAGCGGCAGCAACCCTATTCGCCGAGCGCGGGTACCTGGCGACCTCTGTGCGCGACATCGGCGAACGGGTTGGTCTATTTGGTGGTGCCCTTTACCATCACATCAAATCCAAGGACGCCTTGTTCATCGCGATCCATGATCTGGCACTCCAAGCCGCCGGGGATCTGATCGAGGAGGAAATCGCTGCCGCAGTTGATCCATGGCAGCGGCTCGAGATTGCCTGCATCGTGCTGCTTGAGGTTCAATTGGACCCCGCTTCACTGACCATGCCCCTGATGAATGACTTCCGAGCCGTCCCGGAGGAAATTCGACATCATCTCGTGGCCAAGCGCGACGCCTTCGAGCAGATATTCGTCGGTCTGATCGCGGCCCTGCCTCTTGATCCGGCTCTCGACCGCAAACTCTATCGGCTTTTGCTGCTCAATCTCCTGAATGGCGTCGTCGCTTGGTATCGCAAGGGCGTGCTCTCACCCGCCGATATCGGCCGCCAGATCCTGCGCATCTTCCGCCATGAGATTATCTCGGCATCGATGTGAGGCTTGGTCTACCACCCACATTTGATCCACCGCAAGGTCGTGATCCCCGCATCATGTCACGCTCTCCCCCGTTACCGATGTAACGCGGGAGAATGCAATGTTCGAGACAGCAGAGCTCGGGCACCGATTGTCGAGGGAAGAGTATCGCCGGATCGAGCCTGAATTGCGCTCTGATCTCCTTGAAGCCCAGTTTCGCCTCGCAGAGAATAAGCAGTCGTCCATGGTTCTGCTGATCTCCGGGGTACGCGGCGCCGGGAAGGGCGAAACGGTGAACCTTCTGAATGCCTGGATGGACCCTCGCCATATCCTGACGCACGCCTTCGATAATCCATCGGATGAGGAAATAGAGCGGCCGCCCATGTGGCGGTACTGGCGCAAACTACCACCCAAGGGTCATATCGGCATCCTGTTTGGCTCCTGGTATACCGCGCCGATCATTGATCGCGTCTTCAAGCGCTCCAAGCCCTCGGCGTTACTGCAAGCGATCGAAGAGACCAACGCCTTCGAGAAAATGTTGACCGAAGAGGGTGTTCAGGTCCTGAAATTCTGGTTTCATCTCAGCAAGGATCGGCAACGCAACCGCCTTAAGGCGCTCGAAGATGACCCGAAAACCCGATGGCGCGTGACCGAGCGCGACTGGGAGTTCTTCAAACACTACGATCGTTTCTATCAGATCAGCGAAGACGTGCTTCGTGCGACCTCAACCGGATGGGCACCCTGGACAGTCGTCGAAGGCGAGAACGCCGAGTACCGTTCGGTTATGGTCGGCAAGACTCTACTGGAAGCAATGCGAAAGGGGGCACAGAGGGCAGAAGAGATTACCCCTCATCTCGAACCCGCGCCGCCGATCCTTCGCCCTATTGACGATCTATACATCCTCGATCGCCTGGATCTCGCAGCGACGGTCGCGAAGCCGACTTATGAGAAGCGCATGACAAAATTGCAGGCCGAGCTCTCGATGCTCTCCCGCGATCCGCGTTTCGCAGGGCACAACGTCGTGTGTGTCTTCGAAGGTATGGATGCCGCCGGCAAGGGAGGCGCAATTCGTCGCCTTACCGCAGCGCTCGACGCCCGGCTTTACGAGACCATCCCAATCGCTGCACCGACAGATGAAGAACGAGCTCACCCTTACCTCTGGCGCTTCTGGCGCCATCTGCCCCGCAAGGGTCGCTTCACGATCTATGATCGCAGCTGGTATGGCCGTGTCTTGGTGGAACGGGTCGAGGGGTTTTGCTCCGAAACGGCTTGGATGCGCGCCTATTCGGAGATCAATCGGTTCGAACAGCAACTTGTCAGCCAGGGGACAATCATCGTCAAGTTCTGGCTGCAGATTTCCAAGGAGGAACAGCTCAGGCGTTTCCGGCTTCGCGAGAAGACGCGTTTCAAACAGTTCAAGATCACCGAGGAGGACTGGCGTAACCGCGAGAAATGGGGCGGCTACCAGGCCGCGGCCTCGGACATGATCGAACGAACCAGCACGCGCGACGCCCCATGGATCCTTGTCGGCGCCAACGACAAGAACCATGCCCGGCTCAAGGTATTGGAAACCGTGGTACGAGCGGTCAAGGTCAGCCTCGCCAGCAGGAAGGACCGGATCGACGCCTAATCCCGGCGCCGTTTGCTCTCGACCAGAATTTCCCGATACCGCGTCGGCCCCGCGTTGCGGGCGCTGTGGGTCGCCGGCGCCCGCAGGCCAGACCCGTTGGTCGTGACCAATTCGTCACCCTCCAACCGTAGCGGAAAGACCGCACCTGTGGGCGCCTCGAACGCGCCGAGATAGGCGCCATGCTTGTCGAAGACCTCGAGTGTCGTACCCTCGATCACGTACCAGACGTAATCGTGCTCATGGGTGTGACAGGGCGTCCGTGCACCAGACTCGAGAACGAAATCCCACATGATGATATCGTCGTTTTCGAACAGCTTTGTCGTGCCAACGGTTCCTGGACTGCCCATTTTCGGGTCTCTTTCCTTAAGATGGTTGTAAGCAGTGAATGGTCTTGCAACCTCCGTTTCAGGCGACTTGCACGCCCTTCCAGAACGCAACCCGACCCAGGATCTGTTTGGCCGCCTCTTTCGGTTCGGGATAGTACCAACAGGCATCTGCGTTGGTCTTCCCGTCCACAACAAGGCTGTAATATTTTGCCGTGCCTTTCCACCCGCAGACCGATGTTGTGGAACTTGGCGCAATCAGATTGCGATCAAGCGCGGCTTCCGGGAAATAGTGATTACCCTCAACCACGACGGTATCGTTGCTCTCGGCAATAACCTTGCCGTTCCAGATCGCTTTCATCGTCTCATGCCCCGCGTCTCGTTCTTGTTTCCCGTCATGAGGTAGTCATCGCGGACGAGAGGTCAAGCGGCTTTACGCGAAGGGATTCGCCAGATACGGAGAAGGTCGCCGCACCAGGATCGGGCGGAAGGCTGCGCCCGCGAATAAGATCGGCCGCCTTTTCACCGATCATCATGCAGGGCGCGTTGGTATTACCACCTATCAACGTCGGCATGATCGAGGCATCGACCACCCTTAATCCTTCGATACCGTGAACCCGAAGCTGTGCATCGACAACAGCATCCTCGTCCGAACCCATGCGGCAGGTTCCGACCGGATGGTACACGGTATCGCTCCGCCGTCGAAGGACAGCGCGAATGTCATCGTCGCGCGAAACCTCGGCGGTGAAGACGTCTTCGGTAATCCAATCCGCCAGGCTGGGCTGAGCCATCAAACGGCGCGCGATCTTGAAGCCAGCGGCCAGATCTTCGAGATCCTGCGGATCGTCGAAAAAGCCGGGGTCGATCAGTGGCGCCGCCAGGGGATCGGGACCCGCAAGCGCGACTGAGCCTCGACTGCGCGGCCGTAGCACGCAGACATGACACGATACGCCATGCCCCAAATGCAACTTGCGTGCATGGTCGTCGACCAGACCCAGGACGAAATGGAGCTGAATATCGGGCAGATCCAAATCGGGCCGTGTCTTCAGGAAACCCCCGCACTCGGCAAAATTCGACGTCAGCATGCCGCGCCGCTTGGTCCGATAATGATAGAAATCCCGCACCAGCTTGAGCGTGCCGAGCGCAGAGATTCCCGCAGAGCCAAGACCGCGGATTTTGTAGCCAAGGATGAAATCAGGATGATCCTGGAGGTTCTTGCCGACACCACGAAGATGATGAAGGACCGGAACCGCGGCCTTGCCCAATTCGACGCCGTCGCCGATGCCCGAGAGCATCAGCAGTTGGGGTGTCTGGAATGCCCCTGCCGCCAAGATGACTTCGCCGCGCGCGATCATCTGTCGCGTTACACCGTCCTGGATGAATTCGACCCCAACGGCGCGGCGGCCCTGAAATAGAATCTTGGTTGCCTGAACGCTGGTCTTTACCAACAGATTAGGGCGCTGATCAAGATGCGGCAGGATATAGGCCCGGGCCGCGCTCCAGCGTTCGCCAAGGCGCTGCGTCACCTGATAAACACCCAGCCCTTCCTGCTCAATACCGTTAAAATCATCATTCAGCGGCAGGCCAGCGCTTTGCGCCGCCTGAAGATAGCGGGCGTGAAACTCGTTGTCTGTGCGCAGGTCACTGACCCAAAGCGGCCCCTCACGACCATGCAGGTCGCCGCCCCATCTTTCGTTCCGCTCGCTGCGCTTGAAATACGGCAGGACATCGGCAAACGACCAGCCGGGATTGCCAAGCGCGGCCCAGCGATCGTAATCGCGGCGATGGCCGCGAATGTAGATCATCGCATTGATGCCCGAAGAACCGCCAAGCATGCGGCCTCGGGGTTGATAACCGCGACGACCGCCGAGACCCGCTTGCGGTATCGTCTTAAAGCCCCAATTGCCGAGTTTCGTCGGCAGCATAGCCAGGGCGCCGACCGGCATCCGGACCATTGCACCATCTCCGCCGCCACCGGCCTCGAGGACACAGACGCTGACGGCAGGATCCTCTGACAACCGCCCCGCCACGGCACAGCCGGCAGAGCCACCACCAACAACAATGAAATCGACAGTCTCACTCATCTCTAGCGCTCTTGCTTTCAGGTGATACGCCGAACCAATGCCATAACGACCTCGAAGAGGCGTCCATACGGTGGATACAGCAGTGGCAGACCATTTCGTCGCGCTTGGTGAAATACCGGCTTTTCCTTGCTGAAGCTGCGAAAACCCCACTCGCCATGATACGCGCCGGTGCCACTGGGGCCAACCCCACCAAAGGGCTGGTCCTCCTGCGCGAGATGGCAAAGGCAGTCATTGATGGTGACGCCTCCAGAAATCGTTTCAGACAGCACCCGGTCCCGATGCTCGGGGTCGCGACCGAACCAGTAGAGCGCCAGCGGTCGGTCGCGGGCATTGATCATTGCAATCGCCGCGTCGAGATTTTCATATTCCAGAATTGGCAGGATCGGACCGAAGATTTCTTCGCACATCAGCCGCGTGGTCACCGGCAGCGCCAGCACCAGCGCCGGAGGCAGCCTCCGACTCTCCGCCTTGATCACCTCGCCTTCGGGCGCGACGGTCATGACCCGGGCGCCAGCAGCGCGAGCTTCCGCCAGCAACGCGAGGAGACGCGCATGATGCCCCGGCGAGTTGATGGCGGTGTAGTCGGGATTTTCCTGAATTCGGGGGTAAAGGCGTCGGATCGCCGCTGCAAGGGCAAGCGCGACCGTCTCCGCCTGCCCCTGCGGCACCAGAAGGTAATCAGGCGCGATACAGGTTTGACCGGCGTTCATCAGCTTGCCGTAGGCAATGCGCTCGGCAGCCACTGCGAGATCGGCAGAAACATCCAGAATGACCGGTGATTTACCACCCAGTTCAAGCGTCACCGGCGTCAGGTTCGCCGCCGCCGACTTCGCGACCAGCCTCCCTACATTAGTTGAACCGGTAAAGCACAGATGATCGAAGGGCAGACTGACGAAATGGCTGCCAAGTTCGGCGTCCCCCGTCACAACGACAACTTCGTCTGCGGCGAAGACTTGCGCGATCAGCCGTTGCAGCAGCGCAGCGAACTGCGGCGTCAGTTCGGATGGCTTGATCATCACCCGATTGCCTGCCGCAATCGCCGCGAGAGCTGGACCCAGTGCGAGTTGGCACGGATAGTTCCAAGGCGCGACCACCCCAACAACGCCCAAGGGCTGCCGTAACAGGCGGTTATAGCCAGGACGAAAATGCAGAGCTGTCGGCACGCGTCGCGGCGCCATCCAGGCCTTAAGGTGGCGCAGGGCATGGTGGATCCCCGCGCGGATAACAAAGAGTTCCGCTAATCGTGTTTCTTGTGCTGCGCGCCCAGAGAAATCGGCGTCGATCGCCTGGATGATTTCCGTCTCATGCTGCTCGACTACCAGCAGCAGACGTCTCAGCCGATCCAGGCGCAGCGCCAGCGGTGGGTTCGGCTCCACCGAAAAAGCGCGGCGTTGGGCCGCGAACAGGCTATCGACCTCTGAGATTATGGTGGGTTCGAAGGGAGTTGACCCCATTTTTGTGACTCCGGGCGCGAAGCTGGTGACCGTCTTGGACCCCACTCTACGAGTACCAGATGAAATTGCCTTATACGTCAATCAATATCGCGCCAAACGATCAGTAGCCAACAGCACTGCCCGCTGGTGACCTGGGGTCATGCGCACCTTCCAAACGTCGTTTGGCTCCAGCGGCGTCGATCAAAATCGCTTCTGATGCTCCGAACGGCGGAATTTCCTTAAGGCTATAGCCCATCGCTACGAGCGTCTTCGCTACAGACGGTGCGAAAGTCCCAGGCTCTACGAATAGAATGTCGGGCAGCCATTGCTCGTGAAATCGTGGCGCATCCACAGCATCCTGAATCCCCATCCCATAATCGATCACGTTCAACGCAGTCTGCAACACCGTCGAGATGATTCGTGGCCCATTCGGGCTCCCGAGCACCATGACAACCCGTCCATTCCTGAGCACGATCGTCGGACTCATGGACGAAAGGGGCCGTTTGCCGGGCAAGATACTGTTCGCGGCCCCCTGGACCAGACCAAACATGTTAGGCGCGCCGGGCGCGGTCGTAAAATCATCCATCTCGTCATTGAGCAGAACACCCGTTCCGGGCGCCATGACCTGCGCCCCGAAATAACCGTTGAGGGTGTAGGTCACGGCCACAGCGTTACCAGCGGCATCGACGACGGAATAATGCGTTGTCTCAAGCCGTTCATGCGGTGCCGCGCCTGGCTGCACTCCGCTCGACGGGGTGGCCTTATCGGGCAGGATTTTAGCGCGGATTGCGGCGGCGTAATCCTTGCCGAGCAGATGGTCGATGGGATTGGCATGGAATGCCGGATCGCCGAGATAGGCGTTGCGATCCATGAACGCATGGCGCATTGCCTCGGCAATGACATGCGCGGAGGCTGCCGTGTGATAGCCAAGGCCCTTCAGATCGTAACCTTCGAGGATATTGAGAATTTCACACAAGGCGACACCGCCGGAACTGGGTGGCGGTGCCGATAGGAAATCAAAACCTCGATAACTGCAATGAATCGGCGATACCTCCGCCACCCGATACGCCTTGAAATCCGACGCGACGATCACTCCGCCTCCAGCTTTGGCGGCCTGTCCGATCGCGAACGGTATCTTGCCTTGGTAGAACGCACGCGGCCCTTCTGCCGAGATGTGTCTTAGGAGAGTTGCCAGATCGTGTTGTCGCAAACGATCACCAACCTGAAGGGGAGAGCCATCGCGCCGCCGGAAGATTCTCGCTGCTGCTGGATCATTCTGCAAGGCCGTCGCTGGGGCCAGCACCCGCAGATCGCCCGCACCCAATAGAAACCCGTCGGCGGCAAGCCTGATTGCCGGACGCATAACTTCCGCGCGCGACAGCGTGCCATATCTTTTGAGCGCCGTTTCAAGACCGAGCACCGTGCCAGGAACCGCGACGGCTCGATAACCTAGCCGACTGAGCGTCGGAACAGGCTTGCCGCCGGCATCAAGATACATCCCGGCGGCTGCCCCACCCGGGGCAGTTTCTCGAAAATCGATAAACGTGCTCTTGCCAGACGCCAGGTGAATCGTCATGAACCCGCCGCCGCCGAGATTGCCGCAACAGGGGTATACCACGGCCTCGGCGTACCCAACCGCGACCGCAGCATCGATGGCGTTGCCCCCTTGCTTCAGGATCGCTGTCCCTACGGCGCTCGCCAACGCCTGTTCCGTGACAACCATGCCATGCTCGCCTGCGACACCCTCGGTCGCCTGCGCGGTGGGGCCCAAAAGCATACCAAAAATCAGCACGTTCAAAAGTCGCGGAGAAATCAATTTCAACGGATTACTCATCCTGTTCTAAGGTGGCAGGCGATACTATAGTTTCTTGGACGGTGACGGCTAGAGCGGATCGAGACGCGCATTGTAGCAGACATCGCCAAACCCGAAGACCCCGGACGAACCGGACCTTGATGGCCAGAAGGGCGCGTGATGAAAGCAATTTTGTTTGGATGGAGCCGGGTACTGCGTCTCGTTGGCCTGAGCGCCGCGATCGCCTTTGCCAGTAACACCGGCGCTCACGCCGACCGATTGCCCCTACCGCCTGCGCTGATCGACTTAGGGTCACCCGAGGGTACCGCGCTATTCGCCCATGCCGGGGCAAAGCAGGCCTACTGGCCACTCATGGACGAATTCGTCACCCAGAAGGCGCAGTCCTACTGCGGCATCGCGTCTCTAGCCATGGTCTTGAACGCGCTCGCCGTCCCCGGTCCGGTCGTACCCGATTATGGTCCTTTTACCAGCTTCACCCAGGACAACCTATTCACACCGGCAACCGAGAAAATTATCCCGCAGACCTACATCCCGAATCATGGCATGACACTCGATCAAGTCGGGGCGGTCGCGGCGAGTTTTGGTGTCACGGTCAGAGTGGTGCATGCGGGCTCGTCCTCCATGACGAACTTCCGGACCGAGGCGTCGGCCGCGCTCGCCAAGCACGGGCGTTTTGTCATCGTGAACTACCTCCGAACCGCGCTTGGGCAGCAGCGATATGGCCATATCTCGCCGCTGGCCGCGTATGATCACCGCTCCGATCGTTTTCTCATTCTTGATGTTGCCCGTTATAAATATCCGCCAGTCTGGGTTCGCACTGCCGACCTTTTCGCGGCCATGAGCACGATCGATGCGGGCAACGCCAACCAGACTCGCGGCTTTCTGCTCCTCGACTACACCAAACACTAGCATCATCGCCGCTCCTGCCCCGAATTCGGGCATGCCTCCCCCGGAATCTTCGCGCGAGGGTAAGGCTCTGACCTAGTCTAGGTTCTCGGTCCCGAAGGCCTCGTTCAATCGACGCCTGCCCTAATTCGCGACGCAATTGGAATGGCCGATAGACTTCTTGACGTCGCCGAGCACCCTGATCTGTCCCCGACAGTCGTGCAGCGGCCCTTGCGCGGCATCCTGCTCGTGCTTCTTTCCCTGATGAGTTTTTCCTGCTCCGATTGTTGCGCCAAATACCTATCGGCGTCTCTGCCGTCGATCGAAATAGCGTGGCTCCGTTATGCTGCGTTTACCCTGCTCGCCACAATCGCCGTGATTGCGTCGGGGCGTGCGCCGGTAACCAGACGACCAGGTCTGGCCTGTTTTCGTGGTCTGGCAATGTTCGGCAGCGCGATCTTCTTCATCATGGCATTGGGACGAATGCCAATCGCCGATGCAACGGCGACCAGTTTCTCCTCGCCCCTGATCATCACGTTGCTGGCGATCCTCGTCCTTGGTGAAAAAATCCCACCCTGGCGTTGGGTCATGCTCGGACTGGGTGTCGTCGGCATGCTATTGATCGTGCGACCGGGGACAAGTGCGTTCAATCCGGCCGCGATCTTCGCGCTGCTCTGTGCCTTCAGTTGGGCTACCGGCGCGGTCATCACGCGGAAGATGCATGAGGCCGAAATCCCCTTGACCTTGCTGTTCTACACGGCAGTTGCGGGATTCGCCGTCAGCACAGTTCTGCTTCCTTATGTCTGGCAACCGCCTACGTGGCAGCAATGGGCCATAGGAACCACCATGGGATGTTGCACGACGCTTGCCCATTGGTTGGTGATCCGGGCGCATCGCCATGCCGGCGCATCGGTCCTGGCACCATTTTCCTATACTCAGTTGCTGTGGTCGACCCTCTTCGGCATGGCATTATTTGGGACCGTGCCGGGTGCGACAACGCTTCTGGGAGCCGGCATTATCATCGCGACCGGCCTCTATGGTTATTTCCGCGAGCATCGTGCCGGACGGCCCGTCTCAGCCTCTGTTTAACACGCGTGACCACCGCCTTTGGTTGTGTTAGAATCAATTGGCCTCGCCTCTGATCAATATCCTCCAGCGTAGACCTCTTGGTTAGGCGGTAGTCACTGGGCAGGCATCGCAAAGGGTTATTGAGAAACCTCGAATGTTAACCCTCATCAATCTCACGGGTGCGATATCGCTCACCGCCAATCTGGTACTGGGTGGCCTGTTCATCGCATTTTGGCTGCGTGACAGACCTGGGCGATGGAACCTCGCCTGGGGTTCTGCCTATCTCTCTGTGGCCGTTGCTCTCGGGCTCTGGCTGCTCGCCCACAAGCCGGGGGTGTCGATATTTGTAATCGATACTGCTGGCGTCGTCATCGGTATCGCCACAGGTTCATTCATCGTCGGCATGACCCTTTTTCTCGGTCGGGCAATCAACTGGGGAACGGTCTACACTGCTGCGATTGTCATTTCGACAGCGAGCACGATAGCCCTTTCGCATGGGGATTTGCGCTACCCCTTGGCTGGTGCCGGGATGACGCTCGGAGCCGCCCATGCCTGGGCAGGCATTACATTCCTCAGGCAATCGAGCCGAATTACGCGCTGGGTCGGCGTGATCTTCCTGGCCCGCGCGGTACAACTCGCCTGCCTCGTGCCATTGGTGTTGGCCGGTTACGGCGCGATATCCTTTCTCTTCGGACACCTCATGACATTGGCAACCGGCTTCGCGATGCTTTTCGTGGCCTTTGTCGATTATGACCGGAGGCTTCTGGCGGCGACACAGGCGCTTGCAGCACGAAACATGGCGCTGATCGAACAAGAACGGCATCTGACCGAAACGAACCAGGCGCTCTCGGCTTTGGCATCGAAGTTCGAGTTGCAGAGCGTCGATTATGCCGCCGCACGTGATCGCGCGGAGGCAGCCAACCACGCAAAGTCACAGTTTCTGGCAAATCTGAGCCACGAGCTGCGGACGCCGCTCAACGCCATCCTCGGCTTTTCCGAGTTGATCACCCTTCGCGAAGATTTGCCTGCGAACAGTGGCAAGGCGGTCGAGTATGCGAACTATATCCGCGATGCCGGCAACCATCTGTTAGCAGTCCTCAACGACTTACTGGATATCGCAAGGATCGAGTTGAACAGGATCGCGCCCTCGCTTCAACCGCTTCGCCTTATCGATTCTCTCGATAGTGTCCTGGCGATGCAGGATCTTGCGCTAAAGGCTAAAAATATCTCGATTTCCCTGGCGATTCCGTCCGAACTCAACATCCACGCTGATGCCCGGCTGATCAAACAGGCAATTATGAACGTGACCGGCAATGCGATCAAATTCAGTCCCGTCGATGGCAGAATCGATGTTGCCGCGCGGTCTGTGGGAAATGGCAAGGTCGAGCTGATGATCGCGGATCAGGGTCCTGGTATTGATATCGGGGATCGTGAGGCCGTATTCCAGCCTTTCTGGCAAAAGGCGAACGTCGAATCCCGCCAACAGGGCGGCGTGGGCCTTGGCCTTAGCATTGTTCGCCTGATCGTCGAAGCGCATCACGGCACGATCGCGATCTCGGAACGTTCCGGTGGCGGCGCCCAAATCATTATGACTCTGCCAGGGGAGATCGCTGCCGCAGCCTAGCCGCCCCGATCAGGGCGTTGTCGTGGCCGGCACATCCAGAAGCACGCAGCGTCGATCCAGCAATTCCTCTCCGGAGGCCTGGTCATGGCGCGCAATATTGGCGTGATTGTTCAGGACATAGAAACCATCGCGCCCGTCCCTGAACACGGCGCCAACGACGACAATGGTTTGGATCGCCATGTTTCCGGCATAATCGGGGCCCTGATCGGCGACAATCTGAAAGACGTTCTTTCCGACAAGATCAGGACCGATGAGTCTGCGGACATTGTAGACGTGCCCAAAGGGAGGCAAGGCGATCGTTGTCCAGGATTGGCGGATCGATCTCTCGTTCGCTGTGAGTTTCGCCCGGACATCGGGGCGCACGCATTGGATGTGGAAATGGAGCTGATTCTGGGTACGACCAAGAGCAGAATTCACCGCGATGCCAAGGCCATCACGGGGAATCTTGTTGTCCAGCAGCGTTTCAAGATAGCGCGTGCTTTCCCATGCGGCGGCCCAATAGCCGGTGCTTCCCGGTTCCAGCAATTCCGGGCTTTCTATTCCCGTCACCCGGCCTGTGGGCACCAACAGGTATTGGCGCGAGCCAATCCTGTCCTTGATGATGGCGTAGCCCTCCGGGCGCCCATCATGAGGTGAGACATAACTGCATGGCGCGGGATTGTTGATTCTCGCCTGGGCTGGGACGCAGGCATTGTGCACAAGCTGCCACAGGGCATCTGAACGCAAATGAAGGAAGCGCCACAGGGCATCAGGATCTGCCGAGGCCCGTTGCGGGGACAGGCCGAGAGCCATTGCGACGAGAACCATCGCGCCAAAGCGTATTGCCCAGAGCCTGGCACGGATCATCCTGCGCTCAGACGCGTGCGAGATGGTGACAGAACTCGGTGACCTCATCGCTCGATAGGCAGGTTTCCCGTCGGAATTCGTTTGGTGACATGCCGAATGCATCGCGAAACCGACGACTGAAATGAGTGGAGCTCTGGAATCCCCAGGAAAAGGCGATATCCGTAATTGTCCGCGTCGCCATGAGCGGGTTCGACAATTCCCGTCGGCAGCGCTGCAGCCGTTCCCGGATGATGTACTGCAACACCGTCGTGCCCTCTGGCTCGAACAGGCAGTGAAGGTAGCGCAGAGAGATCCGGTTGGCCTCGGCAATCATTCCGGGCGACAGTTCAGGGTTGCCAAGATGACGATCGATATACTGCTTCACCAAAAGCAACTGGGCGTCGCGCAGGCTGCAGGTATCGACTGCAGATTTGTCGGTATCGAGCGCGCTGACAACAAGGCCGATCAGGGCCTCGGTAAGGGCTTCGCCATTGCGTAGATGGCCGGACAGGAAGTCCGGTGCCATCGAGCGGATAAAGGCGTTGAGCAGGCTTGCCCCCGGTGACCCTTGGGGCAGCGAGCTGGCGATGGAATGCCAGGACTGGGGTAACCAGCCGCGCAGACGCGAAAGCGGCATCATCACCGAAATCTTCTCAAGCCTCTCCACCACCTCGAAGTTCATCGGCCTCGTCGTATTCCAGATCAACACATCGCCCGGACCAAGCACCGAGGTTCGGTTATCGATCGTAAAATGCTCGCGGCCAGAGACAACAACCTGAACAGCAAGCGTCTCGATACCGTCGCGGGCGATCTCGGCACGCTTGCGGGTGGCACCGCAAGGATCGCAGACGCAACTGACCATGCGCAGGTTCTGCACCGTCCGCTGTTCGATCTCGGCATGGAAATCCGGCCGGCTCCAGCCGCCGACACTCCAGGACCCATAAGTGTCCTTGAGCTTATCGCTCCACGCGTCGTAGCGATCCTCGGCCGCGTATGAGGATGTCCGCCAAATTGGATCGATCGCGTCACCCATCGAAACCGTTCTTCCGCGCAATATTCCCCCTCCCGTCCAGCAACGAGAACGGTGGAACATTAACATATCTGCGGCAAGGATACAGAGCCTGCCTGGGCCGGCTCTGTCCCGGCAATCGTCAACGCGCGGTGAATGCCCCGTCCAGGGTCAGCATGGAGCCTGCGATCCATTCGGCATCGTCCGATGCCAGGAAGACAGCACTCTTGGCGACATCTTCCGGCGTGCCAAGGCGAGGATAGGGTGTCAGGGCATGCAGCGTTTCGTTGAACGTCTTGTCCTCAAGGAAGGGCCGCACCATCGCGGTCGCCAGAAAGCCTGGGCAGATCGCGTTGACATTGATGCGATGGGGCGAGAAGTCGACCGCAAGCTGGCGGGTCAGATTGACCACTGCACCCTTCGACGCACAATAGGCCGGCTCGAGCGCGAGGCCAACAAGTCCCCCGATGGAGGCGATGTTGATAATGCGCCCCCGGGTGCCATCGGCACGCGGCGTTTGCTTCATCATCTGGCCAATCGCATATTTGCAGCCAAGCCAGACGCCCTTGGCGTTGACATTCATCGTGAAGTCATACTGCTCCTCGGTCTCTTCCAGGATGGTATGGACTGCGGTGAACACACCGGCATTGTTGACCATGATGTCGAGCCGGCCATAGAGCGCGACCGCCCTGGAGACGAGGGCCTCGACATCGACAGCCTTGCTGGCGTCAGCCTGCTGATACGCTGCCTTGCCACCAGCGTTGACGATGGCCTCGTGTGTTGGCACCTCCCGATCCGTTTCATACCCGCCAGCCAAAGCGGTGGGCCTGATATCGGAGCACAGAATTGTCGCGCCTTCCCTGGCAAGGGCGACTGCGATGGCGCGGCCGTTACCGGAACTCGAGCCCGTGACGATGGCGATCTGCCCTTCGAGGCGTCGTGACATGGTATTCTCCCGATTTTTCTTGTTATGAGTCGTGGAGGCTTAGGGTCTCAGACCGAATAGCGGCAAAGCGTTTCGCCACCATCGATCGGGACCAGCACGCCATGCATGTAGCTCGAATCATCGGAGGCCAGGAACACGGCGAGCTTGGCGACGTCATCCGTCTCGCCCCAACGCTTGAGCGGGATGCTCTCGACAAAGGCCCCGTCGAAATCCTTGTCATCGAACAAGGCTCTCGTCATCGCCGTCTTGGCGTAGGTCGGGCAGATGCCATTCACGCGGATCTTTTCGTGACCATATTCGATCGCGAAGCAGCGCGTCAGGTTCGCGGCCGCACCCTTCGAGATATTATAGACCGCCTGCTTGGGATGACCCTGAAGCCCGGCGGTCGAGACAAGGTTGATGATATTGCCGCCACCGCCTTGACGCAGGAATGTGCGCACGGCTTCCTGGCAACCATACCACGTGCCCTTGACGTTCACCTTCCAGCAGGCCTCGAGATCCTCGTCGGTAAATTCATGGGCGAGCTTGCCAGCGCGGTAGATGCCAGCATTGTTGAACATGATGTCGAGGCGACCAAAATGCGCCACGGCCTTGGCAACAAGATCGATCACGTCCTGCTCGACAGTCACGTCGCAGCGCACGAACAGGGCTGAACCACCAGCGGCCTCGATCTCCTTGACCGTGGTCAGTTCGGCATGCGCCTCGAAACCACCCGTCAATGGCTTCTCATGGAGATCGGCAACGACCACCTTGGCGCCTTCCTTGGCATAGGCGATCGAAATTGCCCGGCCAAAACCTGACGCCGCACCCGTGACGATCGCAACCCTGCCTTCGAGCTTTCCGGTCATCTTCTCAAATCCCCGATATTTTCTTGATTATTGTAGCGACTGGCAGGCGCACCTGCTCTCCAAAACGCTTTTATCCCGATCGCGAAATCGCGATCGGGATAATCGCACTCTTGCCCGGACCCGATTTCTATTGGCCGCGGGACACCCGCTCGACCGGTAGGGATCAGGCGGCCTTCTTCTGTGATTCGAGGAAACCGTTCCAGGCTGCTTCGACTTCCATCCAGCCGACATTGACGATGACGGCGCCCGTCTCCGGGTTGATGAAAGCCAGCGGCCCAACGAAGGTCATGAAGAATTCGCTATCGACGAGGAATTCCGTCTTGTCGTGACGCGAGCCGGCCGATTCAAAGCCGTAACCCGGCGCAATCGCGCTGGAGCCGCCCTTGGCCACACCACCACGAACATCCATGCGACCCTTGGTCAGCAGGTACTCACCGGGACCGGTATGAATATGGGCGTTGAAGGATGACCCGGCCGGGCAACGATACATCGTCGACCAGGTGCCGGCTTCCGGGGAGACATGGAGAAGTTTCCATTCGATCCCGCCCTGGGAGAGGGTATCGGGAAACGGCGCCCACGGGCCATCGTCAACCTGCACGTATTCTTCTGCTGCCTTTAATTTCATGATGTATTCCTCCGCTAGGATTGAGGGCTCGGACCTTTTCCGGTCGTTCTTGGCACCCATGATGACACGATTACACTAACGAGTCAGCCATAAGCGCGCCTGTCTGCCGGTGCGAACCCGGTCGACTGTCCGTGCACCCGTCTCGACCGCTGAGCTTCGATTGAATGACTTGCGGTTTTCCTCTAGCGTGCCGGCGCGCGGCCTTCTGCGTGAACCACCGATTTGCTGCGATCGGTGTTCAGTGAACCCTGAGCAGCACGGACTTTCGCATGACGACAAGAGTACCACTTTGGACGCTTTTCCTGGTGATCGCCGAACTTGCGGTGATCATCATACACGCCATCCATACCTACGCGCTCTATCAGGACGGTTTCGGCCCTCTCCACGAGACCACGGGGATCATCTTCGGTAAGCTGCTCTGGATTGCCCCAAACCCCGTCTATCTTGTCATCCCGGCGCTTCGCATGATGAGCGTGATACCCCATCTCGGTCCCGTGCAGGGCGAGGTCTTCGGGTCCGCCCTCTTCCTGTTTCTGGCAACACCGCTCTCGATGGTGATCGGCGGCTTCTCCAACAAGATGCGCGTGGATTTCGGCTGGGGTGTCGCCCTGTTCTGCTACGCGATGATCTCCCTGATCACCTACGTCTGCACGATTGGGCTGGTGATGCAGTTGCAACCTTCTTAATGGCACAAGACTCCTCGTGGCTGCCGCCCGGCCAGTTCGATCTCGGCAGCTTTCCCCGATTTGGCCTTGGCAAGTTCGCTCGGCTGCCGACGCTGCCGGCCGATGCCAGCGAACTGAGGATTGGTGGCGACGTTGCCTGCCCTGGTATCGTCGGACGGCATCTGAAGGCGCTGACGCGGGTCGAACAGGTTTCAGATTTCCACTGTGTCACGTCCTGGAGCTATCGCGGTGCGCGCTGGGGCGGCATTCGCTTTGCCGATTTTTATACACAAATCGCGCAGCGCGAGGCGGTGCCCGCTGCGGACGCAACTCTCGTCGTCTTGCGAGGTCATGACGGATACGCCTGTTCGATGCAGCTTCATGATCTGCTCGCAGATGAGGTCCTGCTGGCCGACACGCTCGATGGCGACGCGCTCCCAATTGAACACGGTGCCCCGTTGCGCCTTGTCGCGCCGGCGCATTACGGCTTCAAGAATGTCAAACATATCGCCGCGATCGAATTCTGGCGCGATTCCCGCGCCTATCGATTTCCCTTTCCCTATCCGCAACTGATGGATCACCCTCGCGGTCGCGTCGCCTTCGAGGAACGCGGTCGCTGGATTCCGCCGGGCGTCCTGCGGTTCTTCTACCGTCTGCTTATCCCCGGCACTATCCGCAACTTCGCCAGGATGAGACGGCGTTAAGCTTCAGACAGGAAAGGCATTAACGCCGACAGCGTTTGCTCCGGCTGCTCCAGTTGCGGGACATGTCCGACCTGATCTATGATCGCAACCTGGCTGTTCGCGATCCGCGCGGCGAAGGCATCGGCATAGGCAAGCGGAACCAGCTTGTCGTTGCGGCCCCAGATGATCTGGACAGGAATGACGACACGGTGCAGACGCTTGCCCAAACCCTGATCCGGGATTGGCCAGAGGAATTTAGCGGTACATCCCACGGTCCAGACCATAGCGCCAATCACCTGGGACCGGACATCGGCGTCATCGGGGAGAGCCAGCATTTCCTGGATCTGCGGCAGACCAGGATCGTCATACAAGGTCTGCAAAACCTTTTCCGGTGTACTCGCGACCAGGGAAGCGTAGGCGATCGGCATATCATCGAGCCAGAGGCCAAGCGGATCGATAACGACAGCGCGGGAAAACAGCGCCGGATAGCATGCGGCAAGGTCCAGCGCGACCATCCCCCCCATGCAGGCGCCGATAACCGCCGGTCGGACAAGACCGAGGGCGCCAATGGCCTCATGATACAATAGCAATAGATCCCAATAAGTATCGAGCTTATGGATCGCGTAGGGGTCCCCAAACGACGTGCCAGGCATCTCCACCGCGTAGACCGTGTGTGTTTCCGCCAGTTGGTCAAGAAAGCGGTCCCACCACAACCCATTGGCGCCATGAAAATAAACGATGGCAGGCCCAGAGCCTGCAACGCGGATCTGAAGTTCGATCTGACCTGCCCAGACCTTGACGCGCTCAGTGCGGGCGGCGCCCCGGATCGGCGTGATGCTGATCACGATCTCGCCCCCCTCTCATTGCCGCGGCCCTTGGGCCACCAGTGATGAACCCAAGCCTCGTCCTTCCAGACCTCTCGCAAGGCCGGCAGGACGTGTTCCGCAAGAAGCGCGATGTTCTTCTCGACGAGGGCGCGCGGCATGGAGCCGTGTTGAACCATCAGGACGAGATTGCCGATCCGAAAGTTCCGCACCAGATCAAGCAGTTGGTCACGCACGGTCTCGGGCCCGCCGACAATGCAGCATTGGGCATCGACCAACTCATCGTAAGTCGCCGTTCGCATCTTCGGCACCAGACCGAAATCGCCGGGGTCCTTGGCGATAAACTCTACGCCCCGGATATCGATATAGCCTGGAAGACCAAGGCCGGAGAGGGGAATACTGCCAAGCCCACTTCGGAACGCCGCCTCGACATGCGGGCGATATTCACGATGGGCGCTCTCATCCGTTTCGCCGACCGCGACACACTGGCAGAAGGCGAGACGATAGGGATTGCGGTCGCGACCGCGCTCCTCGGCCATATCCCAGTAACGATCGAAGATTCGCTTACCTGTCAATTTCGGCCCGAACCAGCTGAGGTATAGGAACACGTCGTCATTATCGAGGATCCCGGCCAATGTATTCGGGTTACCGACCGCAGGTGTCCAAACGGGCGGGCGCGGCGTCTGGAAGGGTCGCGGCCACAGGTTCACATGGGCATGCTTGTTGTACTGGCCGTTGAACGCGAAGATTTCCTTCGAGGTCCAGGCCTTCTCGATCAGCGCACGATTTTCGGTAAATCGGGCCCGCGTCTCGATCGGGGGCACGCCCTGATTTTGATTGGCATCATAGCTCAGCGCGACCGGGAAGCCCGCTATCAGACGGCCGCCGCTGATCTGGTCGAGCACAGCGTATTCTTCGGCAATCCGCAGCGGTTCCCTGCTCTTGCCAAGCGAGCGGCCGATACAAGCCAGCGCGACATCCAGCATTTCGGACTGGGTCGCATAGGCGAGCGCCGCAATCTGGAGATTGGGGTTCGGCAGTACGTCGTAGGATGCCTGTCCATGCTCGGTCGTGGCCAAACCATCGAAGCCAAGCCGTGCCGCCAACATCATCTCGTCAAGGAAATCGACATGATTGCGATGCATGTGCTCGCGCGAGACCAGCTCATGATAGGGCGTCGTGACAACAGAGTCGTACCGGCCCGCAAAATCTTCAGGCAACTGCCGGTAGGGGAGCTGTTCGAAAGCCAATATCTTCATGAAGGTGTCCTTAAGCGGGCTTCTTTTTGATAATCGGTTTGATTGGAACCGCAGCGGGGCCGCTCCTCGCTAGGCGGGGATCAGCACGACGTCCAGATTCTTCAGACCATTGATGAAATTCGATCGGAACCGGCGCGGCGGACTCACCAGTTCGAATTTTCGAACCCGAGTCGCCAGTTGCGTGAAAAGCAGTTTGAGCTGCAATTCGGCAAGCCGTGAACCGACACAGATATGAGGACCAGAGCCGAAACCAAGATGGCGGTTATTCGGTCGGGTGACGTCAAAGCGATCGGGTTCTTCGAATACAGTATCGTCACGATTGCCCGAGCTGTACCAGACGACCACCTTGTCACCGGCCCGGATGCGCTGGCCATGCAACTCGGTATCAGCAGTGGCCGTACGGCGAAAATGGATCACTGGCGTGGCATGACGAACCATCTCGCGCACGGCCGTATTCAGGACTTCAGGATCGCCGCGCACCTTGTCCCATTGGTCGGGATTGGCAGCAAAGGCGGCAACGGTATGGCTGATGGAATTGCGCGTCGTCTCGTTGCCGCCAACCAGGACAAGCACAAGGTTGGCAATGAAATCCCGCAGCGCGATCGGCTGCCCTTGAATTTCGGCATTCGCGAGAAGGGAGGCGATATCATCACCCGGATTGGCGCGCCGCGTGATGAAGAGCTCTTGGGCAAAGCCCATGAACTCGCCCATGATTGCCGCCATGTCTTCGGGCGAACGACGGAATTCCGGATCATCCTCGCCAACAAAGGCATTCGTCCAATTATAAAGATCGATCCACATGGTCGACGGCACGTCGAGCAGCTCGGCGAGCGTTAGCAACGGTAGTGGCGCGGAAACCAAAGGCACAAGATCAATAGGCTTCCCGAGAGGAACCTTGTCCAGCAGATCAGTCACCCGGCCAGTGATACGATCCCCAACGCCTGCAATGCGTCCAGGCAGGAAACTTGTCTGGACTAGGCGACGGTAATCGCTGTGAACCGGTGGGTCCGTCGAAATGAAAGGGATACCGAAGGGCGAGTCCCCTTCTGAGCCGGTGCTGGCAACCCCAACCTCGTTCTCATTGAAGATTCGGCTGCCCCCGCGTGCATAATCCGACGAGAACAGCGCTGCGTTCTTCTCGACCTCGACAATATCCGCGTATCGGGTGATCGCCCAGAAACCAGCGCCGTCATTTTCCGGGTTCCAATAAACCGGGGCCTCGCGGCGCAGGCGCGCGAAGATATCGTGAGGGATGCGTTCCTGATAGAGGCCAGGATCCTTAAGGTCGGGAGCGAATGTCATAAGCGCACTCCTTATTTATGGAGGGCCTGCGTCGACATGGTTACAGCCCATATCCGAATCTTCATGACTCGCCCTCGCCGGTTCAAATTCTGGTGGCCGCAAGTCGCCTCTCGCAGTTCACACACCCAGAAAACGGGAAAACGAGGCCGTTCGCAATTCCGAAAACGGATTCACCGCCGGAGATGCGACAAGACGAAGCTTTGCAAGCCTCGGATTGCCCGGGCGGCGTCGAATTCCTCGACCAAGCTGGAGCGCACCATGGCGCCGTCCAGGAAGGTCGAGATGAATTCCGTAATCTGTTCAGGATCGACCGGGTTGAATAGGCCCTGAGCGATACCTGCCCGGATCGTATTCGAGAGCACCGCCCGTTCCCGATCGTAGAATTGCCGCATCGCCGTGTCGATCCTGGCAACCCGATTGCCAGCTTTGGCATAATCGAGGCCGATTTCCACCAGTTTGCGGATCAGGACGCGCTGCGCGATATGAGTCTCGATCCAGTCATGGATGATCTGGTCAGGTGCTGTATGCCCTTCCGTCAGCACCTCGAATTGGCTGAAGGCGCGGTCAACCGCGACCTGAACGGTCTGCAGGAATAAATCCTCCTTGCTACCGAAATAGTAATAGATCAGCGATGTGTTCAGGCCGGTTGCCGCCGCGATGTCCTTGATCGTCACCGCATGGAACCCGCGGCTAGAAAACAGATCGAGCGCAACATCCTGCAGGATCGCCATGCTATCAGGGGTCTCAGGATCGTCCGCGCCCCCGGTCATGCCGTCCGCTTGAAGAGGGCCCAATCGCGAAGGCCCTGCAGGGCGACCTGGCCGGCGACGCGTAGGCGGGGGACTTGAAATCGCACTCATGACAGGGAGTTTGCCCTCTCTCTTGGCTTGATGCCACAAATTTGGGCAGCACCATCACCAATTTTATCGGCAATATCAATTAATCGATCAATTTATTTTTGGCACGCGACTTGCTGGTATCCGGACCAACAGGCCATCAGCAGCAAGGTAGCCCACCGTGACTCTGCCGATCGAACACAACGTCAGCGACACGCCACTGGCGCCACCGCCACGCCGGCGCCGCCGTGGGGTCGATCGTCTCTGGGCTATACGCGGCAAGTCTTCGAAGACAGAGTTTGCGGTTTTCGCCATTGCCGGTCTCCTGGTGCCCCTGGCAGGGTGGATGGCGCTTAGTCATAGCGGAATCCTGCCAAAACTGTTCATGCCCGACCCTATTAGGGTCATTGCCCGGTTCTGGGTCTGGATCACGCGTGAAGGCTTCGGCCAGGACATGCAGGTGAGCCTGCTGCGCGTAAGCATGGGCTTTCTACTCGCGCTGCTATTGGCGCTGCCGCTCGGCTTGCTTGCGGGCACGTTCCGACCCGTCCAGGTGTTTCTCGAGCCCGTGCTCGATTTCATCCGGTATATGCCTGCGGTCGCCTTCATTCCCCTGGTCATGCTCTGGTTCGGCATCGGCGAAACGGCAAAGATGGCGATCATCTTCATCGGTACATTCTTTCAGATGGTGTTGATGATGGGCGACGACGTACGTCGCGTGGCAATGACCCAGATCGAGGCGGCCCAGACAATGGGCGCGAACAGGCGAGAGGTTATCTGGCAGGTCATCTTCCCGGCCGCCGCACCAGCCTTGCTGACGACGGCGCGTGTCACCCTCGGCTGGGCCTGGACCTATCTTGTGGTCGCCGAACTGGTGTCTGCCAACGACGGGTTGGGATATGCGATCCTGAAGGCGCAGCGCTTTCTGCAGACCGATAAGATCTTCGCCGGCATCATCGTTATCGGCCTGATCGGGTTGGTGCAGGACCAACTTCTCCGCTGGCTACACAATCGCCTTTTCCCCTGGCATGGGCGCGGCTGAGCCATGAGTCGCAGCATCACCATAAAAGATATCAGCCGCAGCTTCGATCTTGGTGGCCGCACGGTTCTTGCCCTCGATCGAGTGAACTTGAACATTGCCGCAGGCGAGTTCGTGACCCTCGTCGGCGCGTCTGGTTGTGGAAAGTCAACGCTGCTGCGATTGATCGCCGGGCTTGATGAGCCTGATCTGGGCATGATCGAGGTCGCCGGCGTTGAGATCGAGGGACCTGGCGTCGACCGCGCGATGGTCTTTCAGAACTACAGCCTTTTCCCGTGGCTGAGCGTGCTCGGCAATGTTCTGTTCAGTCGCCGCCTGGTGGCGAACCGTTACGATCTTACTGCTTCTGAAAGGGATGGCGAGACCGCGCGCGCATCATCCTTGCTTGACCTTATGGGCTTGACCCGGGTGCAGGATGCCTATCCAGACCAGCTATCGGGAGGCATGCGGCAGCGTGTGGCAATTGCCCGTGCCCTGATGTCGCGCCCGGCGATCCTACTGATGGACGAACCGTTCGGCGCGCTCGACGCACAGACCCGCGAAGTGATGCACGACCTTATCCTGGACGTTTTCGCCAAGGAAAAGAGCACCATCGTTTTTGTCACCCATGACGTCGAAGAGGCGGTCTATCTCGGCCAGCGGGTTGTCCTTATGGCGCCCCAGCCTGGCCGCATCGACACAGTCTACGAGGTCCCCTTCGAAAGCCAAAGGCTGCCGGACCTCAGGCTCGAACCCGAATTCCTCCACCTGAAGCGCGCGGTGATGCAGCGCATTCGCGAAACCTCGGGCGTCGGCAATGTTGCCGCCGCCCACTAAGCCGTTCTGAAGCCTACGCCTTCCCTCAGCCTCTCACTCATGGAGACCATGATGTCGCTCCTCGATCATATCCTGCGCAACCTCCGCAGCGGCGCCAGCGCGCTGGCGGGCCTTGGCCTCGCGCTTGGACTGCCCGCCCCCGCGAAAGCAGCGGAGGCCATCCATATCGGCACCGCAGACTGGATTGGTTATGCGCCGTTCTACGTTGCCGCCGACAAGGGTTTGTTCAAAAAATACGGCATCGATGTCGTCCTGCAGGATTTTGCCGATCCGGCGCAGATGCCGGCGGCGCTCGAAAGTGGTGCCATTCAGGGCAATATGTACACTTACGATCAAGTCATAACACTTGTCGCAAATGGCCATGATTATCAGGTCGTGATGCCGATTGACTATTCAAACGGCGCCGATGCGCTTGTTGCACCGAAATCGATTACGAGCGTGGCGCAATTAAAGGGGCAGAAACTTGCCTATCCGTTCGCGACCTGCGACAACCTGCTGGTCGTGTACGCGCTTGCCAGTGCCGGCCTGACAGAAGCCGATGTTCAAGGGGTAGACACGACGCCGGACAATGTCCCGGCGGCACTGCTTTCGGGCGCACTCGCGGGTGCCACCTACGAACCGAACATCACTAAAATCCTGAAGATGGACGGTGGACCCGGCTTTCACACGCTCTACACGTCACGGACGGCGCCTGGGCTCATCACTGACGTGTTGTATTTTGGCAAGGACTACATCGCGAAAAATCCAACGGTGGTCAGCGCTGTGATCCATGGCTATCTCGATGGCATGGCCTTCATGAAGAGCAACCCCGAGGAAGCCAATCAGATCATCGCAAAACATCTCTCCTCCTCGGTCGACGATGTGAAAGCGCAGTTCGAGGGAGTTCATAATATCCCGCAGTCCGAGATGGCGCAGTATTTCACGCCTCGCAAAGATGCCCTGTCCCTGTTCACAAGCGGCAAGCTGATCGGCGACATCCTGGTGAAACGGGGCCAGATCCCGGCAGGACCCAGCATTCCCGACACCTTCGATCCAAGCTTCGTAACAAAGCTCAACGCCAGCAATTGACCCCCATTCCCCCGGACATTCCGAAACCCGGGGGTTCGCTTCGATTTTGCCCAGCATTTCCAAATAACAACGGATGACATCCATGACCCACGATCCCATCACCCCCGCGCAGGCCGCACTTGCGGAGGCCGGTGTCGAATACCTGCTCGCCAGTTATGTCGATATGCATGGCGTCTCAAAGGCCAAGATGGTCCCGATCGACCACTATGCCCGAATGATGACAGGCTCGGAACTCTTTACCGGCGCGGCGCTTGATGGTGTCCCGCAGGATGTGAGCGACGAGGAAGTCGCAGCCCATCCCGATCCGGCGAGTGCCCGCATCCTGCCCTGGCGCGGCGATACCGCTTGGTTCGCGTCGGATCTCTACACTAAAGGCAAACCGTTCGAGGCCTGTAGCCGCAACATCCTGAAACGCGCCCTCTCAAAGGCGGAGGCGATGGGTTACGGCATGAATCTCGGGATTGAGGCCGAATTCTTCGTCTTCCAGGAAGATGCGACACTCGGTTTCAGGCCGCTTTCAGCGCGCCAGCACCTCGCCAAACCTGCCTATGACGCCGTACGCCTGCTCGATAACATGCCCTGGCTGAGCGACTTGGTCGGCGCAATGAACAAGCTTGGCTGGGCGGTCTACTCCTTCGATCACGAAGACGGCATCGGTCAGTTCGAGATCGACTTCAAATACTTCCCCGTCCTCGAAATGGCAGATAATTTCGTCTTCCTTCGTATGATGGCGACCGAGATCGCGAACAAGCATGGCGGCTTTGCGAGCTTCATGCCCAAACCCTATGCCGATCGTGCCGGCAGCGGTGCCCATTTCAATATCTCGCTCTACGATCTGGCGTCCGGCCAGAACCTCTTCAAAACCGACAGTGACCCGCGCGGCTGCGACCTGTCCAAGTTGGGCTATCATTTCATTGCCGGGGTCTTGCGCCATCTGCCAGCGATCTGCGCCGTCGTTGCACCGACGGTGAACAGCTACAAGCGCCTGATCAAGCAGGGCAGCATGTCGGGCTTTACCTGGGCGCCCGTGTTCGCCTGCTATGGCAACAACAACCGCACCAACACCGTCCGAATTCCGCGCGGCGGCCAGCGGATCGAGCTGCGCGCAGCCGACAGCGCCTGCAATCCCTATCTCGGCGCGGCGATGGTCCTGGAGGCCGGCCTCGAAGGCATTCGCGAGCAACTCGACCCAGGTGAACCCCATATCGAAAACATGTATCTCAAAACGCCGGACGAACTCGCGGCTCTGGGCATTCGGCAGTTACCGGAAACCCTGGAGCAGGCAATCGATGCCTTCGTCGCCGATCCCTTATCCCGCCGCGTCTTCGGCAACGAGATGTTCACGGCCTGGACCGAGTTCAAGCGCGCCGAATGGACAAGCTATATCAACCATGTCTCCGACTGGGAGTATCAGCGCTATCTCAAATTCTATTAAGCCGTTGGGGGCAACCCCTCGGCACGAAGAGCGCCGCGGACGAGACCTAACCGGTCTCATCCGCGCGTCTCTCAAAGCGCCTTACGCCTTCGTGCTGGGCCGGGCACTGACAGCATCATACCAGCGCTGCAGGTTTCTGGCCTCGGCAGGAATATGGATATCGGACCACTTGGCAAAATCGATCGCACAAAGGGTCGTGATGTCGGCGACGCTGAAATGATTGCCCGCAACAAACTCGTTGTCGGCCAACTGGGTATCGAATTTCTTGAAAAACCGCGCCATCGCCGCCCG
>CAIXXC010000150.1 GCA_903923205.1 uncultured Rhodospirillales bacterium | reverse complement strand
TTGGTACCAAAGCGGATTGCTCTCGGATCGCCCGAAGTGATCGCCATGCGGTCCGCCATGCTGATGACCGTGTTTTCGCGGATGGTCATGCCGCTGGAGTGGTTGCTCTCTGCGGCAACCGACCTCGTCTTGAAGATCTTGCCGATCCGGGCTGCGGCAAAGGCACCCGTCACGGATGAGGAAATCACCCTGATGATGCGGGAGGGCGCTGCTGCGGGCGAATTCGAGCATGCGGAGTCCGCGATCGTGCAGATGGCACTGCGGCTTGGCGACCGCCGCGTCGATGCCATCATGACGCCCCGTACCCAGATCGAGAGCCTCGATCTTGAAGACGACTGGTCGGTCAATCGGGAGAAAATCCGGGCCAGCCATTTTTCCCGCTTCCCCGTGGTTGAGGGCGGGGTGGAGCAGGTCATCGGCATTCTGCAGCTAAAGGATCTTGCTCTCGCCGTGCTGGGCGACAAGGGCGTCCCCGATATTCGCAGCCTGATCCAGCCGCCGCTCTATGTCCCCAACACGGTGCCGGCGCTGAAATTGCTGGAAACCCTTAAGCAGTCCGGCGTGACGATGGCGCTGGTGATCGACGAATACGGCGATCTCGACGGCCTGGTGACCTTGCACGATATCCTCCAGGCCCTTGTCGGCGATATCGCCGGCAGCCCGGACGAGGACCACGACCCGGCGATCGTTCGCCGCGAAGATGGCTCCTGGCTGGTGGCCGGGCTTACGCCCATCGACGAGGTCAAGGACGCGATCGGTATCGCGCATCTGCCCGACGACGACACTGGTGATTTCCACACGCTGGGCGGTTTCATGATGGCAGCGATGAAGCGCGTGCCGAATGTGGCCGATCATATCCGCGTTGGTGACTGGCGCTTCGAGGTTGTCGACATGGATGGCCATCGTGTCGATAAGGTCCTCGTGGTGCCGCCGGAGGGGCAGGGGGACGAGTAACCCGCTTGCCTGTTGAGATAGGGGAGAAACAATGCGACAGCTTATCAGCCTGGAAGGCAAACGCATTCTGGTGACGCAGGCGGCCGATTTCATGGGGCCGGTATTCTGCCGCGTCTTTGCTGAACTGGGCGCGGTCGTGATCGCTGATGAAAGGGCGCTCGACCCGCCCGACGCCGCAGAGGCAGCCGTGGCAGAGGCCGGTGTCGTCGATGCACTGGTCGCCAATCTCGCCATTCCGGCACCGAACACCCATGCGGATCTGGTCACCGACGATGAATGGCGTCACGTCTTCGCCCATTTGGTAGACCCGCTGCCAAGGCTTACCCGGGCGGTGCTGCCACAAATGAAACAGCGTGGCTCCGGCAAGATCCTAATCATGGGCAGCGCAAGTGCCCTGCGCGGGATGAAACGCGCGTCGACCTACAGCGCCGCGCGAGGCGCGCAGCTCGCCTACGCGCAAGCCGTCGGCATCGAATTGGCCCCGCATCACATCCAGGTCAACGCGATCGCCCAGAATTTCGTCGAGAACCCAACCTATTTCCCGCCCGAGGTCCAGGCTCTTCCGGCCTTCCAGGATCGCCTAAAGCGGGAGGTTCCACTGGGCAGGCTGGTAAGCCCGGAGGAGGACGCCATGATGGCGG
>CAIXXC010000149.1 GCA_903923205.1 uncultured Rhodospirillales bacterium | reverse complement strand
CCTTGATCTGCAGCTTGATGTAACCGTCTATCTTCTTGGCCATAATAGCCTCCTTTCATCCTGTCGGGCCGGGCACGCGTGCCAAACCCTCAGAGTATGCGGTAAGATCGAGGCACATGACCTCTCCCGCGCGGATTCCCGATGCCTAGACCCAAGCCATGGCACGGAAGCGAGGCCCCTTAGCGCGATGGCGCCGAAAAGCAAGCGGTTTGGGGTGGGCGGGCGTCACAGGCCGGCGTTGGTCGTTTAAGGATACTGTGGCGAAGTCAGGAACGCCGTAGCGCGTAGGATGTTGCGGACGCAACTTCACGCGCGTGCCATGATGCCGACATTAGAGCGGCCCCTTTAGCCTGTCTTATTCGTGACGGTGCGCATCCCGGCGCCCGGGGTCTTTCAGCAGGTGCATGCGGTTGAGCAGACCAAGCGCTGCCGTTGCGTCTATTTCATCGCGGAGGATCGAGAGGCTTGCGGGGTTGAAGGACGCGGTTCGGTCGTTCGGCGGCACGGCCGCCCGAGCTATGTCGGCACGGGTTTGAGCCTGAGGGCGATGGTGCGGAAGATGTCTGCATCTGGGCAAGCGGATGCGAAGGCAACGCGGATACGTGAAGCGGTTTCGATCACGCGTGCGGCGACCTTGAGGAGGCGCACGCGCAATGTCGCGAACTCTGCAGTGGCGAGAGTTGCGGTCTTCGGGACCTCCTGCTGAACGCGCCACATCAGCCAGAATGCCGCGGTGTGCAGCATCAGGCGCATCTGGTTGGCATTGGCAGAGCGGCATGAGGTCCGGTCACTGGCGAGCTGAGATTTGTGCAATTTGATAAGGTTTTCGGCATTGCCGCGAGCACAGTAATGCACTTCGTAGATGTCCTCGGCGGCAGGCTCGGTGAGCGAGGTGACGACAAAGCGGATATCCATCCCCATGGTGCTCGCCTCGGTCCTGGCGACGACGCGCCGCTTTTGTTTCCAGCTTTTCGCGGCGTAGCTCGTCTCGGCAAAGAGGCGCAGAGCCGGACGCTGTTCCTCGGCGCGCTGGGTCGCGCAGGCATCGGCCACAGTCACGATTTTGGGATCGGCACGCAGCACCGAGTTGGTGGGCAGGCCGAGGATGTAATCGACGCCGTCGGCCTCGCAAAAGTCCATCACTTCGGGCCTGCCGTAGTGCCCGTCGCCACGGATGGTGATGTGGGTGGTGGGCCAGTGGCGGCGAATATGGCGGACCAGCCGCCGGATATGGCCGGCCGCTTCTGCGCCGCTCGGCGTCTTGCCGGTCCGCAGCAGCATCGCCACCGGCCGACCCGTTGCCGTGTCGTAGACATGGATCGGAAGGAAGCAGCGCTCGCCGTAGTGCCCATTCCAGAAGGACAGCTGCTGGTAGCCGTGGACCACATCGCAGGTGTCATCGATATCCAGCGTCACCACCTCGGGCGCGGTTGGATAGCTGGCGCAGTAGATGCCGATCATCGTGGCCATCAGCTTCGCCAACTCGCGCGTGGTCGGCGCGTTCTCCCAACGGCTCATTGTCGGCTGACTGGCAAGACCCGCTCCCGATCCAGGCAGCTTGCTCAGCGCCAGGCGGAACCCAGGGTCATCACGCAGCGTGTCGAGATCGTCGGCGTCCTCGTAACCACAAGCGATCGCAAATATCCGGGCCCGCAGGATGTCATCGAGCGCGTGAATCACGCGTGATGGATCTCGCCGATCGGCAATGCAGGCGGCGAGTTGCGAGCAGATCCCCATCTCACGCTCAGCTTGTGCCAGCAGTAAAACCCCGCCGTCAGAGGTTATCCTGCCACCATCAAACGCAGCTGTGACTTTCTTGCGATGGACAGCTGGAAACGAAAACCGGGCCGTGCTATTGTCAATTTCGGCGGGTGTGGCCTGTGGCATTTTGTGCCTCATTGCAGGTTGGTCTAGATACCCATTTCCTACAATAAGTCAGTGCTTTACGCTACTCCCGCCAACCTCCTTCCACATCTCGATGAATAAGACAGGTTAGGGGTTAACCATGGTCACCATCAGGTAAACTCCGGCTTTACCCGGCATTGACAACCACCCCGCGATAGAAGCCGCAATGGACATGAGCCTTGCACACCCCTAGCAATTTCGCACGCCGCGTGGATCGGTTCGAT
>CAIXXC010000148.1 GCA_903923205.1 uncultured Rhodospirillales bacterium | reverse complement strand
CTCATAGGCTTTCAGATCAAGCGTCTCCCCACTGGCTGTCCGGATCAGGTCGCGAATGTTTACGTAATCCGTGATCCGCGCCTTGATTTGCCCGGACTCGTCAGCGCTGAACCCGGCATCGACCATCTCGTCGGCTATGTTGGCAAAGGCGCGCACCACCGATGCGCACGCCTTGTAATAGCTGGCCCGCATCGGTTCCCGCTCGGCCAGATCGGTCGCAATTTCGGTGTTGCCGCAAAAGTAACGGCGAAACGCATCGTCATCGCGCGGGGGCGGCACCGGTTCGCAGATAAGGTAGATCGCCTCTAGCGCCTCTTCCAGCTTCTTGCGCCCCTTGGACAGACGCTGCTCCAGGATCACATCGGGATCGACGCCGCCGGCCGTGTGGTCAAGCTCAGAGGAATAGACGCTGATCGCACCCTGGACCTTTTTGAACAGGTCCATGTAGTCCACGATGTAGCCGAACTGCTTGTCCTCCCCGTCTAGCCGATTTGTCCGGCAGATCGCCTGAAACAGCCCGTGGTCTTGCATCGACTTGTCGATGAACAGATAGCTGCAGCTGGGCGCATCAAAGCCGGTCAGCAGTTTGTCGACTACAATCAGCAGCTTCATGTTGGCCGGCTCCTTCTTGAAGAGCGTCTTGGCCATTTCCTCGTAAACTTCGGTCTTGGTCATGCCGGGCTGTGCCGGCACGTCCTTCAGCACCGCCTGGTACAGGTTGTAGATGTACTGCTTGTCGGTCTCACTATGCGCCCCGGTCTCTTCCAGGGTCACGTCCTTCGCCTGCGGGTTGTACGATGTGATGACGGCGCAACGCCCCTTCAGGACCGTCTTCTGGAACTCGTCATAGTACTTGCTGGCCTCGTAGATGCTGCGCGCCACAAGCATGGCCGTGCCGCGCTCACTGCTCAGCCGGGGCTTCGTCGCGAAATCGAATACGATGTCATCGACGATCCGCTCCATGCGAGATCGCGAACTCAGCACCCGCTGCATCGTGCCCCATTGCTTGCGCAATTCGTCCTTCTGCCAGTCGTTCAGGGCGCGGGTCTTGGCGTCAAACCACTGGTCGATCTTGTCCTGTGACCCCAGTTCCTGATCGACATCGCGAGCTTCGTAAACCAGGTCCAGCACCACATGGTCGGCGACCGCCTCGCTGTATTTGTAGGTGTGGATATAGCTGCCGAACACCTCCAAGCTGGTCTGCTTGTCTTTCTTCAGCAGCGGCGTCCCGGTAAAGCCGATGAACACGGCGCCGGGCATCATCGCCTTCATGATCTTGTTCAGCTTGCCGCTTTGCGTGCGGTGACATTCGTCGACAAAGACGAACAGCTCACCCACGGGGCGACGAGGGTTGTCTTTCAGGCCCTGGATAAATCGTTCAAAGTTGTCGTCGTCGCGCTTGCCGAACTTCTGGACTAGCGAGCAAATGAGACGTGGCGTTGGTGCTCCCGACAGCAGCGCCATCAGATCGGCCCCACTGTTGGTGCGTCGCGCCTGTTCCCCGGCCGCGGCAAAATTGCCTTCGATCTGGCCGTCCAGCTCGTCCCGATCGGTCACAACGATCACCCGAGCGTGCGGGTTGTTTTCCAATATCCAGCGGGCGAGCAGGATCATGACGATGCTCTTGCCCGACCCCTGCGTGTGCCAGATGATCCCGCCCTCGCGCCGGGCGATCCGTTCCTGCGCGGCCTTGATGCCGAAATACTGGTGCACGCGGGGCAGCTTTTTCATGCCCCCGTCAAACAGCACGAAGTCGTGCATCAGCTCCAGGCAGCGACGCTTGTCGCACATCTTCAGCAGGTATTTGTCGAGCTTGTTCTCGGTGTCGTCGGCCTCGTCCTCTTTCCACGTCAGGAAATACTTTTCTTCCGTCTTGATCGTGCCATAGCGCAAGCCTTCGCTGTCGTTCCCGGCAAACACGAACTGGACGGTCGAATAGAACCAGGCGTTGAAGTCCTCTCGCTGGTTGGAAAGCGCCTGACGGATGCCGTGACCAACCGAAACCCGGCTGTTCTTCAGCTCCAGCACGCCGATGGCGATGCCGTTGATGTACAGTACGATGTCCGGGCGCCGGGTGTTACCGCCAAGCAGGGTAACCTCTTCGGCGACGGCAAAATCGTTGCGCTCCGGATGATCCCAGTCGATCAGCTGAACATCTTCGGCCTTCAGCGCAGGATCGGTCTTGGCCGAAATGCCATAGCGCAGCAGTTCATGCACCGCCTTGTTGTTTTGATAGAGTTTGCGGCTCGGATTTGTCGCCGCCCGGTGCAGCCGTTCCAGCACCACCGCGGCCTGCGCATCGGAATAGCCGCGTGACTTGAGGTTGGCAGTCAGCAGCCCGATCTCAATGTTCGAATTGGTCCGGTCCGACCAATCCCCGAGATAGCGCCAGCCGAGCCGATCGTGGAACAGGGCAATCACCCGGTTCTGTGTAACCCGTTCCGGCTCGCCAATGCCGCTCACGGCAGGAACGCCTGAAGCCGATCGGGCGACCACACCAGGTCCACGAGTTGCCCGACCAACCGCTGTCGCTCCGCCCAGGCATCCTTTGAAAAGTCATCGAACGGCTTGAAATCCAGCGTGTGCCGCGTGCGAAACGCATCGAATTGCGGCTGGTTCAGATAGGCGCTGGGCGACAAACTGGCCGTGTACAGATGATGGCTGGCATATTTCTGCACCTTGTAGCTGTACGGCTGATCCTGAAGGCTGCGGTTCACGTCCGCCGGCAGCAACAGCAGGGCGGGCACCGTGTCGCGCATCTCGGCAAACTCCTGCGCAGTCGCGAATGCGCCTTGGTGCTGCGCGAAATCGTTCGCCCAGATATGCTCGATGTCGAAAGGGTTCTTCTGGTTCCGATCGACCAGCGCCGGGAATGGATCGGGTCGGCCTGATCCCGCGTCGGTAAAGGCCGTGATCCGGGCAAGCAGGTGAAAGATATAGCGCCGACTGAACTGGTTGAGCGCCAGCCGGTCAATCCCGCCGCGCCCTTTTTGGGCATGGCCCTGAAATGTCACGTCGTCCTTGGCGAGCTTGTCGGTCAGGACTTGCACCAACTCGCCCAGCGGCTTGCGGCGGATGTCCCGGCACAGCGACCACATGGCATAGGACATTGAAGAGTAGCCCACGCGGACATAGTTCACTGTCCGTCGCATAAGCCAGATGTCGAGGTAGGTCGCGGTCGCGGCAATCTTGCGGCGAACGGTCTCGTCATCATCATTCGGCTCCAGGGGGGCCAACAACACCGTCGACTGCCACGTAAACTCGTTGTGCGCATTATAAAACACCGCTTCAAGGCCCGGCGTATAGGTCTCAGAAGCCGCAACGATTTGCTTGTAGGCCTTGGCGAAAAAAGGAAAATCGCGCGTAACGCGCATCAGGTTGCCCTGTTGGCTGCCGACGTTCAGTCGCCCGGCATTGTCCCGCACCCAGCGATTGAAAACTGTGCCAGCCAGTTCCCAATCGCGTTTGGTTGCATCTGCGCCGCCGACGCGATGACTTTCCGCATGTTGAGAGCGCAACCAGGCCTTGATGCACGACGCATCACGATCGCCCTCTTGCGTTTTGCCGAAGGTCAGCAGATCGAGGACCTCCTTCTTCCAGCCATCATTGGCAAGGCGGCGCTGGTCGGGATCATCGATCGGCGCGAGCAGGTAAGCCTTCAGCATGTCCACCGGGCTCAGCGGCTTGCCGCGGTCGTTCATCGTCTCGAAGATCGCGTAGGCATAGTTGTCATTGCCGGTCGCAATCTCAATGAGCCCCACCCGTGTCAGCAGCCAATAGGCAAAGTGCGGCAAGGCATCACCCAGTTCGGTGATCAGCTCGTTCTGTACAATGTCGCCATAGCGGGCGTGCATGGTGCGCACCGACTCATCCTTGCCGTCAGGCGTAAACGCAGCACCGTCAAACAGCGCCTTGATCACGGCCAGACGTTCCGGGATGTCGAGATTGAACTTGGGTTGGCCCAGATTGTCGCTGAAGATCAGCGGGGCAATGGTCTCCGCAACAGACAGGCCCTTCGCTTTCGCCGCGCGATACAGGTAGATCAGCAGCAGGGTCAGCGAAGTCACCCGCTGTTGGCCATCGATCAGGTAGTTTTTGCCGTTGCGCTTGCTGACGATGATCGAGCCGAGAAAATATTCCTCGTAGGTCGAAACCGCGCCCGTGGCATCGCCTTCGCGAAAGCTGGACTGGAACTTGTCGAGCAGGTCAGACAGCAGCTCGTCAACGTTCTTCTTTTCCCATTTGTACTCGCGCTGGTACTCATCAATGGCAAACGACTGGGTTTGCAACAACTGCTGCACGGTCCGGTAATGCGGGGTAATGGCACTCATATCAGTCTGATCTCCCCGGTCAGCAAGACCTGCATCATGCCTTGTTTCACGGCGCGGGCCTTGGCGAGTTTGTCCTCAAGTGCGGCAATTTCGGCGTCCATGTCCGAGAGGACCGTGGCGATCGCGCGTTGTTCGTCAGGTCGGTGCAGTTCGATCTCGATGTTCTCAATCGTGCCCGAATTAAGGCTTGGTACCCCCGACGCCTCATTGTACTGGCGCCAGTCTATCATGCAAAAGCGATAGAACAGATATTTAGGGACATTCGGTTCGGCGATCACGGTGTAGAACAGCGTGTCGATCGTCCAAAAGGGTGTATCCGCATATTGCGGGCGATCAATTGTCCCCTTCCGGCCGATCAGCACAGAGGGCCGATCATAAAGAAATTGGCTAGCTGTACCAATTTGGCCACCGCTAGCGAGGATGGGGTACGGTCCATCGCTGATCTCGACCGCCTTCTGGCTGCGTCCATGACCGATCTTGAGCACAGAGCCTAGGCGGGTTGTGGTTCCTCGGTTCTTGCCCGAGAGGAGGTCCTGCATCGCGCCCTGCTTGATGGCGCGCTTCTTGGCGATCAGCGCCTCCAGCGCCTCAATCAACCCATCCGCATCCCCCAACACCTCGGCTATGGCTGCCTGTTCCCGCTTGGTCTTGGGAACCGGCAGACGATAGCGGCGCAGGATGCCAAGGTTTGTGTGTGGGACTCCAGTTTGAATGGCGCTATCTATAACTTGGCGAAGTCCCGCAGGGCTTGAAAAATAATAATAGAAAAATTCTGGATCGAACCGAGTTTGGTCCAATGATACCTTCATCTGGCTTTGCGAAACAATATAGCGGTCAAAGCCAACGCCGGGGACAATAGAAACCTGGCCAAGGGTGCCGCGCTGCGTGAAAATTAAATCGGCCGCACCAGCAGAGTTCGCCGACAGACTCTTGGCTTTCTCAAGGCTGACGAACGCAAATGTGCCGTCGACAAATTTGCCGCCCATGTTCTGGCCCCGAATGATTGGCACACCGGTTTCCGCGTAATCCGATGAAACCAGATCAGAACCGAACGGGCCACCAACGACAGCATTTTGTGTGCGTGCAGCGGCTGTCTCAACGGTAACGCTTTGCCAATCGTCAGGGAGCGTCCCGAACTCGGTTTCTCGATAGCCAGCTCGAACGCCTGTCATGCGAAACCCATCCGTTCCAGATGCCTTACCGCCTTGGCTTCCAGGTCAGCTACGCGTTGGCTCAGGCCGAGCAGCGTTTGAGTATAGCGCTCGCCTAGTTCTTTCACCCGGCGTGTCAGCGCCTGCGCCACCCGCACCGTCTCGCCGCCGATCCGCGCTTCCAGCGCGCCCATCCACTTGTCATCAACCGCCAGCGCCTGCACCGCCGCCGCGTTCAGCCTGGGGTAGTGGGCATAGGCAAGATCATCGAGTTCAGCCTCGGCGTCCTTGATCGCTTTTTTCAGTTCCTTGTCGCGGGCGGACAGCTTGAGCCATTCGTTCAGCGCAAAGGCTTCACCCGCCGCCGCCTTGTCGCCCTTGATCTCTTTCAGCCGTGCTTTGGCCCGGGCGTCGTTGATCGACAGCTCGCCATCCTCCACCAGTTCGGCAAACAGGCCATCTTCGCTGCCGTGTTCTTCCTCCAGCGCCTGCATCTCGGCGATGACGCGCTCACGCTCCGCCTCGTCGGTGGCGATCGCAGCGGCCTCTTCGGCGTAATAACGGGCGACCAGCAGTTCCTTGGGCACCAGATCGCAGGTCCAGCCCTTGTCGGTCACTTTCTCCTTGCCGTCCTTGCCCTTCTTGCGCTCGATTACGCGGCTGGTCTCTGCCTTCCAGCCTTCGGCCGCGATCTGGTAGGCGTCGTCCTGCATCACCTCGGCCCAATAGGTCATCAGATGCTGATAGATGGCGTAGGCATCGATCAGCGGGCGGCCATCGTAATGCGCGAGCAGTCGCTCCCCCAGTTCGGCGATCAGCGCCTTGGGGTGGAAACCGGGCGCCAGCGCCTTCAGCCGGGGCGTTTCATCGGCACGCCAGGCTTCGAAATGATCGTTCAGGCTTTGGGTGAACGCGATGAATTCCGGATGCGCGTGGATCGCGGTGCGGATCGCATCGGGCGGCACGGCAAGATCGACATAGCCCGGCCGGTTCGGCTTGAAGAGCGTGGCTCGCAGCGTGGGGCAGACTGCCCAATAGCCGGACAGCGCCTCAACATCGCGTTCCGGGATGCCGCCATGCAGATGCCCGGCAATATCGTGCCGATCTTCCGGCGGCTGGCTGTCGATGTAGCGCGGCAGGTTGAGGTTGAAATCGTTCCGTTCGATCTGGTCATAGCCGACCATGCGGGCATATTTCGGCACGTCCTGCCCGCGGCGGAACACATCGACGATGCGATGCACGTCCATTTCGCGCAGGCGGTTTTTCGGGCCGTCCTTCATGAATGCCGCGCTGGCGTCGATCATGAAGATGCCACGCCGGGTGGGGGCGTTTTCCTTGTCGATGACGATGATGCAGGCAGGGATGCCTGTGCCATAAAACAGGTTGGCTGGCAGGCCGATGATCGCCTTGATCAACCCGCGCTGGATCAGGTTCTTGCGGATTTCGGCCTCTGCATTGCCACGAAACAGCACGCCATGCGGCAGGATGCAGACCGCCTTGCCGGTCGATTTCAGCGATTTGATGATGTGCAGCAGATAGGCATAGTCGCCCTGCTTTGGCGGGGGCACGCCGAACCCGTCGAACCGGTGAAAGTTCACCGTGTCCGGGCTGTCCTCTTGCAGCGCCATGCCAGGCTTCAACTCGTTGGGGTCCATCCCCTGGCTCCAGCGCTTGTCGCTGAACGGAGGATTGGCGACGACATAATCGAACGTCTTCAGCGCATTGTGGTCGCGGAAGAAAGGATCGGACAGTGTGCTCCGGCCTGGGTGGATCAGCCCGCCGGGATAGTCGTGCAGGATCAGGTTCATCTGCGCGAGGCCGGCGGTGCTGCCATCTTTTTCCTGGCCGTACAGCGTGACCCTTACCCCGGCCTCGTCCGCCACCTTGATCAACAGGGAACCCGATCCGCATGTGGGGTCATACACGGTCGTGTCGGGCCGGGTGTTCGGATTGCGGATGCCGATGATCTGGGCAATCACCCGGCTGACTTCCGCGGGGGTGTAGAACTGACCCTTGGACTTGCCGCTCTCGGTGGCGAAGTGGCGCATCAGGTATTCATAGGCATCGCCCAGGATGTCATCGCCATCGGCACGGTTGCGGGAAAAATCCAGCGCCGGGTCTTCAAACACAGCGATCAGGTTGGTCAGGGTGTCGACTTTGGCCTTGCCAGTGCCCAGGTTCTCGCCGTTGAAATCGGGAAATCCGCCCAGCTTGTTGGCTTTGACAATGGGGGCGACGATCGTCTTGTTGATCTGATCGCCGATGTCGGACTGACCCTTCAACGCCACCATATCGGCAAAGCTGGCACCGGCCGGCACCTTGATCGCGCCAAACGGCTGGCCCGCGAACTTGTCAGAGATGTACTTGATGAACAGGATCGACAGCACGTAATCCTTGTACTGCGAGGCATCCATGCCCCCGCGCAGCACATCGCATCCTTCCCAGATGCGATTGTAAATCTCCGATTTTTTGACCGCCACATTGCCCCCGATACGACTCAATTCGAAATTTGGCATACGGGTAGCTGGCGAAGCGACGCAACGCTATGCCCATCGAGAAGTTCTCGGCG
>CAIXXC010000147.1 GCA_903923205.1 uncultured Rhodospirillales bacterium | reverse complement strand
TCCCCGGACAAACCGATCTCGCCAAACACCACCACATTGGCTGGTACCGGGCGTTTGGTGCATGCCGAAATCAATGCTGCCGCAACGGCGAGATCTGCGGCCGGTTCAGAAATCTTCAGCCCGCCCGCGACGTTCAAGTAAACGTCGTTCGCCCCGATTGCAAGGCCACAACGCGCGTCGAGGACGGCCATGATCATCGCAAGCCTCGCCGTATCCCAACCGACGACCGCACGACGCGGCGTCCCCAGAGGGGTCGGTGCGACCAGAGCCTGGATTTCGACTAGCACCGGGCGCGTGCCCTCCATTCCCGCAAAGACCGCAGCGCCGCTGATGTCACCACGCCGTTCTGCCAGAAACAGTGCCGAAGGATTGGGTACCTCCGAAAGCCCGGCATCCGTCATTTCGAAGACACCGATTTCATCGGTCGGGCCGAAGCGGTTCTTGACACCACGAAGGATGCGAAACTGGTGTCCGCGTTCGCCTTCGAAATAGAGCACGGTATCGACCATATGCTCCAGCACGCGGGGACCAGCGATGACCCCTTCCTTGGTGACATGGCCGACAAGGATAACGGTAAAGCCACTGCGCTTGGCGAGCCGGATAAGTTCCTGGGCGCAGGCGCGAACCTGACTGACCGTTCCTGGAGCGGAGTCGAGCGTATCCAGGAACATCGTCTGAATCGAATCGATGATGACGAGGCCGCTGCCTGTCGCCTCAAGCGAGGCAATGATATCGCGCACGTTCGTGGCGGCGGCGAGTTGGACGCTTGCATGGGCGACGCCAAGCCGGGTGGCGCGGAGCCTGACCTGATCGATCGCTTCTTCGCCGGAGATATAGATCGATCGTGGTTGCGGGCCGCCGACGCCGTCAGTCGCCGCAACGCCGAGTGCCGCCGCAACCTGCAGCAAGAGTGTCGATTTGCCAATGCCGGGATCACCACCGAGAAGAATGACAGAGCCCGGGACAAGGCCACCACCGCAGACCCGATCGAATTCGGCGATGCCGGTGCCGCGTCGCGGTGCCGGGGCGCTGGAGCCGGACAGGCCAACAAATTCGATCTTCCGGCCTTTGGGGCCTTGCGCTGCACTTTTGGGCGGGCCGTCGCTTTCGACCTCCTCCACCATGGTATTCCAACTGCCGCATTCGTCGCAGCGGCCGTTCCATTTTGCGTGGATCGCACCGCAGGCCTGGCAGACAAAATGGCTGCGGGCGCGCGCCATATTCAGGCGACTCCCGTCATCGCGCCCGGACTTCCATTTGGATCGGTCCCTCGGCGCGGCCGTGGATGAACTGATCGACATAGGCATTGCCGGAATTATCGATCGTGTCGGTCGGACCCTGCCAGATGATCTTGCCCTGATAGAGCATGGCAATCCGGTCAGAGATCTTGCGCGCGCTGGCCATGTCGTGGGTGATGCTGAGGGCGGTCGCGCCCAGATCCTTGACCCGTTCCGTGATCAGGTTGTTGATCACGTCGCTCATGATCGGGTCGAGACCGGTGGTCGGCTCGTCAAAGAAGATAATTTCCGGCTCGGCGGCGATCGCACGC
>CAIXXC010000146.1 GCA_903923205.1 uncultured Rhodospirillales bacterium | reverse complement strand
CGGACCCGAACGATTTCCTGCGCGGATTCAAGCTTCTACTGGCTCCGAACGGATTGATTACGTTCGAGTTTCCGGACGTCATGCAACTGATCCAGCGTTGCGAGTTCGACACCATCTACCACGAACACTTCATGTATCTTTCGCTTCTGTCGGCTGAGGCCTTGCTGAGGCGCAACGGTCTGAAAGTGGTGCGGGTCGACACCCTGGCCACGCACGGCGGCTCATTGCGCCTGTATGCGCGCCACGATTCGTGGGACGGCCCGATCGACACCAGCGTCGCAGGCTTCCGAGCGAAGGAAGCCGCCGCCGGCCTGCATACCCTGGAGGCCTACCAGAAGTTCCCCAAGAAGGTGGCCGCGCTCAAGCGACGACTGCTCAGCCTGCTGATCGATATCAAGGATGCGGGCAAGACCATCGCGGGATACGGCGCGCCCGCCAAAGGCAACACCCTGCTCAACTACTGCGGCATCGGGATGGACATGATCGACTTCACCGTCGATCGGAACACCTGGAAGCATGGCCAGTATCTGCCCGGCACCCGCATCCCGATCCTGCCGGTATCGGCCATGGATGAACGACGCCCCGATTACGTCCTCATTCTGCCTTGGAACCTGAAGGACGAAATCGTCGCCAACATGGCGCACATTTCGGACTGGGGCGGCCGATTCATCCTGCCGATTCCGGAGCCGGTGATCCTCTAGCCGTGCAACGGAAGGCCGATTGAGCCTGGATCGCGCATCGCAGCACGGATGGTCAAGCTCTGCCTCTGGCGCTTGCCTTACGGATGTCTATAGAGATTGTGGCGTCGGCTTAGCCGCCGTTGTCACCGTTTCGCAGACAACTGCACGACCGAACTCGATTGACTGAAGGCCGCTCCGAAATGCAAACGCCTCCCCAGGAAGCTGACAACGCTGTCGAGGCGCACGGCGGGCCGACCTTCGTCGTTCCCCACACCTGGCCGAAGATCCGCAACGCTGAGTACGAAGTCCTTCAGCGGCTGGCGATCGCCGCCAAGAACATCGGCGCGACCATGATCGCGATCGACAACGACGGGCGCCCCTTGTGGGCCAACCGCCCCATATCGCTCGACACATCCAAGCCGCTGGACCCGGCCGAGATCGAATTCATGATCTCGCTTCACTTCGAATCTCCGCGGCTGATCGACGTCTACTCCTACTACGCCTTGTGGCAGCCGCTCGATTTCTACTTCCAGTTCGGCTACGAGGCCTCGCTGGAGAAGATGCTCAGTCACAACGACTGTCTGTCTTGCCTGTCGGACTCCGCTGACGCCCATGCCAGAACCACTTTCGGCGCCCGCGGCGGCCTCAACCCCGAGCCGTTCCCGACGCTGTTCCACAATGTGCCCCAGCCCTATCTGGAGCCCCGGATCGACGACAAGGCGCGGCTGTTCTACATCGGCATCAACTGGGAACGGCTGGGCAAGCAGAAGGGCCGCCACTCCGGCGTCTTCGAGATGCTCGACGACGCCGAACTGCTGGACATCTATGGACCGCGGAAATTCCTCGGCGTGGCGCCGTGGGAAGGCTTCCGCTCCTATCGCGGCGAATTGCCGTTCGACGGCGTCAGCACGCTGAATGCGATCAGCCAGGCCGGCATCTGCCTGGCTTTGTCGTCCGAGGCGCATAAGCGCTCGGGCCTGATGAGCAACCGGCTGTTCGAGGGCCTGGCCGCCGGCGCGGCCGTCATCGTCGACAGCAACCGCTGGGCCAGGCAGCACTTCG
>CAIXXC010000145.1 GCA_903923205.1 uncultured Rhodospirillales bacterium | reverse complement strand
TCGATTGGTTCGAAGTTCATTTCGAGCGCCTTTTGAGGAAAATCGGGTGATAACGCTGTATCATTTTCCGAGGGCTATTTGTGCCCAGAAGGTCAGGGTGGCTCTTGCCGAGAAACACCTTGCGTTTGAAAGCAGGATCATGACCCGGCAAGATCTCCGGTCGGCCGGATATCTTGCGATCAATCCGAACGGGTATGTTCCGACATTCGTGCACGGTGACGCGGTTCTTACCGAATCGCGCATCATCAGCGAATATATCGACGAGGCTTTTCCGGATCTTCCACTGATGCCGCCGACGCCTCTGGCGCGGGCGAGAATACGCGGATGGACGAAGCAGATCGATGACAGCCTCCATCTCAATGTCTTCGTGCTGACCTTTGTGGCCAGTTTCCGGACAGATTTCCTGTCCTGGCCTGCGGATGTGCGCGAACTGCGATTGCCGCTCAATTTCATCAAGCGCAGCATCACGCTGGACCTTGCGGAGAACGCCGGTCAATCGGGCTATTTTCGTGATGCCGTGCGGCGCTTTCGCACACTTCTTGCAGATATGAACTTGGCCCTGGGCGATTCCGAGTGGCTCGTTGGCGGCGCCTACAGCCTCGCCGATGCCGACCTGACGCCCTATTTGCGCCGTCTCGAAGAAATCGGATTTTGGGACCTGGTCTGCGACGAATACCCCCATGTTGGACGGTGGTTTACAGCAGTGCGCGCTCGGCCAAGTTATCAGACGGCCATCCGCGATTGGGAAACCGCCGAGGACCGGAAACGTGAAGCGGCCGAGATTCTTGAAGCTCGTCCAACTTTGGCGTTCGCGCTGGGGATCTAGGGTTGGGGCCGGCAGTGCTGACGCGCCGAGATCCGTGGCACGGCCCGCCCCCTACTTCAGTTGGTTAAACGACGATGGATGCGCCCTCGCGCGCAAGGAGGTCACATGATTTCACAGGTCCCTGCGTCCGATATCGATCTGTTCAGCGAGGCATCGCTGCGCGATCCGTTCCCGCTCTATCGCCAGTTGCGCGATGCGGGTCCGATGGTGTGGCTTGACCGGCTGGGCATGTATGCGGCGACCCGGTTCGACGCTGTGCGGGCTTGCCTGCGCGACCCGCAGACCTTCTCGTCCGCCCGCGGCGCGATGATCAGCGACGAGATCAATGGCCTTACCACCGGCAGCACGATCGGGAGCGACGACCCGGAGCATCAGGTTCATCGCCTCGTGGTCGGGCGCCCGCTGACGCCAAAAGCTGTGCGCGGGATGACCGAACGGGTCATGGCGGAGGCCGAGGCCGTGGTGGATCGGCTCGTTGCCAAAGGACGGTTCGACGGCGTGACCGAACTCGCCTGGCATCTGCCCTTGACCATCGTGTCGCGCTTTGTCGGGTTGCCGGAGGCCGGTCGGGAACGGATGTTGGTCTGGGGTGAAGCGATCGCCAACATGGCAGGTCCGCCGAACGCCCGCGCGCAGGCTTCGGCGCCCGCTCTCCAGGAAATGGGTCTTTATCTGGCGAACGAAATCCAGCGCGAGAAGCTGGCCCCGGGCAGTTGGGGCGCCATGCTGATCGAGGCGGCCGATCGCGGCGAGATCGCGGCCGAGAAAATTCCTGTGTTGATGGCCGATTATCTCGGGCCGGCCCTTGATACGACGATCGGCGCGACCGGCAATCTGCTCTGGCGTTTGAGCCGCGACCCGTCGCAGTGGGCGGCATTGCGCGCAGACCCTTCGCTCATCGCCTCCGCCATTCTGGAAGGCGTGCGCATCGACCCGCCGGTCCACTGGTTTACACGCTACATCGCGCGGGACACTGCGATGAATGACGTTGAACTGCGCGGCGACACGCGCGTTGTGCTGCTTTACGCGTCAGCCAACCGTGACGAGCGAAAATATCCCGACCCGGACCGGTTCGACGTGCGCCGCAAGCCGGCAGACCATGTGGGATGGGGCCATGGCACACACCACTGTCTGGGCGTGCATCTCGCCAAGCTGGAAATGCAGGCCGTTCTGACCGCCCTGGTCGATCGGGTGGAAAGACTCGAGCCGGCAGGCGACCCGGTCCGGAAGATCAACAACGGACTGCACGTGTTCGACCATCTGCCGCTCGCGGTGCACTGAGCCGCGTCGTCGCTCGCGCCAAGCGCGGTCAGAGCAGGATCTGACCGCCATCCACGCTGAGCGTCTGACCGGTCATGAACGCGGCATCGTCGGATATCAGGAACGCGACCGCGCCCAGAATATCCTCCGGGGTGGCGGTCCGCTTGATGGCCTGTCGCTGCGCTTGGCTTTCGAACGCTTCGGCGGGCATGACCTGTTCGGTGTTGCGGTGCCTGGTCAGGTTCGGAGCCACGGCGTTCACAGTGATGCCGCGCTCGCCCAACTCGACCGCGAGCGCCCGGGTCAGGCCGATGAGGCCCATCTTGGAAGTGACATATCCCAGCACCCCCGGGAAAGGGGCCCAGACCGAGTTGGACACGGTGTTCACGATGCGTCCAAAGCCATGCGCAGTCATCGCCGGGATGAAGGCCTTGCTCATCTGGAAGGGCGCTTCGATATTGGTGCGCAAATAGCCGCGAAAGGCATCGATAGCGAGTTCGTCGATCGGTTGCATGCCCATCCTGGCCGCGTTGTTGATCAGGATATCGGCGCGCCCGTAACGATCGAGCACCCCTTGCGAAAACGCGGCGATGTCATCACCCGAGTCCAGGTCGCAAGCGGCATGGAAGACCTCAACTCCGCACTGTTCGGCCTGGGCCGCGATATCGCTGCACGATGCGGCATCGGTCAGGGCCAGCCGATACCCATCGGCCGCCAACCGATTGGCAATGGCGCGACCCAGACCGCCGGCGGCGCCAGTGATGACCGCGACACGATCGGTTTTTGAGGACGTCATGATTTATCTCGCCTGTTGTCGTTGAATTTATGGAGCAGACAGCCCCAGATTTGTGCGAAGCGTTTTGCCGGCATAGGCGGTGCGAAACATCTTGCGCCGCTGCAGTTCCGGAATCACGAGGTCGACGAAATTTTTCAGGCCTGCGGGTTGGGTCGCCGGCATCAGGATAAATCCGTCCGCCGCGCCTTGCTCGAACCATTCCTGAAGCGCGTCGGCGATTGTTGCGGGCGATCCGCATACCGTCCAATGGCCAAGCGAGGCCGCACGGCCCGCCAGTTGACGCAATGTCAGCCCGTCTCGTTCAGCCTCGGTTTCCAGCAAGTCACGCCGGCTCATGGCCTTGTTCGACGCTGGCAGGTCGCGCGGCAGACGTTCGTCGAGCGGATAGACCGACATGTCGATACCGAATTCGACGCTCAGCGTTTCGATACCGAGCATCGGGTCGAACGATCCGTCGATCCGGCGCCGCTCTTCGCGCGCTTCGGCGTCGGTGTTGCCCACAATCGGCACCACACCCGGCAAAATGCGCACCTCGGAAACATCACGGCCCGCCTCGGCCACGCGCCGGTGCATATCGGCGTAGAACGCCTTGGCGCCCTGCAGCGTTTGCTGGGCCGTGAACACGACTTCCGCGACCCGTGCCGCCAGGGCGCGTCCGGCATCCGAAGATCCGGCCTGCGCGATCACCGGCCGATCCTGGGGCGAACGGGCCAGGTTCAAGGGACCGCGGACATCGAAGAACTTGCCGGCATGGTTGAGAATGCGCATCTTCGCCGGATCGAAATACCGTCCCGACGCCTTTTCATAGCCGAACGCATCGGCAGTCCAGCTATCCCACAGGCCTGTGACCACATCGGCGAACTCGCCTGCGCGTTCATAGCGATCCGCGTGGTCCGGATGTTCGGTAAAGCCGAAGTTCCACGCTTCTGCCGGATTGCCCGAGGTGATCAGGTTCCAACCGCCCCGACCGGCGCTGATATGATCAAGCGATGCAATGATCCGCGCGACTTGAAAAGGCTGGTTGTACGTCGTGGTCGCACTGCCGATCAAGCCGATGTTGCGCGTTGTTGCGGCAAGCGCCGACAGCAGCGTGAATGGTTCCAGGTGCGAGATCGGCAGCATGTGGCCGGCGGTCGCGGGGTCGGGCATCGGGTAAAGGCCGAGGCTGTCGGCTATGAACACGAAGTCCAGCAGTCCGCCTTCTGCGACCTCAGCGATCCTGACATAATGGTCGAGCGTGAACGATGTCTGGGGTGTCGCCTCGGGCAGGCGCCAAGCGCCAAAATGGGCGCCAGTTGCGGTCAACATCAGCCCGAGATGCATCTGCCGATCAGCCATTGCCCATGCACCTCTACGTTTTGGTTGGCTTTGCATGGCGGGGCCGGTGGCCCGCATCAAGCAGGCTGTATCGCTAAGCCCGGGTGCAAGTTGGGTCAAGTTTTATCAGCAAAATTCCAGAATAATGATAATTATGATTCTTATTGTCTGAGGCCTTGGGCAGGGCGCAGCAATTCTACCAGCAGATCAGCCACCACGGTGATATCGCCCAATCCCTTTTCGGGTCGCGCCCGCTGGCCCAATTCGATGTCCACCAGTCCGTGCAGCGTCGCATAAAGCAGAGCGGTCAGTTGCCGGGTCGGCAAATGCGCCGCTCGTCCCGCCACCTGAAAGGCCTCGACGAGTGCCGTCAATGATTTGAGCGCGCACATCGCGGCCACTTCCAGTGCGCCGCCGGGGACAACCATTTCGGGATCGCTGAACAACAGGCGATACCGCCCTGGGTGGCTGCGACCATAGGCGATGTAATCCGCAATCGCGTGACGAAGGGCAGTTTCGGGCTCTGGACTGTCGCGCAGTGCGCGATCGAACAACGCCTCCAGCGTGTGAAAATCCCGCTCGGCGACCGCCGAAAGGATCGCATCGCGATCCTTGAAATGTTTGTATGGTGCGTTGTGGGAAACGCCGACTGCCTGCGCCACGGCACGCAAGGTTACGGCGCGTGCACCACCTGCGTCGATGAGCGCGGCTGCGGCATCGATCAGTCGGACTTTGGTTGATTTTTCCATTCCGGCATTCTTGTACCCTGGCAGGTGATGTCAACTGTCGCTGCAATCCCGGTGTCCGAACCGAAAATCAGGCGATGTCGCCGCTGATGCCGACGTACACGGCGCTGGCTTCCCAAAGTTCGCGCGCATTGCCCGCATCATGCGACAGCGCCGATGACCGCGCTTCGCGGCCGTCCGAGAAATATTGGCCATTTGGGCGATTGGCGCCGGGCATCGACAACGCAGCCAGCCTCTGCCCCGATTTCACCGTGCTGTGCACGTTGCGCTTGAACAGGCGCAACACGGGCAGGACGTAGTTCCACGCGAACCGGATCGGCGCTGGATAATTGCGGGCGAGCCCCGTGCCCGGCATCATGCCGGGATCGAATGCATTGACACAAATGGACCTCAACCGAGGATCGTTCGACGCCTGCAGCCGGCGCGCCAGCTCATACGTGCAATAGAGGTTGCATAGTTTCGACGTCGTATAGCGCCGCTGCCCTGCCGGCAGGCCGCGCTCCTCCACATCATTGGCGACCGCTTGCGTGCTGGAAAATACCGGTGCGGGCAGGCCGGTTTTTTCTTCCGGATCATGAACGCCGCTCGAAACGAACGTGATCTGCGAACCCGCCGCCATGTCGGGCAACAACAGATTGACCAGGAGGAAATGGCCGAGGTGATTGACGGCAAAAGTCGATTCAAACCCATCGACCGTGCGCTGCGCCGGTCCGGCATTTTGCAGCCCGGCATTGCAGACAAGCCCGACGAGCGGGGGAAGCCCCTCGGCGCGAAAGCGATCGACGAAAGCGCGAACCGAGGCGAGCGATGCCAGGTCCAGAGTGAGCGCCGTGGCGTGAACACCCATCGCCGCAAGCCGCGTTCGGGCCTGTTGTCCGGCATCGGCGTTGCGGCAGGCGATGACCACCAGGACATCGGGATCGCGGCCGATGAAGCGGGCGCACTGAAACCCCAGACCGGTGTTGCCGCCGGTCACGACAACGGTTTTTGTGGGAACGGTCGTCATAGGCCAAAAGCTCCGTTCGGTTGACAGCGTCAACGTAAGCATGCTCGGTTGACGCTGTCAACCTGATTGCCCGGCGTCTTTTGGATTGCCGTTTTCCCGGCATTGGTCGTCAGGACGCTTTGCGCTATGCGACAAAGTTCTTATGGCTTCGGAATAAGGCGGTCAATTATAAGCCGCTAAATTCCAGAAATGACAGAAAAACACTTTAGTGATGTGCTTCCCAAAGCTGCCGGGAGCGCTGATGGCGTATGCAACGCGCGACACGCCCGCGCACGAAAGGATCAGCAAAGTGGCAACTGCGGACAAGGTTTTGAGCGTGCTGGGTCTCTTCACGATGGAGACCCCGGAATGGACTGTCGATGAGGCCGCCGCTGCGTTGGATCTGAAGACCAGCACCGCGTATCAATACTTCCGCAGTCTCATCGAATTTGGCCTGTTGGTCGGGGGAAGCGGCGGACGGTCCAGCGTCGGCCCCGCCGTGATCTCGCTGGACCGGATAACGCGGCGCCATGACGGCCTTATTGCACTTGGCCGTGCTGCCATGGGGCGACTGGTGACGCCATTCGACGGCGAAGCGGTTGGCCTGCTGTGCCGCAGCTTTCGCATGCAGGTGATGTGTATCGACGAATTCGTCCCAGCATCGCTACCCTTTGCGATCAGTTACGAACGCGGCCGGCCCATGCCGCTGTTCCGCGGGGCGGCATCGAAAGCGATCCTGGCCCATCTCGGCGCAAGGATCACACGGCGTCTGTGGGATCGGCAGGGGGAGCAGATCACCGCAGCCGGACTTGGTGCAGACTGGAGCGCCTTCAAGCGCTCGTTGCGCCAACTCCGCAGCCGCGCTGCGCTTGTAACGCACGGCGAGCTGGACGAAGGCCTTGTGGGCATTTCGGCGCCTGTGTTCGGCAGCGAAGGGTTGGTCATGGGCAGCGTTGGCGTCGTCACGACCGAAGCGGCTTATGTACGCCTTGGCGCCCGGGCAGGGGAGGTCGAGGCCACCGTTGCTGCTGAAGCCCAATCCATGAGCGAACGCCTGCTGCAGACATGAGATCACCGGGCGCATCTTTATCCGAGCACCGACATGAAATTCTGCCGGTTTTTTAAGACACCCCATTTCCCGCTTGCCGGTTACTGGGTGGAGTGATACCTCTATTTTCCAGAAATACAGGAATTTCGCCGATATGGCGTTGCCTGAACCTGGGGAATAGGACGTGGATCCGTTTCATCGGAACGTATCGCAGCGACAGCACGTTTCGGTTTCGCGAGCGATTGGTGCGGGCCTCTCGCCTGGGCTCCAGCATGTGACTGCGACGGGATCGGTTATCGCACAGTTTGATGCCGGCGATGCCGGATCGCTGGTCGATCGTCGGCCCCTGGGCCGCCTCCAGTGGCTGTCCTTGGTCCTTTGCTTTCTGACGGGTTCGCTCGACGGATTCGACGGGCAGTCGATCGGGCTGGTGGCGCCTTCAATTGCCAAACATTTCGGCTTGCCGGTCGCATCGTTTGCGCCGGTGTTCGCGTTCGGGTTGTTCGGCATGGCGGTCGGCGCATTGGTGCTGGGTCGCGTGTCCGACCGGATCGGGCGCCGCACGGCCATCATGCTCGCGCTGGTGGTGATGGCGGTATTCAGCCTTGCCTCTGCCGTAGTGCAGACACGCGGCCAGTTGATCGCGGTCCGGTTCCTGATCAGCATCGGGCTGGGAGGGGCGATTCCGGTGATCGCGACCTATGTTGCGGAAATCGCTCCGGCACGCATACGCGGGGTTGCCATATGCCTGCTCGCGGCGTCGATCCCGTGTGGTGGCATGCTGGCCGGGCTGGTTACCGGCGCCGTCATGCCACTGTATGGCTGGCGGGCGATCTTTGTGATTGGCGGACTGGTGCCCCTGGCAAACCTGCTGGCCATCGTGATGCTGCTCCCCGAATCGCTGCGCTTTCTGGAAGGTCGCCGGGATAAGGCC
>CAIXXC010000144.1 GCA_903923205.1 uncultured Rhodospirillales bacterium | reverse complement strand
TTTTGTGGAGGAGCCCGAAGCGCATCTCCATGCGCAGCTCCAGCAGGTGTTTATCCGCAATGTGCTGGAATTGCTAAAGATCGACGGCGAAGACAATAGTGTATTCGGCAGTCAGGTCATTATCACTACGCATTCTCCGCATATTCTCTATGAGCGGGGATTCGGACCGATCCGCTATTTCCGCCGACATGTAACCGACGGACAGCAGACCACTCAGGTGCTGAATCTTTCGACCTTTCAAGCGGGCGATGGGCCAAAGGATCGTGACTTCCTTCAGCGCTACCTTAAGCTGACCCACTGCGACCTCTTTTTCGCCGATGCCGCGATCCTAGTGGAAGGAAACGTCGAACGCCTATTGTTGCCGCTGATGATCGAAAAGGAGGCGAAGACCCTTCGCTCGGCAGCACTATCAATCCTCGAGGTCGGCGGTGCTTTCGGCCATCGTTTTCGAGAGTTGATCCGCTTCCTTGGCATCACCACGCTTATCATAACTGACCTCGACAGCGTCGCCGTGGTTGCAGCGCCGGCAGACGATGCCGAACAGGAAGAAAAGGAATTTGAGGTGCCGGCTGATGTCGGCGGACAGGCGACCAAGAAATACGGCAAGACGTGCGAGCCGACGGTACCTGATGCTGCTACTGCCAATCAAACTTTGATCCAATGGCTCCCTAAAAAACAGACCATCGCTCAGCTCATCGCTGCAACCGATGACGAGAAGGTTGAGCCTATTCCTGGTACAGATCACGCCAAAGTCCGGGTCGCCTATCAAGTCGCGACCGACGTCGAATGGGGAGGGTCCAATGCTTCGCTTTGTGGACGGACGCTTGAGGTCAGTTTCGGCCTAGAGAACGCTGCGTGGTGTCAGGATGTCGATCGCCAATCCCTCGGCCTCAAACTTCGCGGGCCTGTTCAATCTCCGGCTGAATTGGCCACTGGGCTCCACAAGCGAGTGGGGGGCACCTATTTCGATAAAACCAAGTTTGCTCTCGGGGTTTTAGCCCGTTCAGAAGCGGAGTGGGCGGTTCCTCGCTATATCGCAGAAGGTCTGAAATGGCTGGAGAGCATCGTTGATTTGGAAACCGCAAAAGAAGCCGAAGCCCTAGAGGAAGCGGCTGCTGACGAGGCAGGCGCGGCGGGCGTTCAATGAGTCGCCGCATCGATAAGCCAGACACGCGCGCGGATGTCGAACTTAGGGAATGCCTCTCGTCCGCGCAGCGCCAATGCTTTGTCATGGTTGCCGGAGCAGGGTCGGGCAAAACTACGTCACTCATAAAATCGCTGTCCGCGATTATCAAGCTGCATGGTTCGGAGCTGAAGCTGCGTCGGCAGCGTGTGGCCTGTATCACCTACACGGATATTGCCGCCGGAGAGATTTGGTCGGACGTCGGGAATAACCCGCTCGTGCACGTCTCCACCATCCATAGCTTCATGTGGATGATCGTCCGACCGTTCCAAAACGACATTCGCCAGTGGGTCGCAGGCCGTATCGAAGAGAAGCTAGGCGACCTTCGAGCGACCGCTGCAAACTTCGGCCCAAGGGTTCAACAGCGCACTCGAATCAAAAACCAGCGCGATATAGAGCGCTATGAATCAGAGCGAACCCGTATCGCTGGGGTTAAGTCGTTTACCTACGGAACTGGAAGCGACTATCCCCGAGGGGTCCTAGGACACGACGACATTCTTCGGATTTCCACTGAATTCCTGGCCGAACGAAAGTTGTTTCGGTCGCTGCTCGCACAGCAGTTTCCGTTTGTTTTCGTCGATGAAAGCCAAGACACGACGGAAGGTGTTGTTGCGGCTCTGAAGTCAGTTGCGGAGCAGATGGCAGGGCATTTTTGCCTGGGCTTTTT
>CAIXXC010000143.1 GCA_903923205.1 uncultured Rhodospirillales bacterium | reverse complement strand
CAATCATGATTTCGACGGGCCGCGCCGGCATGGACAGAAGATTTTCCATCGTTCCACGCTCCCGCTCCCGGGTGATCGACAAGGTCGTGGCGAACAGCGTTGAGAACATCAAAACGATACAGATAAGCCCAGGTACGACGTTGAAAACGGTCAACTGTTCCGGATTGTAGCGGGCATGAACGATGAAGCCGAATGCCACTGCATGATCGGGCGGCTTGCGCGCCGCTGGCAGATCACGCGTGAGGGCCGAGGCGATCCCGGACAGTGCAGCCGTTGCGTTGCCCACCGTGGTCGGGTCCGTGGCGTCCGCGTCGATCAAAACCGAAGGGGTCTCGCCCCGATCGACACTGCGATCAAAATGAGGCGGAATCTGGACAACAAATAGCAGTGTTCCCTGCTTCAGCGCGGATTCTGCCTCGGCCTCGGACCGCAACACCCGAATGTCATAATATCCCGTGTTCTTGAGGGCGGCCACGATCGTGCGCTCGTATTTCGAGGGTTCAGCAGCGAGCAAGCCAGTGGGTAAGTTTTTCGGATTGGTGTTGATGGCAAACCCAAACAGGAAGAGTTGCATGATCGGCAGCAGGATGATGAAACGCAGGGTCATGCGATCCCGCATGACCTGAATCCCCTCCTTGCGGATCAGCGCGCAAAGACGCCCCCAGGAAATCCCCCTCATGGGGCAGCCGCTAGTTCAGCGACCGCAAGCATGTGGATGATCGCATCCTCAAGACGAGGCCGCACCTCCAACCAGACGAGTTCTGGATCTGCAATCTGGATAATCGCCGCCTGCAGCGCTGATCGATCTGTCCCGGCAATATGCAACGCGTGGCCGAACACCGCCGCCGCCTCGACCCCCGCCATCTGCCGCAGCCGCCGTGCGGCTCGATCCGGATCACCCCCCGTCGCCTCGAACGTGACAAGGCCGGAGGCATCCACGACCTCGTCGGAAGTCCCTTGCACCACGATACGGCCCTGCGCGAGATAGACAATCCGACTGCAGCGTTCCGCCTCGTCCATGTAATGGGTCGAGACCAGAACTGTCAGCCCGTCGACGGCCATATCGTGGATCAGGTCCCAGAATTCGCGCCGGGCCTTGACATCCACCCCCGCCGTCGGCTCGTCAAGCAGGAGCAGCTTCGGGGTATGCAGGACACATGCGGCCAGCGCCAGCCGCTGTTTCCACCCCCCGGACAATTCACCCGCAAGCTGATCCCGGCGATCGCGCAACCCGATCCGTTCAAGCATCGCATCGACCGCCTTTATGCGGTTCGGCATCTCGTAAATCCGGGCAACGAAGTCGAGATTTTCAAACACTGTCAGGTCTTCGTAGAAGCTGAATTTCTGCGTCATGTAGCCAACATCACGACGGATCAGCCCGGAGTCGCGGATAACATCGCGCCCAAGGCAGGTGCCGGAGCCTTGATCGGCCCGCAACAAACCACAGAGCATTCGGATCGTTGTCGTCTTGCCGCTGCCATTGGCCCCAAGGAAGCCGCAGATTTCCCCTCGCCGCACCGTCAGATCCAGACCATCCACAACGACACGGGACCCAAACCGCTTGCCCAAGCCGCGCACATCGATAACGAGGTCGCTCACGGTGGACTGACCTGGACCGGCTCGCCTGGGTTGAGTTTGACCGCTTGGGCCTTGGGAGGGCGCGCCTCGATCATGGTGACAAGCTTCTCGCGACTTTCATCGCTGTAGATCACTGGCGGCGTATATTCTGCGGCAGGAGAGACGAAGCTAATGGTGCCATAGAGGTTGGGATCGCAGGAATCGCACGTGAGCCTGACCCGGTCGCCCAGATGGATGCCGGCCAGCGCCTTCTCGGCGACGAAGAAGCGGATAAAAATATTCCCAGGCGGCAGCAACGAGACAACCGTCCCGCCCGCGGCGAGTGTTTCGCCAGGGCGGGCCACGATATCGGCCACAACGGCATCCGCCGGAGAGACGACATGGCGCTGGGCCAGGCGCCAGGCGGCCTGAGTCGTTTCCGCTGTGGCCATGGCGACGGCATGCCGACGCGCCATGATCGCAGCTTCCCGGCCGCTTGGATTTTGCTGGATCGACAAAGCGGCCTCCAGCGATGCCTCGCGGGCCTCGGCAGAACGCAGATCTGCCTCTTCCTGATCCACGCGTTGCCGGGTCGAGAAGCCTTTTGCAACAAGGGCAAGATCGCGCCCGAGATCGCGGCGAATACGGATGAGCGTCGCCGTTGCATCGGCAAGATTGGCGCGGGCCGCCTCAATTTCTTCGGGCTTCGCGGGCAATTCCAGATCGCGAAGTTGAGCACGGGCTTGATCTTCGGCGCTATGGGCCTGCGCCAGCGCCGCAATCTCAGCTGTGTCGTCCTGATCAAACAGTGGCGCTCCCACGGTCACCTGATGGCCACGCTCAACAAAGAGCCGGGTCAATTGCCCCTCCCCCACCGGCCCGACCTTGACATAATCCGCCTCGGCATAGCCTTGCCAGACAAGGGGGACGACTCGAGTCGCATGCCACCAGAGCGCGATCGCCAGGACCAACGCAACTCCCCCGCCCAGAAACAACCCCCGTGTTACGGTCATTGCCCGGTCTCCCCGTTCAGCAGGGATTGAGTCGAGACCGCCAATTCAGTCGCCCTTCGTCTTGGGTTGGGGAAGCGTTGGCACGTGATCGGGAGCAATGGCTGGAAAGACGACATCTTATTGATCAAGAGTCCCGGAGTGTGGATGCGACAAAACTGATGTCCCACCCTAACACCCTCGGATTCTGCGCCAACGCCGGCCTGATGGCGATGACCTGCGTCAGGGATTGCTAAGGCGACATCATTCGTGGCGTCTTCTGTTTTATCACGGGACAAACCTATCATGGCATTGGCGGCGCGGACATAGATTCGGGCGCCGGCGTATCGCGCGCAGCCAAGCAGTCGGGGCAGAGACAGCGCGACCCTGGCTCGCCCATTGGCTGAGTCGGCAGGGCGGCGCACCAGCAATCCGGGCCTGGATCACACTGAAGGGCATTGCCGCATGCGGCGCATTGAATCATGGAGTAGCGCACCTGATCCTTCACCACCCGAGCTCCTCTTTTTTATGCATCCGGCTCAGACTGGCTTTGACCCGATGCCGGGATTATGACACTTGAAACCCCTCGTCGGCCTGACGGATCGGGCTTATCGAGAAACCGCTGCAGGATGCCCGACCATGACCGCCGTTGCACTCCTTACGACCTGTATCTGGGTCTATATGCTGTTTCTACGCGGCTTTTTCTGGCGCGTTGCCGTTCCGACGACGAGTAGTCCGACCGTCTCGCTTGCACGGCCAAGACCCGACTCGGTCGTCGCAGTGATCCCGGCACGGAACGAAGCACCGGATATCGGCCAAACCGTGCGAGCCTTGCTCGCGCAGGATTACCTCGGCGAAGTGCGGATCATCGTTGTAGATGACCACTCGACTGACGGCACGGCGGACATCGCGCGGCGCGCAGCGGCAGCCGTGGGCGCGAGCGATCGGGTGACGGTAATCGCAGCGCGCGAGCTGCCCGCCGGCTGGACCGGCAAGCTCTGGGCTGTTAGCGAGGGGCTTGAAGCGGCGCAAGCGCTATCTCCCGATTTTATTCTGCTGACCGACGCCGATATCACGCATGGTCCGCGAAGCCTGTCGATCCTGACAAGCCGTGCCAAGGCCGAAGACCTCGATCTGACCTCGGAAATGGTCTTGCTCCGCTGTGTCTCCGGACCGGAGCGGATGCTGATCCCCGCCTTTGTGTTTTTCTTTTTCATGCTCTACCCTCCGCGCTGGGTCGCCGACCCCGCCGAGCGTACGGCCGGGGCCGCCGGGGGATGCATGCTGGTGCGTCCTGCCGCCTTGGAGAGAATTGGTGGGATCAGCGCGATCCATGGGGCACTGATTGACGACTGCGCCCTGGCGACTGCAATAAAGAAAAGCGGCGGGAAAATTCGCCTCGACGTCACTCGCGAAACGGTCAGCGCACGGGTGTATGGAAGCTTCGCCGATATCTGGGCCATGATAGCGCGCACGGCCTATACACAGTTGCGTTACTCACCTGTGATCCTGGCCGGAACTCTCGCCGGCTTGTTCCTGACCTATCTGGTTCCGCCCCTGTTCGCCATCTGCAGTCATGGCGGCGTGCGCTTCCTTGGGCTCATTACGTGGAGCATGATGGTGGTTGCGTTCGCCCCAACACTCCGCCTCTACGGACGCTCGGCCGCCTGGGGCCTGGTGCTGCCGTTGATCGCGATGTTCTATGCCGCCGCCACGGTTGGCTCAGCGGTCAATTATTGGCTGGGCAAGGGTGGGCAATGGAAAGGCCGTGCCCAAGCCGGGCCCAGCCTTTAATCTTCGTGACGATAATGAGGGCGAAGCGGCTCAGGAATTCACAAACTGCGTGTAATCCTCGATAAGCTGCGCGGTGATCTGAGCGGGCGTGAAACTATAGGGACCGATCTCTCGTACGGGTGTGATCTCGGCTGCGGTGCCGGTCACAAACACTTCGCTCGCCTTGGCCAGTTCCTCGGGCATGATGTGACGCACGATCACCTCGATCCCGCGCGCCCGTGCCAGCTCGATTGTGGTCTTGCGAGTGATACCGTCGAGGAAGCAATCCGGCTCAGGCGTATGAATTTTGCCGTCGATGACCAGGAACACGTTGGCGCCCGTCGCCTCGGCAATGAAGCCGCGATAATCGTACATCAACGAGTCTTCATAGCCCTCATCCTCAGCAGCATGCTTGGACAGTGTGCAGATCATATAAAGACCGGCGCATTTTGCCGCCGTTGGCGCCGTCTGCGGCGAAGGCCTTGCCCACTTGGAGATGTTCAGACGAATCCCGCGCATCCGCGCTTCGGCCGTGAAATAAGACGGCCATACCCAGGCAGCGATCGCCAGGTGAATCTTGCTCTGCTTGGCGGCGACCCCCATAACCTCGGAACCGCGCCACGCGACGGGTCGAATGTAGCCATCGGTTATGCCATTGCCCTCAAGCACATCGCGTGTGGCTTGATCGATGACATCGGTCGCGAACGGGACCTCAAACCCAAGCATCTGCGCGCTGGCGAGGAGACGTTCGGTATGCTCTCGGGCTTTGAAGACGCGACCGCCATAGGAGCGCACGCCCTCAAACACGGAGGAGCCATAATGCAGGCCATGGCTAAGGACGTGAATCTTTGCATCACGCCAGGGAATAAGCTTGCCGTCGAACCAAATGACGCCATCGCGATCATCGAAGGGAATCAAGCTCATTCGGGTCCCATCCTCATCTTCGTTTGACACCGCCGTTGAGGCAGCACAAAGGTTTCTTGTTACGTAACTTAATACTTATACGGTTTTCACCGGTAGCTGTCATATGTCTGACCCTTCGTCAACCGCAACCCTGCTCTTCCTCCGCGAGGAGGAGCTTCGCCAGGGCATGGAACTTTTGTTCTGTGCCGATCGCGACCTCGCCAGCCTGGTCGATTCCCAACTCGCCGAGATGAACCTGGATCAGGTCCATCTTCGAATCCTCCAGCTTGTCGGAAAGACCCCGCAGATTACGGTGACAAGCCTGTCCGACCAACTCAGATTGACCAAGCAAAGCCTTGGCCGCGCCCTGGAGCCCCTGATCTCGAACGATCTCGTGACGCAGCGCGTCGGGTCGCGCGATCGTCGTCAAAGGCTTCTCAGCCTTACCGAAACGGGGGCAACGCTGGAACGTCGACTGTCGCAGCGGCTGATGACACGCCTTGCCAAGGCCTACAGGGAGGCCGGGAGCCAGGCGGTCGAAGGCTTTCGTCGCGTCCTCATCGGCTTGTTGGAAAGTATTGAAGAGCGGCAACGTTTTGAGCGACGGACACCGACGACGCGATCGTGATAATCTGCGCGCGAGAGCAAAAATTAACGGAAGCTTGATGGCTGCGAATGATCTGCGGGAGTTCGCTTCCAATGAAGTGACCGACCGCCCAGTACTGAACGACGACGCACCTCATCTCCTTATTGTGGACGATGACGAGCGTCTGCGAAGTGTTTTGCGGCGCTATCTTGTCCGCAACGGTTTCCGCATCACGGAAGCGCAGGACGCCGCCGCAGCCAGGACAAAGTTGCAATCTCTGAGCTTTGATCTCGTGATACTCGATGTGATGATGCCTGGTGAGTCGGGCGTGACATTCCTGGCCAATCTGCGCCAGGAATCCCGTGTCCCGGTGTTGATGCTGACGGCGATGAGTGAACCTGCCGACCGGATCGCCGGGCTTGAAAAAGGCGCCGACGATTATCTTGTGAAACCGTTCGAACCTCGCGAACTGGTGCTGCGACTGCGCAATATTCTGCACCGGAATCCCGCTCCGCCAGCGGTCGAGCCAGTTACAACAATCAGCCTTGGCGACTGTCTGCTTGATCTCGTCCGCGAGGAACTTTTCTTTAAGGGCAGCATCGTCCATCTCACCGCGGGCGAGACAACCCTGCTTATGGCACTTGCCAAATGCGCCGGACAGCCGCTCTCGCGCGACGCCCTCAATGCGTATGGTCGCTTCAACGGCACTGAGCGTACCGTCGACGTCCAGATCACGCGTCTTCGTCGCAAAATCGAGCGTGACCCGAAATTCCCACGCTACCTGCAGACGGTGCGCGGCACCGGCTACATGCTGAAACCAGACTGAACGGCGATTGGCATCAACATCGACCCAGACGGCGGAAAAGAAGCGGGCGTATTTTAAGCGCTTTCTGCCGCAATCACTCTTCGGTCGCGCGATGCTGATTCTCGTGACACCACTGATTCTGGTTCAGATCGTGGCCGTCTGGGTATTTTACGATCGTCTCTGGGACGCCGTGGCACGGCGCCTCGCTCAAGGCGTTG
>CAIXXC010000142.1 GCA_903923205.1 uncultured Rhodospirillales bacterium | reverse complement strand
GGATGTACTGCTCGCCCGGAACCTGAAAGCGGTCATCCATGTCGTACAGCACGTGGAAGATTTCGTCCTTATCGGTCAGATCCTCGACCGGTCGATCCGGAAATACCTGACGCATTCCGACCATGAAGTTCTCCCAGTCCTGCGTTCCGTGGAAGTCGTCGACCATCAGGAATCCGCCCTTCAGCAGATACTCCCGCAGCCGCTTCGCCTGGTCATCGGTGAACGTCCATGTGTGCACCATCACGGCGTACACCCACGGATAGTTGAAGATTTCGTCCGAATCCAGATTGACGACCTGCTCCGTCGGCCTTCCCTGCACCCGCGTAAGCCGGTTTAGCGCAATCAAAAACTGGCGATCTGCTTTTGGATAATCGCGCGACCAATTTCCGCCGCCGCGACCATATCCGTAGCCACCGTACCCGCCATACGAACCCATGTTGGAGTTGAAACGCAGCCGCGACCACGCAAACTCCGCCTTCACGTTGCTGGTCGCCGGCTGATAACCCCAATCGGCTGTTCGCTGAAACGCATACACACCCGTGCAGCAGGCGGCCGCAATCGCTGCAATCGTCAACGCCTTCCAGAGCTTCATCGGGGAACCCCCTCTAACGTGATTGGTGGCGCGAGAATATCAGATTCAGGACGCAGCATGCGCTGCCAATACGGTATCGTGCCTGTATAGACGGGCCACACGCCACTTTGTCTCAGCAATCTCGGCGCAGGCCGTACGCTTGAGTCAATCGACCCGCACGTGAGACCATCCCGTCAGCGGCTGGATGTCCCGAGCGTCTAATCCACCAGGAGATTTCATTTGCAGCGGCGAGATTTTTTGAAGTCCAGCCTGAAGCTATCGAGCCTCGCCCTCGCCGCGAAACATCTGCCGGCCCAGATGCCGATGCCTGCACCTGCCGCACCTGCCACTCCGGCCGACATCACGCTCCGCATCGCCCCAGTCACCGTCGAACTCGCTCCCGACCGCATCCTGTCTACGATTGGCTATAACGGATCAAGCCCCGGCCCGGTTCTTCGGATGAAGGAAGGCAGGCCCACCACGATCGACGTCGTCAACGCAACCGACGTCCCGGAACTCGTGCATTGGCATGGCCTTCTCATTCCCGCAGAGGTTGATGGCGTCGACGAGGAGGGCACCCCGGTCGTCCCCGCGCAATCGCGCCGCCGCTACCAATTCACGCCGCGCCCCGCCGGCAGCCGCTGGTACCACTCCCACGCCATGGCGGAATCCGACCTCCATAAAGGCTCCTACACTGGGCAATTCGGCTTTTTGATCATCGACCCCGCCAACGACCCCGGCCAGTATGAGCAGGAGATATTCCTCGCTCTCCGCGACTGGGAACCCTTCTTCACCACGCAGATGGAAGACACCGACGAGCAGGGCCAGGTCGATCCGCAACCCGAAAAGCCCGCCGTGATGAACACCAATCCGAACGGCTTTGAGGTCAACTCACTCACCTACTCGATTAACGACAAGTCCCTCGGCGCCGGTGAACCCCTGCGGGTTAAAGAAGGCCAGCGCGTCCTGCTCCGCATTCTCAATGCCAGCGCAATCGAGAACCGCCGACTTGCCTTGCCCGGCCACAAGTTCAAGGTCATCGCGCTGGATGGCAACCCCGTCCCGAACCCCGCGTTGGTTGAAACGCTCTTCCTCGGCGCGGG
>CAIXXC010000141.1 GCA_903923205.1 uncultured Rhodospirillales bacterium | reverse complement strand
GAATGGCCAGCCATTGGACTACACAGCTATTGCTACGGGATGCATCTTGGATACCACATCTAGTGGCCGAGACACAGGGACATCCTTGCAAGATAGATCTGCAATGTGGCGGCAATTGGGCTGATCTTTAGTTTTCTCGCGCTTAATCGGGGTTCGCGGGCGGATTGAGATCGACCGTCAGCGTTGCCGTGCTGGCATTTGATCAAGTGATCCGAATTTCAGGTCCAGTCTATAGGCAATCAAGCGGGCCAGGCGGGCTTGAGCCTGCCGCCGACCCGGATCGGTTCGATCCGGGTCGCGAGGCCGGTCGCGTCGTCCGTCTCGATGAAGATACCGCACAAGGTTGCCGGACCTTCCGCCGGGGTGAGCCGCTCACCGGGCATCTTGCGCACGAAGCGCTGGACTGCGGGCACCTTGTTCATGCCGATAACGGAATCATAATCGCCGCACATGCCGGCGTCGCTCTGATAGGCTGTTCCGCGCGGCAGGATCTGGGCATCGGCAGTGGGAACATGGCTGTGGGAGCCGACCACCGCCGAGACGCGGCCATCGAGAAAATGCCCCATGGCCATCTTTTCGCTGGTCGCTTCGCCATGGACGTCGACCAGAATTGCCTGGACGTTTTGGCCAAGATTTCGGCTGGCCAATTCGCGCTCGACTGTCGCGAAGGGATCGTCGAGCGGATCCATGAACAGTCGGGTCATCACGTTGATGACGACAACGCGGCGGCCATCGCCGAGTTGATACATGCGTCCGCCCTTGCCCGGCGTGCCGGGGGGGAAATTGATCGGGCGCAGGAGCCGCGCGTCGGCATCGATCGTCGACATGATCTCGCGCTGATCCCAGACGTGGTTGCCTGTAGTTATGCAGTCAACGCCCGCAGCGTAGAGAGACTGGCAAATCTTGTCGGTGATGCCAAATCCGGCGGCCGCGTTTTCCCCGTTGACGGTGACGAAATCAATGGCGAGGGCGTCGCGAATGCGCGGGATTTCTTCAATTACCGCGTCACGGCCGCTGCGCCCCAGGACGTCACCGCAGAAAAGCAAACGCATTCAATATTTTTCCATCTCTAAAACCACCCCTGTTCCGTTAGGATCGCGTCGAGCGATTGATCCCAATGGTCGGTTGGTATGTGGGCGATCTCTAATTCCGCGTAAGCGATCCCGATTGTAAATAGGGCACGCCCCGCGGCACGCAGGCTCGCGATCGTTCGATCGTAAAAACCGCCACCATAGCCAAGACGCTGTCTATCCCGGTCAAAGGCAAGCAAGGGGACCAACATGATTTCCGGAAGGCACTCTGGGCCATCCGGGTCAGGGGTCGCCGTGCCCAGCGCGCCGGGCACAAGCTCAGCCCCCGGCTGCCATTTGTGGAACCGCAAAGCCTGGTTCGGCCCGACAACGGCGGGCAGCGCGAGTTCGCGTCCGATCGCAGCAAGGGCATTGAGGAGCGGCCTCAAATCAGGCTCCGAGCGCATGGGCCAGTATCCGGAGATCGGACCTCCCGGATGCTGGGCGAGCAGCCTCAGACCATTGTCGCGCAGGGTCATCCCTGCGGTCGCGCCGATTGCCTCGTGTATCTTTGCGCGCCGGGTCTGCGCCTCGCGGCGGTGTTCGGATTTGGTCAAGGTGGCCAGCGTCGCGCCCTTGTCTGGGGAGGTGTCAAGTTGGAGAAGTGAAGCCGCCTCGGCCGTTGGTATTTGTCGAACCCTCGTGGCCTGCGTGTGCAGGTGGGAACCATGTGCCGGCACCACGGCACCGACAGGGACAGTCCCCTCGAGGTAGACATTGGCCCCGGGGTTTGAACGACCTGACGCGCCGCGCAGCCTCACCCCTTCAGAAGTTCAGGATAGCATGGCTTGCGCTAATCCGAGCCCTGCGATTTGGGTAAATCACGCCGTCTCGAGCTGGTCGACGATTAGTTCGATGCGGTGGGCAAGACGATCGAGCGTTTCAGCCAGGATCTGCTCGTCGACGGGGCTTGGGGCATGGGTCGGAACAAAAGCCGGAGCTGTTTGCGGCTGCGGTTGTTGCGCCATCCCTGAACCACCGAGGCTTCGGGCTTGCTTCAATGCCTGATCAGTTTCAACCAATTCATCGACGACAAGAAGGCTCGCCATCACCAAAAGGCGCGCATCGCCGACCTGACCGACACTCTTTGCTAACGTTGATACCTTCTGGTCAAGATAACGGGCCAGTCTCGCCACGTGCGCTTCCTGGCCGTCATCGCAGGCGATCGCATAGATCCGGCCATTGATCGAGATGTCGACCTGCGTCATGGCTTGGCCCCCCGCGCGCCGTCCGAAAGCGTGTCCTCTTGGACCCCGATCACAGTTTCAAGGCGGGCAATCGTGTCGTCGAGGTGACGTGATACCTGCTCCGTTGTGCCGGAGAGGCTTGAATATTCCGCATGCAGGAGCTGCAATTCGGCTGACAGGCGGCGCTTTTCATCGTCGGTGCGGTCGAGGCACTGGGCCGCTGCGCCTTCGAGCCGATCCACCGCGCGGTTCAGGCGGTCCAGCGCTGTCTTCAAATCCGTCATCGCGTTTTCGGACCTCTGTCATCCCAAGGGTGTGCGCATTAGCTCACAGCGTTACTCGTGACAGCTCGACCCGTCAATGACGCCAATATGCTGGCGATACCGTGATTTAACGCAGGGATGAAACGCTGTCGGCTTGACCCCGCCACCGTGTTTAGCCAAGTTGCGACCAACTTGCTCAAGAGGACTTTTTATGACCGCTATGGATACGTCGACCAACGTCGAACCGGATTTCTCGCCGCTCGTGCAGCATCCGCACTACGGACCGCTGGCAAACGCGCTGCGGGCGCTGGCCATGGATGCGGTCGAGGCGGCCAATTCAGGCCATCCGGGCATGCCCATGGGCATGGCCGATGTCGCGACGGTATTGTTTGCCGAGCATCTGAAATTCGACGCCGCGCGTCCCGATTGGCCGGATCGCGATCGCTTCGTACTTTCTGCTGGTCACGGCTCGATGCTGCTCTACGGCCTGCTCCATCTGACGGGCTACAAGGAAGTGACGCTCGACGAGGTCAAACGCTTCCGCCAGATGGGCTCTATCACGCCGGGACACCCGGAACATGGCCATACCCCTGGCGTGGAGACCACGACAGGTCCCCTGGGTCAAGGCCTTGCAACGGCTGTTGGCCTGGCGCTTGGCGAACGCCTTCTTAATGCCCGTTTCGGCGATGCGCTGGTAGACCACCATACCTATGTTGTCGCGGGCGACGGCTGCCTCATGGAAGGTGTGAGCCATGAAGCGATTTCGTTTGCCGGGCATCTCAAGCTCGGCAAATTGATCGTGCTGTGGGACGACAATCAGATCTCGATTGATGGCGCGACCAGCATTTCTGTGTCGGATGATCAAGCAGCCCGCTTCCGCGCCGCTGGCTGGCACGTCGCTGCCGTCGATGGCCATGATCCGGAGGAAGTCTCAAGGGCGATCGCAGCCGCGAAGGCCGACCCTTCCGCGCCTTGGATGATCGCATGCCGGACCACGATCGGTTTGGGCGCACCAAAGAAGGCCGGTACCGCCGGTATCCATGGCTCAGCCTTGGGTGCCGCTGAAATTGCGGGGGCCCGCGTCCGCCTGAACTGGCCTCATGCCCCGTTTGAAATCCCTGAAGATATCCAGGCCGCCTGGAGCAGGATCGGCTCTCGCGGAGCGGGCGAAAGCGCCGCATGGGATCACCGCCACAAGGCGGTCGCGGCAGGCACGAAGGCTGAGTTCGATCGCCAGGTCGCTGGCGGCCTCAGCCCAGGCTGGGAGAAGGTCCTCGCGGCGACAGCGGCGAAGTTCGCCGCCGATAAGCCAAAGATCGCGACCCGGCAATCCTCGGGCTTTGTGCTCGATGCCTTGGTGCCGGCAATGCCGGAGTTACTCGGCGGGTCGGCGGATCTGACCGGATCGAACAATACGAAGGCAAAAGACCAAAAGCCTGTCTCGCCTCAGAATTTTTCTGGCAGCTACATCCATTATGGCGTTCGCGAGTTCGGCATGGCCGCGGCGATGAACGGGTTGGCGCTGCATGGCGGTTTTGTCCCGTATAGCGGCACCTTTCTTGTCTTTGCAGATTATGCCCGCCCCGCGATTCGCCTTGCTGCCCTGATGGGCACGCGGGTGATTCATGTCCTTACCCATGACTCGATTGGCCTGGGCGAGGACGGTCCGACACATCAGCCCGTTGAGACCCTCGCCAGCCTGCGTGCGATCCCCAATCTTCTGGTGTTCCGACCTGCGGATGCTGTCGAGGTGGCGGAGGCATGGGGTACGGCGTTGACGCACACCACCGGTCCTTCGGTCATAGCCCTATCGCGCCAGGCCCTGCCGACCCTGCGCTCCGACACCTCGGAGAATCTGACCGCGCGCGGGGGCTATGTCCTTGCCGAGGCGTCAGGTAAGCGGCAGGCGACACTGATCGCCACGGGTTCCGAGGTTTCACTGGCTGTTGCCGCTCGTACCATTCTCGAAGAGCAGGGCATCGCAACTGCGGTCGTGTCCCTACCATCGTGGGAGTTGTTTGGTCGTCAGGATGCCGCTTATCAAGCGGCGGTACTCGGTGATTGCGCAAACCGGATCGGCGTCGAAGCGGCGATATCATTTGGCTGGGATCGTTGGATCGGGCCAAAGGGCCGGTTCATTGGCATGGAGGGCTTTGGGGCTTCGGCGCCTGCTGAGCAATTGTTCGCCCATTTCGGAATTACGGTCGAAGCCGTCATAGCGGCAGCGCGCGCCGGTATCGCAGCTGGCTAATGAGGCCTGGCTGCTAATTTTTTTGTCACAGGGGCGTCGGAATAGTCGATTTATCGGGCAATATTGACTAAAACCGCGACCACGGGACGAACACAAGAGTTTGGAGAGATGTCATGGCTGTCAAGGTAGCGATTAACGGGTTTGGCCGTATCGGTCGGCTGGTTCTGCGGGCGATCATCGAATCGGGTCGGACCGATGTCGAAGTCGTTGGCATCAACGATCTCGGCTCGGTCGAGGCTAACGCCCATTTGTTGCGCTATGACAGCGTTCACGGCACCCTCAAGAACGAGATCACGACCGGCCCGGACTGGATCGATGTTGGTCGTGGAAAGATCCGAGTAACCGCAGAGCGCGATCCCGCAAAGCTGCCTTGGGGCGAGCTTGGCGTCGACGTCGCCATGGAGTGCACGGGCCTGTTCACCAAGCGCGAAGCCGCCGCCAAGCATCTGGAAGCCGGCGCAAAGCGGGTGCTGATCTCGGCGCCAGCCGATGGTGTGGATCTGACGGTCGTCAACGGCGTCAACCACGATGCCTTGACCAGCGCACATCATGTTGTGTCCAACGCATCGTGTACGACGAACTGTCTCGCCCCGGTCGCCTATGTCCTGCATCACGCCGTCGGGATCGAGCGCGGCTTTATGACGACGATTCACTCCTATACGGGTGATCAGGCGACCGTCGATACCCTGCACAAGGATCTGCATCGTGCCCGTGCCGCTGCGGTCAGTATGATCCCGACCTCGACCGGTGCGGCCAAGGCCGTTGGCCTGGTACTCCCTGCCTTGAAGGGCAAGCTCGACGGCACGGCCATTCGCGTGCCGACCCCGAACGTGTCATTGGTCGATCTGACCTTCACGACCAGCCGCGACACCACCGCTGAGGAAATCAACGAAGCGGTCAAGGCGGCAGCTGCCACCGAGCGCTTCAAGGGTATCCTTGGTGTCAATAGCGCCCCGCTGGTTTCCGTAGACTTCAACCACAATCCCCATTCTTCGACCTTCGATCTCGGCCAGACTGTCGTGCTTGAGAAGCGGTTCGCCCGCATTCTTTCCTGGTACGACAACGAATGGGGCTTCTCCAACCGTATGTCCGACGTCGCTGCCAAGATCGGTGCATTGATCTGAACCTTCGGGATAAAGGGGAGGGACGGTATTGGGCGGACAGGCAAAAGCCGGTGGCCCTGTCATTGCGTACTCCCTTTCCCATGCGTTGGCGGCTGCCGATGCTGCGATCGAGGCAGGGGTGGAACTCGAACTCATCAGCGTCCCAGGTTGCGGTCATGCCGCAGGGACAGGCTGGTTTTGCGCCCTGGGCGATCTTGTCGTCGAGCGATATCCGGACCTTCCGCTGAGGATGACACTGGATTGCGCTGACGACGCTGGCATTGCCTTGGGAGCGTTGCGTCGCGGGCTCAGATCTCTTGTATTTTCAGGCAACGCTTTGGCGGCGGCTCGTCTCGAAGATATTGCAGCACGCAGCGGCGCTGTTATCCACCGTCATCGTCCGGTCGCAATCGATTTGATTGGCATCCAAAATCCGAG
>CAIXXC010000140.1 GCA_903923205.1 uncultured Rhodospirillales bacterium | reverse complement strand
GGTGCATATGACCAACTGGGTGGTGAACGGCATTCCCGAGCGCTTTCCCAAGTTGAAGGTGATGTGGATCGAGAGCGGCCTCACTTGGGCCTATAGCCTGATGCAGCGCCTTGATCATTCCTACAAGATGCGCACATCCGATTGCCCGTCGCTCAAGCGCAAGCCCAGCGAATATATGCGTGAGATGTATTTCTCCTCGCAGCCCATGGAAATGCCGGACGATCCTTCGATTCTTGAAGCCACCTTCAAGATGATCAATGCGCAGACGCAGCTGGTCTGGTCGTCGGATTATCCCCATTGGGATTTCGATCTGCCGGGCGTGATCTATGATCTGCCCTTCCTCGACGAACAGTCGAAGCGCAATATTCTGGGCGGCAATGCGGCCAAGCTGTTCAATCTCGATCCGACGCCGGTGAAGACTATTCCTCCGGTCGCCGCATATAAATAAACAAGGAAAGGGCCGGAGCTGAAACCTCCGGCCTTTCGGTCCGCCTATTGCGTGGCGCCCTGTTTGGCGCGCCAGCTTTCGAAATCATGAAACAGCTTCTCGCGCTGCGCCTTGGTGCGCGGACCTCTGCCGCCGCGCTGATCCATGAATGTCTCGAAGTCCGAGTTTGTGGGGGGCGTCTGCGCTCCGGCCGCGACCGGCTCCTTGACCAGCTCTTCGGCGACGCTGAATCGCGTCCAGCCCGGCACCGAAGCGGCGGGGTTCACCTCGCGCCATTTGGGCGATGACGGCTCGACGAGAAATTTGTCCCACTTTGCGAACATTTGCCGGGTGAAGCGATCGAGGCGGCGAAAATGATCGTTGCTCCTGGGCCAGTTATAAGCGGCGAGGACCGTCGGCACCGCAATGGTCTCCACCTTTTCGCCCGGCGCGATCAGCGTCGGATAGTCCTTGTTGTCGAGCTCGCCGATCGTGTAAATGTCGTCAAACAGTTGCATCCCGGGGATGGCGAGAAAATGCAGTCCGGTTCCCGCTGGTAGTTTCGCAAGCTGATCAATGGGCTTGCCGACGACGCGCACGATGGCCGAAATCTCACCACGCTTCAATTGTTCGAGGCCGCTCGTGTGATCCAGCAGCAGCGGCTGCAATTCGATGCCGAGTCGCTGGAAAATGATAGGCCCTGTCAGGGTCGCAGAATTTCCTGCCGGGCCAAAGCTCACCTTCTTGCCCCGCAGATCCTCGAAGGTCTTGATCTCCGGGCGCGCCAGAACATGCAGCTCGGTGTTATAAAGCCGCATGATGTAATGAACGCGCTGTTGCAGATTCGGGATCTTCTTTTGCGTGCGGAAAAACTCGAACACATCCGACTGGGTGAACGCGATATCGACGCCGCGCAGATAAAGAAGGTCTTCGAGATTCGACGACGCGCCATAAGCGAGCATCGGCAGCACGCGCAGATTGTCGCCGTCATCGAGCGAGCGTTGAATATCGGCGGCGAGACGAGGATACAGGCCCTCAAGCTGGCCTGACTCCAGACCAATGGTCCAGGCGTTTCGCTTCGCGCGAAAATCCGCTTCGGAGCTTGGCGTTGGCGCTTTGGGCGCAGGCG
>CAIXXC010000139.1 GCA_903923205.1 uncultured Rhodospirillales bacterium | reverse complement strand
TCTATCCCTGCGGCCCCGCGCGGCGTGCCCCAGGTCGAAGTCACCTTTGACATCGACGCCAATGGCATCGTCCAGGTGTCTGCGAAGGACAAGGGCACCGGCAAGGAGCAGCAGATCCGCATCCAGGCATCAGGCGGTCTGTCGGACGCCGAAGTCGAGAAGATGGTCAAGGACGCCGAGGCGCATGCCGACGAGGACAAGCGCAAGCGTGAACTGGTCGAAGCCCGTAACCAGGGCGAAGGCCTGATCCACTCGACTGAGCGGACCATCAAGGAGAACGAGGACAAGATCCCCGAAGCCGACAAGGCTGCCGCCAACGAGGCGATATCAGCTCTGCGCGAAGTCATCGGCGGTGAAGATCCGGCGGTGATCCAGGCCAAGACGGAAGCCCTGGCCCAAGCATCGATGAAGCTTGGCGAGGCCGTCTATAAGGCCAGCGCAGCCGAAGCCCCGACGGGTGACGCCGCCGGTCCCGGCGCTTCGGGCGGCAGTGCCGGTGGCGGTGCCGACGATCCGAAGGTCGTCGATGCCGATTTCGAAGAGGTAGACGAGCGTAAGAAGGGCCACCAGGCTTGATCTAGCCGGTGATATCTGCCACGCCTCCGATCCACTTGGATCGGGGCGTGGCCCCTATTTCCGCGATCAGGATGAGCGATGGCGAAGCAAGACTATTACGAGATCCTGGCGGTAGCCAAGAACGCGTCGGCCGACGACCTTAAGAAGGCCTACCGCAAGCTGGCGATGCAGTACCACCCCGATCGTAATCCGGGCGACAAGGCCGCAGAGGCGAAATTCAAGGAAGTCAGCGAAGCCTATGACGTCCTCAAGGATGATCAGAAGCGGGCAGCCTACGACCGATTTGGCCACGCCGCATTCGAGAATGGCGGCGGCCGTGGCGGCGGTCCCGGCGATTTCGGCTTTGCGTCAGGCTTTGCCGATATCTTCGACGAAATGTTCGGCGAGTTTTCCGGGGGCCGCCGCGGTGGCCAACAGAATGCGCGCGGCTCTGACTTGCGCTACAATCTCGAGGTTAGCCTTGAGGACGCCTTCAAGGGCACCTCGGCGCAGATTCGAGTGCCGACCTCAGTAGCCTGCGAAGGCTGCAAGGGCTCTGGCAGCGAGGCGGGTTCGCGTCCGATCTCCTGCACGACCTGCAATGGTCACGGCAAAATCAGAGGTCAGCAGGGTTTCTTTACGATCGAGCGGACATGCCCAAGCTGTGGCGGTGCCGGTCGCGTTATCGAGAACCCATGCAAGAGTTGTGGTGGCCAGGGGCGCACTCGGCGCGAAAAGACCTTGTCGGTCAATATTCCGGCTGGCGTCGAGGATGGTACGAGGATCAGGCTGTCTGGGGAGGGCGAAGCGGGTTTGCGCGGCTCGTCCCCTGGCGATCTCTATATCTTCCTGTCGGTCTCCGCGCATCGCCTGTTCCAGCGTGATGGCGCCAATATCTTTTGCCGCGTGCCCATTCCCATGACCACGGCCGCGCTTGGTGGCCAGATTGAGGTGCCCACTGTCGATGGCGGTCGGGCCCGCGTCAGCATCCCGGCCGGCAGTCAATCTGGACATCAATTCCGGCTCAAGGGCAAGGGCATGTCGGTACTGCGATCGACGACACGGGGCGATATGTATATCGAGGCGGTGGTGGAAACACCGGTCAACCTGTCGAAGCGTCAGCAGGAATTGCTGCGCGAATTCGAGGGCGAGGCCGAAAATGCCAAGACCAGCCCAGAATCCGAGGGCTTTTTTGCCAAGGTCCGCGAATTCTGGGACGATCTGCGCGATTGAACCGGTATACGACTGCCCTGAACGGGGCTCGGCGCTCCCGATCGCCGTTGGCTCTGGCTGCCGTGGCGTTCGCTATTACGATGATGTCACCACGGGTAGCAGCCCAGGCGAAAAGCCAGGCTGACGCCCGCCACGACGCCATTGCTGCGCACCAGGCGCGGCCTCTTCAGGAATGTGCCGCCGTGATCCTGTCGGGCGTAGCAGATGGATCGGTTGACGGCCACCAGCAGGCGGGCTTCTATAAATCTCAGTTGGGCCGGCTCGAACTTCATGCCGAGGTGACGAGCGGCACCGCTCACGACTACAGTCTGAGCCTTCCTGGACAAAATTTGACGCCGGCACCTCGACCCTGGCCCAAGACTGTCATAGCGTGTCTGAAAGCCAAGGGCGTTGGTGGCGCCGGACACGAGCCCGCGGAATGCCGGGGAGACCGTTTCAAGGTGATTATGACGCGAGCCGCTTCGGCGCAGTATCTGCTGCTCTATGCCATGACCAAACCGGGCCCTTGGCGCTTCTGCCGGGCGCAGTTAGCGCTTAGAGCAGCGCCGTAGTCCTGAGGTCCTCCAATTTACTAACAAGCACCTTTGAGGCTGTTCTCGATTTTTTGGTGCTTCCTTCCGGGTAGAAAATAGTCTTGGCGTCAAGCGAGTTGGCGAAGTGCTGCTTTGACGCCGTTCTTGCTGCCGCGTGGCCGACCCCGACGCGGACGATCGGGGATCTGCTCGTCACCTTCTGCGGCAGGGCGCGCATCTGCCATGACGCGAATGAGATCCAGTACACAATCGCGTTGCTTGGCAGATCCAATACGGCGGAACTCCCGGATCAGATCGAGCGTCAGCCGATCGCTGAAACCATCGACCGTGCCATTGTCAAGCGACCCACCCTTCTTGCCGGCTCTTCCCGATCTGCCGAACTCCGCAAAGGGACGGGCATTGGCAGGCATCTCTTCGAAGAAAAAACTGATCGGCACACGTAGAATATAGGCAAGGTCATACAACCTGCTGGCGCTTATCCGATTGACGCCGTTCTCGTATTTCTGCAACTGCTGAAAGCTGATACCGAGTTGCGTCGAAACGGCCTCCTGGCTCTTGCCGAGGAGGATGCGTCGTGTCCGCGCGCGAGTGCCGACATGGACGTCGATCGGGTCGGCGTCTGAGGCACCACGACCCTCTATTGGAAAATTTTCAACCGTCATTTTAAACACCATCGTCTTCTGGCATGATCAAAGAAAATACGGATTTCTTCAGGAGAAATTTCAAAAACCATATTTTTCAATAAGATATGCAAATACGGAATGGTACAATTAGTTGCTGAAAATATTAAATATTTCTTTACAAATGATCGGGCTTGTTCTGTTTTTTAACCCTGACTTGTAATTTAAGGGCCAAAATTTGTGATTCTTTCGGTCGTGGGAAGGACAAAAAAATAGGGACTCTTGGGGGCGCGGCAGAGCACGGGGTTACTGAGCCGCCCTGTCGGCTTTCCCTGGCGCTTTGCCCTTTAATGGTGAATTTGGGAACAGAAGTCACTGCGTTGGTCGGATCAGAGTTTGCCGCGCGCCACACCTTGCAGTTTTTCAATCGTGCGCAAGGTGCCGATCCCAAGCAGAGAGGCCAGCAGTCCGGTAACGTCGCCAATGCCGAGTTCCGGGCGCGGTGTCACATCATGGGCCCGCCAGCATGCCTCGACCCAAAATGCCTCGCCGATCACGAAGCTGGGCAGGTAATAAAGGGCCAGGCATGCGGCACAAACCCAGCCGATCGCCGGGCGCCAGCCGGAAACAAACAACGATGCGCTGTTCGCCTCCGTACGATCGATCTCGGCTTGTCCAGGATCGACCGACTGTGCCAGGGCCAAGAGTTTTTCCTGAAATTCCTTTGCGGCACGCGCCTTCTCGGCTGGATCGGGAATATAGTCGAGGAGTTTATTCGCGACGAGGTTGAGAGCCGGCAGAATACTGAGTAGACTCATCGGTTCAGCCCTCACGTTTGCTCAGCGGAACGGGCACCGCCGCTACCGTAGCCGCGCTGATCACACCCCCGAGTGCTAGGGCAACGCCGCGGCGGTAAGTCTCGCTTGAATACCAGGAGATGTTTGTCCCCTGACCGGGTGGGTGCCCGTTCTCCTCGCACGTGATTGCCGCTGCAAGGGCAGCGAGAATGGCCGCATCGTGGAGATCGATTGGCGCTGCAACCTCCCAATTGAGTTCCCTGGCGACCGTTACTGCATAGCCGTCGGGATCATTTCCATCGCTTGCGGGCGCCCAACGCGCGAAGACGCCCGCGAGGGTATTGATACCATGATGATCGGTATAGCTGATCAAGGTACGGGCGAGGGCACGAATGCCGTGTTCGGGATCGACGAACCGGAGATATGGCGGGTCGGGAGGCGCTGTATCGACTCCGGCTACCCCCAACCATGACGGGCCCGGGCGCAGATTCCCGGGATTGTTATTTCGAATACCTCGCGGCAGTGCGGACACGGCTGTCTGTGTGGCAGTCATCCAAAGTCTCCTTGAACGAGCGCGTGTCAGCGAATGAGCCAAGGCGCAAGCCCCTGGCGAAAATAGTAAAAGAAGGCGGCAACACCGAGCGCAAGTGAGCCAAGTGTCACCAGCCATCTCCAGGCGACTGCGCCGGCTCGGTATGAATCGGCGATCTTAACGAGAACAGCGAGTTGCTCGGGGGTAAGTCCAAGCGTCGCCCCAGGTGACGCGACAGGATCAACGGTCATGGAGGTGCTCCTACGGTGAGTAGTGGAGATGTCACTGAAAGGCTTAGCGCTCGCGAAAACGGGGCGCTCACAGATGGGGCTCAGCGGTCATGAATTGTGGAATGGCGAACCTTCGTGCCGGTCCGCATGCCGGTCTGTCGAGCGCCGCACGACGTGGTGTCTTGCGACCCGCTTGTCCGGCGCCCAAGACGGCGTTCAGACCATCAGCAGTTAATCAATTGCCACTGTATTTGTTAGCGAATGCGACGATCAATGACGCATAAGTGGGAGCTCCAGCATAGTTAATGCCTGAGATTGGCCCATTTAAGTTCCAGGCGTGACCGCCGGTAATATTAGGTGGAACCACAATTTCCGCAGCCCACGGGGCCATTGACGCGGCAAGCGATGCGGCATTGGCGTTTTGGTTAACAGATTGATCGCTGCCGTCAAAAGCGGCCATGATAAGCATCGGAACACCGCAAAATACCTTTGGATCCATCAAGGCGGGATCAAAACCGGCAGACTTTGTCGGATAATTTGACAAGGCCGCACCGCTCGGGTGCGCGTATTTCAGCCCGGAACCGAGTTGTATCGTGAAGGGACCGGACCCACTTGACGCCCCGACATTTGCCTGTTCGGGACTTGGTCCCGTTGCATCAATCAAGATTGTGCTTCCGGTAGGGAAGCCAACTGACGACGTGATAGATGTCCCGCCAGCGCCAACGCGAGCACTCAGAGTGCCCACGCTATCACCGTAAGCGCTGTCAATTAATGCCGTGAAAGGGGACGCAACATTCTGATTAACATAGTTATTATACAGACTATAGGATGGCGAGACCCCAACCCACCATGCCACGCCCGGTATCCGGCGCTCCGCGACACAAAGCAGGCTTTCAATACAACCCATGCCATTGCCGTAAAAGCCGATCGAACTGATGTTGTAATTGTCGCGGGCGTAGCGAACCGCGGCGTAGTTTGCGTCGAGCGCGGCTTGCATGCCCCAGCTGGCGCCATTCGAACTGCAGGCCGTGGAAATCATGATGTAGCCTGCGTTCGAGAACGCCGTGTAAGCGGGCGACTGAACAGCATTATCAGAAAAAAGATTTTCATTACTGCCGCTCTCGTGGAACATCAGTACTGCGGGTGCCGGAACCCGACTATCATATCCTGGTGGAGTGACGATCTTAACATTGTTGATTGCGGCATTCGGCCCCCTAACTTGCGTCCAGTGAACGTTCCGCCCAGCCACTTCTATTCCGTAGGCTCTGGTCGAGGTTGAGATTGCTTGTCGGGCAATCAACGGACCGATACTGCTTCCCGCAAGATTTTGGGTGCTGGTAATGAGGATATAAAGATTATTCACCACCATATTCGAGCGGGTGAACTGCGCCCGGTATTCCGTTGTCGTCGCTGAGCCGGCTATGGAATCAACTGCGTAAACAACTGAGACGTAATTGGGATCGATCGTTATCGTGACACGGCCAACATAGGTCTGGTTGACTGTAAGACCTGTAGCAATGTTTGTGGCGGTTCCCTTGTTCCAGGATTGAACCGCCGTTCCCTGAAAGAAAAGCCCTTCTGCAGTGGTGCCGCCACCCACTGGAACGGCACCAGACGCATCGCTGGAAACGCCGATAAGAACACCACCTGCACCGCTATTAGTAACATACGTGAAAGGAAAAATGATGCGCGCCGACTGACTTGGGTTCAACGCGAACGCTCGATTAATGCCTCCCGTACTCACCGATCCGTTATTTCCATAAAGCTTTCCACCACTGACCTGAATTCCGCTATTGCTTGACCAGTTTGCAAGCCCAGACCAGGGCTCGTAAAGTTCCGTAGGCGCGCTATCTGCCCAATTCGTACTTGCAATTTGGTTAGAGCGGACACGCCATGCTTCGAATGCGTTATTGGACTCGACCGAGAGCCGATAATAGCTATCTGCAAGGATCGAGTTTTGCGGGGCACCAGTCGTCATATCAGGTCTCCTTAATCCTGGAAGATGGCCACTTGGGCCGTCGCCATGGGGGCGAAGACCTGTACCCGGCCTTTAAAGCTTGAGGTGCTCCAAGAGCCGCCCTGGCTGCCGATCCCGGCGCCGCCGGCGAGGGCAAAGACCGAGGCGGCATTTGCCGCCGCACCTATACTGGCGGTGCCATCGTCGCGAAGAATGGCGATCTGGGTGCCGGAATTATTCTCGATATCGAGATTGCTGCGGCTCGCGCTTGCAGGAATGGTTCGGATCAAAACGTAGTTGGCATAGGGCCCGCTTGCGCCGAAGCCGTTGCCAACCAATGGCAACGCTGGCGGGTTGGCACTAAAATCGAGACCTGTGGAGCCAACCGCCGCCAGGCTTACCGGGAGCGGATTGGTCGGCGAATATGGCTGGCCGGGCCGGCTTTCCGGCACGATTCCGGGCGAGACAATGCCCGCGAGTGATTGGTACTCGGACATGGCGAGACTTCCGTTAAGCTGTTGAGAAATAATTGGGCCGCGATAGACACCTGACGGCTTTCCTGACGAGATTGTTGCCGTCGCGGACGCCCTCGGCGCTCTCACAGCTTTTGGCAACAAAGTCGGATGGCGGGCGTAGAGTCCGGGTCAGGCGGGCGGTGATACGATCGTCAGAGTGCCTGCTTCTACCAAGGCAACGATATTGGCGTAGTCGGCATTCGCCGGGTCGACCGGGACGAAGGCAGCGACACCGTCGATCAAGACAGAAATCCCGGAATGACTTCCCCCGATTCCCTTCACATATTGGGCAGCCGTATAGCCCGGGGCGTACGTGTCAGACATTTTTATAGCTCCGCGCTAAGATCGATCGTTCCTGACCCGAAGCCATAGCCTGCAGCCGTGATGACCAATTGGGTCCGGACGTGATCGGGATAGCTTGTGTTGACGCTAAGGCCACTCGCGTTCGAATAGCTGACGCCAGAAATCACAGCGGTCGGCGCGACACGCATCTGTTCGGGCAGGATGAAATCATTATAGACTGTGTTACCTGCGGGTCCGTACCCGGCAGATAGCAAGGTCGTAATGCGGCGGAAATACCGATTGCAAAGGGATTGCTCTTGTCCGATCGACCGCCGCTCGAAGGGCGTAGCGCTCGCCCCGACCTCAAGCTGCATACCCGTCAATGCCCAAGCGGCGCCAGTTGCCAACCCGGCTCCAAAATTCAGGTTCAGAGCGATGCCATTAGTGGCAACAGCCGTCAGGAGAAAGGTTTGGCTGAATGCAGTCCAGATATTGTTCGGGATTGTGCCTATGCTCTGAACGGTCGAAACATTGACCGAGCTTGCCCAATTGTCCTTCGCGTTTGGCGCTCCCAATCCCAAGAGGACGGATGAAACCGCTGACCCCGTGGTTTGCAGGATCATACCGGAAACCGTGACATAGGCGCCAGCCAGCATGTCCTGGCAATTCGACGACTCGACCCGCTGCGCCACGCTCGACGCGGCATTACCGGCCGCGCCGTTGACAACCAGACAATTCTGATAACCGCTAGGCGCCCCGCTTGTCTGGCCGACAAAGATCGGGGCGCCTGCAGTGCCGACAACCCAGCCGTCAAGTGTATAGGCGAGCGAGCCCGGCGAAACCGTGACGCCGGCCGTCCGCTGCGCTACCATCATGGCGCCATTGATCAGGCGGTTGCGCAGGAACGATCCCGGATAGGGCACCCTCGAGATCAGCTGGAAATTCGTGCCGTCATAGACCAGCTCCGCCAAGCCGCCCGCCGGCAATTCCCCAGCAGAAAGAGTGGTGCCGTTCGGGTGCAGGATCGGCACGGCACCTAGCCCGGCGAGGTTCAACGTCGAGGGGCCGGTGTTGGCAACCGGTATCTTGACCCGGATTGGAGCGCCCAGCATCGCAGCCTGGGTCGCGACGGCGGGGCTGAGGGTGACGGCGTAGCTGTTCGCCGATCCGGTCGCAGTCGCATAATTGCCGCCCTGCGCCTGGGCCTGCGCGCTCGTCGTCACACCGGCAGCAAGCAGCGCTTGAACGGAAGCGTTCAGGCCATTGACCGCCGTCAGCAGCGCCGATGACGACGCGGAGAAATTGCGGATGATGGCATAGCTTGCACCCGTCGCCGTCGCCCCTGCGTAGGTGCGATCAAGCGTGATTGCACCATCTGCGGTTACCGCCTGAACCTCGTACAAGATCACATTGTCGAGGGTGAAGGCGTCCCCAACCTGGATGCCATTGGTGACCCACAGCGTGCCTGCGCCCGTGACCGCAGCCGAGCCCGCCGTGACCGATACGGTCCCAGTTCGATACCATCCTGCCATTGCAATTTCCTTGTCAGGCCTTGAAGTCGATGACGGTGATGCTCGACCCGGCATTCATCGTCGGCGGCCCGCCATTGGCGGTCGTGGCATTGATCTGGATCGTGTGCGATCCGGCACCCAGCACTGGCAGGGCGAAACTGACCGCGCCGAGATTCTGGTTCGTGTTGTCGCCGCCCCGGATGTTCAAATAGGTGTAAGTGAGGACGCCATCGACATAAATCGTCAGGTTGACATTCAAGTTGCCGGGAGCCCAGGAGCCGCCCGAGGTGTTGACATTGACAAAGCACAGCGCGCCGTGGCCTGCCGAGACCCATGTCGCGCCCAGAACCTGATTGCCGGGCCAGCCGGTATATTGCGTCGATTGCGTCTGCGAGGTCGCAGCGCCGGGCCACAGGCCAAGTGCCGAATCCAGCACCTTCATCCCGGCCTCATTCATGATCGTCAGGCCGCCGCCGCTGCCTGCGGGCGGCTGGACGGTGATCTTTTGCGTCGTGATCGTTCCCGACGTGATCTTATTCGCCGATACGGTCCCGATCATCGCGTCCTGGATATAGACGCTGCCATTGGAGACATAGAAGGGTGCCTGCGGCGCGATCGTGCCATCGGCGCGCATCTGCGCGATGGTGAAGGTATCGACAAGAAAGGTTGCGTCGAACGAAATCCCGCCCGCGCCATCCGGGCCGCCCGCCAGCCCGAACCCGCCGACATATTGCTGGCCCGCCGCATCGATCTGGATCTGCACGGCATAGCGCGCCGATAACCCGTTGATCGAGGTCAGCGCCGTCGAGATCGCTGCCGTATTGCCGTCGCTTGCCGTCTTTACAGTTGAAATCAACGATGCCGTATTGATCGCGCCCTGCCCGATCTCCGACGCGGTGACGACAGCGTTCTGCGCCAGCGTGTCGAGCGAGGCGATGGCCTGCTGCAGGACCGGGATCAACTGGTTGGCGCTGATCGCGTTGGCGCCGATGGCGGCAATCGGCAGGGTATAGGCGGTGGTCGCAACCGCAGGACCGGCAGGCGAAGACGGTCCCGCCGCCGAGACGGCCTCGATCCAGTAGCTGCGGGTCTCGCCATAGCCAAGATTGGCGTGCGTCCAGGTCGTGGCCGAGACGGTTGCGACGATGGCGGCCTGCGCGAAGCTGGCATTGGCGCCTTGGGCCGACCACACCAGATAGCCGCTGATATCGGCCTCGGCATTGGCGGCCCAGTTCAGCACGATGACGTTTTGCCCGCCCGTGGCGATCAGGCCCGTGGGGGCGGCCGGGATCGTGGCTGCCACCGTCAGCGCACCCGCAGCCGCAGGCGTCAGGTATCCGGCCCCGGTAAAATAATAGGTGTAGTTGATGCAGGTCGAAATATCCTGCACGCCCGCGCCCCAGATATTGAAGCTCTGGAACTTGAAATACATCGGCTTGCCGACATACTGCCCCGGCAACGCATATTTGAAGACAAAATTGTCCAGCCGCAGGAACTGGGTGCCCGCCGCATGCGCCGTTTTGGCTGTGCCATAGAGCCCGCGCTGCAGGCCGGAGAGGTTATAGTGATTGGCAGATGTCAACGCCGCCGTGGCATAGGCCATGATCTCGCCATCGGCATAGAACAGGGTCCGCCCCGCCGCCGCGTCCGCCGCCGTTGCGTTCAGCAATTGCGCGCCTCTCATCGACAGGTCGAGGGCAAGCGTGTTGGTGTTGTCGGGGTTTGCCCCGGCATAGGCCGCTATCGCCGCTGTCAGCACGCCCTGGCGCGAAGGTGCCGTGATCGTGCCGATCTGCGCGTAGCTGATGCCGTCCGGCGAAAGCCAGACATTGCAGCCGCCCCAGAGCGGATCGGCGAGATTGCCGGTGCCGCCGGAAACACCGATCCAGACCTGCGCCGCGCCGCCGGTCAGGCTTGATTGCGGCTCGAAGATCACCGGCGGAAACACGGGCGATGCGGCGGCGTCATAGTTGATCGCGGCCGGGCTGCGGCCCTGCTTGGGGTATTGGGTCGCGGTGGCAACGCCGGAAGGGAATTCTTCCGCCGTCACCGTCAGCAGGCCCTGGTCGTCCTCCTCAATCGCGGTGATCCGCACCGGCGTCTTCGCGAGGCCGAGCCCGGCATCGGTCAGGGTGACGATGTCCATCGGCTCGAGCAGGCAATATTCCCAGGAAAGCTTGAACTGGTAGCTGTTTCGGATATAGAGCCCGCGCTGCAGAACCAATTGACCCACCGTCGCCGCCACGGTCGTGCTGCAAATCTCATGCGCGGTGACGGCGCTATCGATCCGCAAGCCATAGAGATTGACCATCGTCTCGTCGCGGGACTCGACGGGGGTGAGGTTGTAGGCGTTGGCGCGGTCCGAGATCTCGACGCGGACGACGTTCTTGGCGTCGACCACATCGGAGCGCGTGACTTCGACCGGATCGGCCGAGCCGTCGCCGATGAAATCATCATCGCTCAGATCATAGACCGGGCTGACGTTCGGGGTGAAGGTGACGCCGTTGCCCGCGACCGTGGCATCGCCGAAGGGGATGAATTTAAGCGACGCCCCCGACCATACGGCGGCACAATTGGTAAGCTTGCACCAGCGCTGCAGGATCGAGGATGCGGTCTCGACGCTGGAGAGATTGGGCGAAAAGCAGATGCCGAGCGCCTGGCAATAGGCGCCGAGCGAGGCGGCGGCGCGCCCGTAGTTGACGGCACTGCCGCTGCCGCCCGCGATGTAGCTGCCAAGCCCCAGGCTGGTCATGTCGATCGAGGATGCCGGAAAGCCTGCCCCCCATTGCGGGTTTGTCAGCAGTTCCATGATGCATTGCGCCGGATCGGCGTCCTGGCCATTGGCGCCGGTACCGTAATGCAGGCCCCTGATCTCGAAATTGTGGTTGTCGACGTTCGGGCTCGATCCCAGCGCGTAGTTCAGCACCGCGACATAGGCCGTGCCGTTGTAGCCAAGCGCGCGGGTCGGGTGCGCGCTGGTCATATAGGACCAGGCGGTCTGCGGGGTTCCCCCGGTGAACAAGGTCATGCCGAGCTTGGCAAGCGTGGTGACGGTGCTGCCCTTCCAGATCGTATTGATGCCGGTGATCGGCCCCTCGCACAACGCCATCAGCAAGGTTGCGAAATAGGAATCCGTCGAGATCGACGGCCCGCCCTTGCCGCCCTGGCTTTGCGGCTTATCAGTGAAATCCTGATAATCGATGATGTTGGGCGCAAGCTTCGCCATGCCCATCAACACCGGCACCGGCAGGGTATTGACTGCCGTCTGGACCTGCAGCCCGGTATACTTGATCGCCTGGTTGGCGGGCTGGGATGGAGTGGAGAAAAAACTCATTTGACTTTATTCCTTGCCGCCCCAGAAGCTGAAAAACCGCTGCTCCTTGTGCGCGAAAGGCGAACCGTCGATGGTTTCCTCAATCACGCGGCGGGCCGGGTGCGAGGCGTGGATCAGGCGGCGTTCATCCCGACCCCAATGGCTGACAATGCCGCCATGGCTGAAACTGCGGCCGTGGCGGAACAGCACGACATCGCCCGGTTCCGGCACCGCGACCTCGGATGTGCGCTCAAACACAAAGCCGAGATAGCGCTCCTCGTCGCGATGAAGATGCCAGTCGATGGCGTAAGGCCGGGGATCGAAAGCCGGGACAAGCCCGGTATCGACGAACACCCGCACGAGCAGCATCCCGCAATCAACCCCCGCCCCCAACACATCGGCAGCATGGTGATAGGGCGTGCCAAGCCAGCGCCGTGCCTCGGCGATGACGGCGGCTCTCCGGTCCTGCTCGTCCATGTCAGTAAGCCGTTTCCGGCGGCGGCACGTAGGGGAAGCCGCGGAAATTGGCGAGGTTGTTGAACTTCGCGCAGCCGCCCGCGCCGGTCGAATGATCGCAGCCCCAGGACACGGTGAAGCCATCGCCGACGCCGGGCACGGTATCGAGCGGATAGGCCAGATACAAATGGTTTGACGCGTCCGAGCTTTTGACCGTGACCTGCACCCCGGCATTGGGCCCGCTGGTAAAGGTGAGCGTGCCCTGGTCATAGGTGCCGATGGTCGCACCTGACCAGACGATCACGCTGGTCGTCGATCCCGTCTGCACCGTACCCGATGCCGTATGCGCTGCCCGGCTGACGCCGCAGCCGGAATCGTACAGTGTATGCAGGCAGGCGGGCTGGTAAAGATTGTGCGGCATGCTGATGTCGAGCAGCACCAGGTCGGACTTGACCTTCATGTGCGCCTCGGTGCGGCCGATCTTGTCCACCGTCGACACGCGGCCATGGAAGAGGGTGACGGCACCCACCGCAGGCGCGCTCCAGGCCGTGAAGAAAGCCCGGTCGCGCTGGATATAGGCACCGTCGAACACGCCCCGGCGCAATGCCGCCAGGAAGGGCACGCCGTTGACGGTATCGGTCGGCCCGGCCTGGATGGTGATGTCCTGCTCGTCAACATCGACGCCGATCTTGATGGCATATTTGAGGCCGGAAACGCGCACGCTGTTGGCCAGGAACTGCGTGCCGTTGAGGTTGAGCGGGATATCGCGGTCGCAATAATAGAGCGCCCGGCCGGTGCGCAGGGTGAGGGTGTAAAGATCGGCGAACAGGAATTGCGTCGTCGTCTGCAGATAGGAGACCAGCGAAGGTGACGCGGTTTTCATGTCGAGCGGACCGTGCGGAATTTGACGCTCTTGTTCGACCACAGGTTCGACATGAATTCTTCGTATGTATGCTTATCGTCCGCGAAACGGCATAGATATGAGAAGCTGAAATCCGCTGTGACGAGCTTACCGGATGTTGGAGCGGTAACGAAGGCCACCGTATTCGGCGGCGAGATTGACCATCCAGCGGCGATATCGATTCCGCCGAGCGAAAGCCGCGTAATCGTCTCGAGATAGCCGACCGGCTCGACCCAGCCTCCAAGGCTGCGCACGCCGGCAAACGCGGTCGTCACGCCATCACCACTCCCGAGGTTTTGCCGGGTGGCAAGGTGATCATCGGGATCGACATACCGAAACACCCCTGCCTGACCCTGGCACTGCAGGAAAAAGCCGATCAGCGTCTCGAGTTCCTGTGCCAAACCGCCACGAAGCAGTTCGAAGGTGAGTTCGAACTCGTAGAGCGGATAGGCATAATTGGCACTGCGCACCTCGCGCCCCGAGACATGGGTCGCGATCCGGGTAGAGAAGATCGGGCGCTTCGCGCGTGACCAGCCGAGACCGGGAAGGGTCGGGAAAAGCGGGAGGGTCATTGTTGGAAACGTCCATTCCGCCAGGCATTGCGCAGATGCCGCAGCATAAGATCACCGTGCGCGCGGAAAAATGCCTCGGCGTCTCCGCGTGACATCGCTGTCTGACCGCCGCCGAGGCTTGGTGCATAATGAAGGGTGACGGACCCACCGCCGCCCCGCGCCAGCGAATCGCGGAGGCTCGAGGCGAGGCCGGCGGGCAAAACCATCTCGTCCTTGTGCAGTTCGGTCATCATGCCATCTGCCGGCACTCGGTCCCATCCTCCGGCCGCGCTCGCGACATCGAAAGCGAGGACCGCACCAAAGGCCGTCGCCGCAGCCACCGGGGCGAGCGCAGGCCCGATGATCGGGATCGGCGCGACAGCAGCATAGGCCCCGGCGGCGGCCTGTTTGGCGCTGGTGAAGATCGAGGCCGAGGCCGCATCTTTTTGCGCAGCCTTGCCCGCCGCCGCCGTTGCGGCCTCAGACGCCTGCCTCGTCGTGTTGCCTTCCAGAGAGGCCAATGTCTTCGCGGCCTCGGTCGCAGCCCAATTGCTGAGACGGCGCTCGTTCAGGGCGATTTCCTCGGAAACAAAGGACTGGCCGAGCGCGGCCAAGCCCCGCTGCAATGATTGTGTCCCCTGGATCATGCCCATAAATGTGCGGTCGATCGAACGGTTGAGGGGCGTCAGAACAGTTTCAATCTGACGCGTGGCCTTCTGCAGCTCTTGACTGGCGATATCGGCGCTCGACTTGGTTGCCGAGGACGAAGCGTCGTCCAATGTCTTCACCAAGCTGGTCGTCATTGACTTGATCTGGCCGCCCGCGGCGCTGCCGATCGCGGTGAGTGCGTCGGCGACCGTCTTCGCCTGATCCTGAAATTCTTCGAGCTGCTTCTTCGCCTCGTTCAGGTCGGCGGCGAGGCCACTGCTTAACTTACGATTTCTGCTCATTCGGCCCTCACCGGATCGTCCCCGTGCCGCCCAAGAGGCTGACAAGGGAGGCTAGATCGTTGTTCGCTTGTGTCGGTTTCGCGCGCCGACGCCAGCAGCGGCGCAGCGCATAGAGGCGAGGCAAGGTCATCTCGTGGGCGATGGCATCCCAGGATCCGAGACCGGCAACCACCAGTTCGGCGATGATGTCGTCCCAGTCGAGCGCCCCTGCCTCGCTCAGGCTTCCCCCGGCAGGGACTCTCCCCGCGGGATCAACCCCGACAGATCAAGGAGCAGCGGGGCAGTCGCCACCAGACCGACAACCTCATCAGCCCGCAACCGCTGTTCGATCTCGGCGATCGTCAAGTCCGGCCGTATGCGTGAGACGGCTGCTGCCACAATTTCGACGACGCGGCTCGCCTGGCCGACCAGGTCGGTTTCGGTGGCAAGTCCCCGGATCGCAGGCCAGGCCCGCTTCAGGGCTGCAAAGTTCAGAATCGGTGCCGCAACTCTCTCACCGCCGATGATGAAGTCGATCGTATCATCACGCATGGGGCTACTCGCTCAGGCTAAGGCTGCCGATATTGCCCATGGCATCGGCCTGCGCGCGGAAGTCGAGCTCGGGGATCGCCCAATCATCCTGCTTGGTCGGCAAGGTCAGTTTGGCGGCGACGCAGGCGTTCAGCTGCAGCGTGAGCTGCTTGCCGTTGAACGTCTCAACGAATACTGCCTGGAAGACCGGAGATTGCCCCATCGGCTGATTGGTGATGGCGATCTCTGTACCCGTATTGGCAAGATAGCTGTAGCTGAAGACAATCGCGGCTGCGGCATCGCCCGCAGCGAAGCCATAGCTGCCGTTGCCGGAGACCGAGTATTGACCGGTCGTAGGGCTGGCCGAAACCTTGGAGAGCGGCATCCCGGTCGCCGCGTAGACCACGCCGAGATCGGACTGAAAACCGCTCGCATGGGCAACCGACAGCGCCCCGCCTCCGGCGGGCACGGTCCCGGCTTCGTT
>CAIXXC010000138.1 GCA_903923205.1 uncultured Rhodospirillales bacterium | reverse complement strand
GATCGGCGCCGTCAACGCCGCGATCATCGCGGGTAATGAGCTAAAGGACCGTGTGCCCCGCCTGCGCGATTTTTGGGAGACCGTTACCGAGACACCGGCAGGTGTAGCGCTCTTCGATAATATTCCGATCCATGGCGACATGATTCGGTCCTTCGTCAACCAGAGCAGGGCCATGGGTACCATTTTCAACGGTGCGCCCGAGTTCTTCCAACCCCGATTGCCGTCGCCGATGTTTCTGCCGAAGGGTAATCCTGGCGCGACCAGTTTCTATGACACTGCGCCGCTGCGCGCGACGTTGGATCGGCTGGTCGATTTTGAACGACTCAATCGCGGCGAGACTCGGCTGAGTGTTGGCGCGGTCAATGTCGAAAGCGGAAATTTTGTCTATTTCGACACACCCACCCACCATATCGACGCCCGCCACGTCATGGCGAGTGGCGCCCTTCCACCGGGTTTCCCCGCTGTCGAAATAGACGGGGAGTCGTATTGGGACGGCGGCATTGTCTCAAACACGCCACTGCAATGGGTGCTCGATAGTGTTCCCCGTCACGACACATTGGCCTTCCAGGTCGATCTCTGGAGTGCGACGGGAGAGTTGCCGCGCGATCTTACCGGGGTTCTGGTGAGGGCAAAGGATATCCAGTATTCGAGCCGAACACGGGCAGCCACCGACCAGTTCAAGCGGCTTCAGAAGCTGCGCGGTGCCATCCGGTCGCTGCTGGAAAAACTTCCCCCCGAGGTGAAGGACTGTCCTGAAGCGCACGCACTTGCCGCCGAAGGCGACCACAAGCGCTACAACATCATTCAACTCATCTATCACGCCAAGCACTACGAAGGGACATCGAAGGATTTCGAGTTCTCGCGGCGGACGATGGAAGAACATTGGCAGGCGGGTTATCACGACGCCGTGCGGACGCTTCGGCATCCGGAAGTTCTGATCCCGCCGCGGGGCGGATCAGGGGTGAGGACCTTCGATATCTCCCGAGATGGTCGCGAGTAATTTGAACAGAAGGAACAAGACGATGTGGCGTTTCTCAATATTAGCGCTGTTGGGTTGCCTGACGAGCTTTCCGGCGCTCGCCGCACTGGAAGTCGGCGACACGGCGCCTAACTTCTCCGCCGATGCGGCCGTCGGCGGCAAACATTTCCGGTTTTCCTTGAAAGAGGCGCTGACTCACGGTCCCGTCGTGCTGTACTTCTTCCCCAAGGCCTTCACCTCGGGCTGCACCGTTGAAGCGCACGAGTTCTCTGAAGCTGCGGAAAGCTTCACCACTGCCGGCGCGACCTTGATCGGTATGTCGAGCGACAACATCGACACGCTGAGCGATTTTTCGACACGGGAATGCAGGGCAAAATTTCCCGTCGCTTCGGATCCTGATCTGTCCGTGATACGGGCCTATGATGCCGTCATGGTGCACTTGCCGGGTTTCGGCGGGATTTCGGATCGGACGTCCTACGTGATTTCGCCCGAGGGCACGATTCTCATGTCCTATACAGCGATGTCTCCGGACGAGCATGTAACGCGGTCGCTAGCCGTCGTCCAGAAATGGCAAAAAGACCACGCCAAATAGTGCCTGCCCGTTGCGCCCGCGTCACGGCCGCTCGTATTCGCGTTTGGTGGCGACCCCATAAGGACCTTCGCTGAGCGCTATCTGTAGAAACCCCCGGGCGCGCGAAACACGACTCTTCATCGTGCCGACGGCGCAGGCAGCCGTTGAAGCGGCCTCCTCATATGAATTGCCATTGGCGCCGACCAGGAGCAGTGCCATGCGTTGATTCTCTGGCAAACGCGCGAATACGCGGGCGAAATCGCGCAGCTCCAGGCATTCTTCCTGGCCACCACTGTGGAGAGTATCCACCGGGTTCAGGACCACCTGACTGCTCAACTGCAGAGCATCACGACGTCGGTCATTGAAATGGCGATTTCGTAGAATAATGGCGAGCCAACTCTTAAGGTTGGTCCCAGGCGCGAACTGATTCCGATGTTTGATCGCGCGCAGGACCGTTTCCTGAACGAGGTCTTCTGCGGCGGCATGGTTGCGGGCCAGCAGATATGCGAAACCTCGCAGGCGCGGCAGGCATTCAATAATTCCCAGATGAAAGGGATCATCTTTGGACATGAATCAACTCCTTGAAGGCCTTGGCGCGGTTTGAAATTCTCTATATCAAATCAAAAGAGAAATTCTATATAAGATAAATAAAACCTAAAAGAATCAGTGCTATGACGTTTTGATTGAAGTATAAAATAAAAAGACGTGTATCAATATATTAGTTATGCATTAATATATTTTGAAAATAATTTAATGAAGATAATAACTTATTTATTGTAACGTATGTTGCTTACATGGGGATTGTCGGTATATTTACAAGGGCTAAGGAATTTGACGTTGCAATCGCAGCAGCACGATCTACGATATGATCTAGATCAACGCACTAATCGGGTTCCAGTTAGGACTGTTTGCCATGAGACCGAGACAGGCCTCCGCTGGCGAGCGATGTTGGCGGGACTCGGTATTGTAACCGCTACCCAGGGGCGCTCTCGGACTCTGAGAGCCTCGTTTATTGCTATTCGTTCAACAAGGCGCTGTTGCAGGACTGGAATTTTTCCACCCGCTATCTGACACAGCCGCAGATTTTATCCTATCTTGAGCATGTCGCTGATCGTCTCGATCTACGACGAAACATTATGTTTGATGCCAAAGTCGTCCCAGCCCATTTTGACGAAGCCTGCAATCATTGGGTCGGTCGGACCGACTCAGGCGAGCAATTGACGGCGACCTTCCTCGTGACGGCGCTCGGCCTGCTTTCGGTCACGAACACGCCGGATATCAAGGGGCAGGATAGCTTCAAGGGCGAGCAGTATCATTCCGGTAGGTGGCCGAAATCGATCAGCTATGACGGCAAACGGGTCGCCGTAATCGGCACCGGATCGCCCGGTTCGCAGATAGACTATTAGAGTGCTGGGGGCCGGATTCGACGGAAGAACGAGAACGCCAAGGGAACTTACTCCACGGATTTTACAGGTGTGGTCCGGTAAAATCCCGTTTTGTTCTGTTCAATCGTGTAAGTTTTTGGGACAAAACGGGATGGAGAATTCGCAGTGTTTGGCAGTTTTGCTGGGACTTTTATGGTGCTGCCGGACAGGATTGAACTGTCGACCTCTCCCTTACCAAGGGAGTGCTCTACCACTGAGCTACGGCAGCGCCGGGTGGGGCGTGTGTGTCCCCGTCGAAGCGGCGCGGACCATGCCACACGCCGCCCGCTGGTTCAAGCGGCGTCTCGTCACCTTTGCACGGATCTGTTCTGATCCCGCAGATGGCGTGACCTGTGGGACATCCGGTGACCGTGTCATGTCGAGATCGCATGCAGCGGGGCTGCACGGTGCTGGAGGATTGCCGCGCAATCCCGTATGAATCATGCCATGCGACAGGTGACATCATGACGGTACAGGATAAAACAGCGCCGGCCCAACGAGGCGCCGCTGCGCGCGACCGGGCGCGGCAGGAGCGGCTTGCCGCTGCGCTGCGGCAAAACCTGTCGCGGCGCAAGGCGCAGACGCGCGCCCGCGAAACGCCTGATCCGGCCTCGCAGCCAGCATCGTTGGTACCCGAGAGAGAATGACACGACTTCATGGATAGAATTCTGATTCGCGGCGGCGCCCCCTTGCGCGGCACGATCCCTATCGCGGGCTCGAAGAACGCCGGACTGCCATTGATGGCTGCAAGCCTGCTGACGGAAGAGCCGCTCGTGCTGGGAAATCTGCCGCATCTGGCCGATATCGTCTCGATGGCCAACCTGCTGGCCCAGCACGGCGTCAGTCTGGGTATGGAGGCCGAGACCGGCAATGGTCGAGGTGAATTGGGCCGTGGCCATACCCTGACCTTGCAGGCCGGTCGTATTGCTTCGACCGAGGCGCCCTATGACCTCGTTCGCAAGATGCGGGCGTCCGTCCTCGTGTTGGGGCCGCTGCTCGCCCGCTGCGGCATTGCGCGTGTCTCCCTTCCCGGTGGTTGTGCCATTGGTGCCCGCCCCGTCGATCTCCACCTCAAAGCGCTGGAGCAGATGGGGGCCGACATCACGATTGCTGGCGGCTATGTCGAGGCGACGGTACCCGGACAGCTGCGCGGTGCCGAGATCACCTTTCCGTTCGTGTCGGTGGGCGCGACCGAGAATATTCTGATGGCGGCGACGTTGGCAGACGGCGAATCGGTCCTGATCAATACCGCGCGTGAGCCCGAAATTGTCGATCTGGCCCGTTGCCTGACGGCAATGGGTGCCGATATCGAGGGGGCAGGGACAGATCGTATCGTCGTTCGCGGCAAACGATCCTTGCACGGGGCATCGCATCAGGTCATCGCCGACCGGATTGAGACCGGGACCTATGTCATGGCGGCCGCGATCACGGGTGGTGACGTCACGCTGACGCATTCAAGCCTCGCCCTTTTGCCTGGTCTCTCGAAGGTCCTCGGCAAGGCCGGCATCGCGCTGACCGAGTCCGAGGCCGGTATCCGGGTGCAAGGTCGTCGCCTGGGTGAACGTCCGACACTCTCGGGCGTCGATGTCATGACCGAGCCTTTCCCCGGCTTTCCTACAGACCTTCAGGCGCAGATGATGGCGTTGATGTGCATCGCGGATGGTGCGGCGATGATCACCGAGACGATCTTCGAGAACCGCTTCATGCATGTGCCCGAACTCTGCCGCCTTGGCGCCAATATCACGGTGCACGGGGCCTCGGCCCTGATTCGCGGCGTGCCGAAGTTGACGGGAGCGCCTGTCATGGCGACCGATCTGCGGGCATCGGTTTCACTGGTCCTTGCCGGCCTCGCGGCAGAGGGCGAGACGACGATCAACCGAGTCTATCACCTCGACCGGGGCTACGAGCGGCTGGAGGCCAAGCTTTCGGCCTGTGGCGCGACGATTGAAAGGCTCGGCAGCTGAGCGGCCAGGAAGACATCGGCAGGGCTGATATCGCGAGCCCGCTTCGGCTGCGCGCGGTGGATGCTGCTGATCTGCTCGTCCTGTCATCCTGCCTTCAGGACGCATTGGTTCTGGCTGCAGACATGAGCTATCAGGTCGAGGAGCAGCGTTTCGTCCTGCTCGCCAACCGGTTTCGATGGGAGGTGGGGCAGGGCGCGCGTGTGAAGGCTGCCCTGGTGGTTGATCGGGTGACCAAGGTGCGGCGCCGGGGGATTGATAAGGGGCGCCACGAGCAGTTTTTATCCCTCCTGGCGACACGTTACCTTGAGCAGGAAGGGGCCATCGAGTTGGCATTTTCCGGCGGTGGCGCGATTCGGTTGGAAGTCTCCGGCATCCTGTGCCATCTACAAGACTTCGGGGAGCCATGGCCCGCAGCCTGGCAACCCCACCATGACCAGGAGCCATGAACCCGCGATCGTCGGCTGCCTGATGAGAGACTGTTTGTCGGAGCCGGAATGATGGTGCAGGCACGTGGCAATGAGGCGCTGGTCCTGGCGCTCCCGAAGGGACGCATCCTGAGCGATGTGATGCCGTTGTTGCGCCGTACCGGCTTGGAGATCGAGCCGGCTTTCGATGACCCGAAATCGCGCCTGCTCCGCTTCAAGACGAACATGCCGATGCTCGATGTCGTGCGGGTGCGGAATTTCGACGTCGCCACCTTCGTCGCCTTTGGTGCGGCTCATCTCGGCGTTGCCGGTAATGACGTCCTGATGGAATTTCAATATCCCGAAATTTATGCGCCACTCGACCTTAAGGTCGGTCATTGCAGGCTATCGGTCGCGGGGCCGGCCGATATGGTCGCAAAGGACGAGCCGTCGCGCTGGAGCCATGTGCGCGTGGCCACCAAATATCCCGAGATCACACAACGCTATTTCGCCGAGCGCGGCGTTCAGGCCGAATGCGTCAAGTTAAATGGTGCCATGGAGTTGGCGCCCCTGCTGGGCCTGTGTCGGCGTATCGTCGATCTCGTTCAGACCGGGGACACATTGCGCGCCAACGGTTTGGTCGAGATCGAGCGTATTTGCGACATCTCTTCACGTCTCATCGTCAATCGCGCGGCACTTAAGACGCGGCCGCACGAGGTCGGCGCCTGGATCCGTCGGTTCGAAGATGTAGTGCGCGATGCCGCGTGATCTGGTCGGCCAACCGCGCCGCCTGAACAGCGGCGATCCGGGCTTCGCCGCTGCATTCTCGGCGGTGGTTGACGCGACCCGCGAAACGCCAGCCGATGTCGATGCGACGGTTAGCGAAATCATCGCGGACATTCGTCGACGCGGCGACGTTGCCCTGGCTGAGCTGACGCGGCGTTTCGATCGGTTCGATCCTGAAGTCGCCGGGTTTTCGATCCCCGCCGTCGAAGTTGACGCCGCTGTTTCGCAGTGCTCGCCCGATGTGCTCCAGGCTCTTGATCTCGCTGCAGATAGAATAGAAGCATTCCATCGTACGCAATTGCCTGCCTCGGTCGATTATCGCGATGACGCCGGGGTCAGACTCGGTGCGCGCTGGTCGGCAATCGATTCCGCGGGGCTCTACGTTCCGGGCGGGACGGCCAGTTATCCAAGCTCTGTACTGATGAACGCGATACCGGCCAAAGTTGCCGGCGTTAAACGTGTTGTCATGGTAGTGCCGACTCCTGACGGGGTCCTGAACCCGCTTGTCTTGGCCGCAGCCAGGCGGGCCGGTGTTAGCGAGATCTATCGTATCGGTGGTGCTCAGGCAGTGGCGGCTTTGGCTTATGGCACCCAGAGCATCGCCCGGGTGGATAAGATCGTTGGGCCCGGCAACGCCTTTGTCGCCGCAGCGAAACGGCGGGTGTTCGGCGCCGTAGGAATTGATACGATCGCGGGGCCGTCGGAAATTCTTGTGGTCGCCGATGCCGGCAATGATCCTGCCTGGATCGCGGCGGACCTGCTGTCGCAGGCCGAGCACGACACGGCTGCCCAGGCCGTCCTGATTACCGATGATCTTGCGT
>CAIXXC010000137.1 GCA_903923205.1 uncultured Rhodospirillales bacterium | reverse complement strand
GAGTTTTGAAATTCTTGGCGATCCCCGTTTTCAAGCCGTCATACGAGATCTTGCCATCGGCATAAAGCTGCGCCAAAGCCAGATTATTGGCGAAATAAGTTTCGTCGGAATCCTCAAGTTTTTTTGAGAAATGATGATACGCAGTGCTCATGCATTGAAATTTAGCCACGGCATTTTCGGGTGCAACCGGGGACTGGTATCGAGCATCGCATTGCTTTAATTCCGCCGTAGCGGCCTGGTCTTGAGTCGCAGCCTTGGCCGCGGCCTGTTGATCGAGTGTTGCTTGGGTAGGGCCGCAAGCCCCGAGGCCAAGAAGCAGGCAGGCCACGAATACGCTTCGCAATTTCATTCCTATGATCCCGTCCTAAGTTCCGTTCGGCTTTAGATATCTGCCGCAATTTCCCGCAGGCGCAGTTTTGCCTGATCCGCGCATCAATGCCACATTCATCGATGCAAAACTGCCGCTTTAGCGCCAATGCTCATTATTCTTCGAGTTCGACATAGAGATTCGCCAGCGCTTTGGCGACGAGGTCAGGCGTCATCTCGTTTTGCGTATTGAAGGCACGACACGCGTCGAGAACATGCTCGCAGACAAAACGCGGTTGGAAATGAGCCAGGCTAAATCCACCAGACGTCAGCCGGGTAACAACGCCGTTAAATATTTCATCGGTGAGTGTAAGGCCGCTGAGCTTCGCCTCACTTTCGAATATTCGTCGAAATTCGGTGACGTTCGGCGGATGAAATTTGATCTTGTAGGCGATCCTCCGCAAAAATGCGTGGTCCATCAAATCGGTTGGGCTCATATTGGTCGAGAAAATCAATGTGCCGTCAAACGGGATAGGAAACGTTTTTCCCGTCTTTGTCTTCAAATAATCGATGCCGTTTTCCATGGGCACGATAAGCCTATTGAGCAGAATCTTCGGGCTAACCAACTGACGACCGAAATCATCGATCAGTAGAACGCCGTTTAAAGCCTTCATATGAAGGGGCGCATCGTAAAATTTTGTGTCAGAATCGTACTGCAATTCCAACATCTCAAGAGACAATTCACCGCCCGTAATCGTAACCGGACGCCTGCAGGCGACCCATCTGGCATCGAATACCCCGTGCCGGAGGCCACCTTTTGTCGATCCGGGAATCGCTGAATCTGTTGATACGGCTCGAACATGGAGACGCTCATCGAACACTTTCACGATTTGACCATCGATATCCACAGCGAACGGGACGTAAATGACATCCTTGTAAAGGCTCGCCATTCGCTTCGCGATTGTTGTCTTCCCGCTGCCGGGCGGGCCATAAAGCAAGGTGGCGCGACCTGCATTGATCGCGGGAAGTAATTTTTCGACATAATCTTCGCTGACCACGAGGTCGGACAACGTGGCACGGAGTTCCGTGGCGCTCAACGACTCGTGTGACAGCGGTTGCTTGACGATTTGCGCCTTGTAGGCCGAAAACGAGACCGGCACTGGTCCAACATAAAGCGACTGGTTCAAAGCCTGCAGGGCCAGAGCTCTCCCGCGTTCGCTTAGAATGTGTCGGATGCTTGTGCCCTGACCGAAACGTGTCACGGCACCACCAGACTGGACGAAATGGCGTTGTGTCGCCTCATCCATGAGTTCCTGCACCACGTTATTGGGGATGCGCATTCGACTGGCAAGGTCATCGACGAGTTCGCAGCCCTCGACATGCATGAACTTCAGCAGGAGGTTCATGAGGTTGGCGGATGTGATCTCGGTCTCGGCGACGTTCATCGGCGAGCGCGGTGTCTCGCGCAGAACAGCCGCCAATTGCTCTTCCGAAAGGAGCCCCATGGCGACAAGGTTCTCGCCCAGCCGTCCTGCCTCGTATTTCTGACGTTCACGGGCTGCGGCAAGGTCTTCAAGTGAGACGTAACCGCGACCAATCAGGATTTCGCCAATGTTCATGGGACAGCCTACCTATCGTTATCTGGCCCTGATATCGGAGGCCCCGAATTTCGGGGGAGTGGTCATTCTACCCATTCTCCGGAAAGCGCGTCGCTTTGGTTCGATCGCCCTACAGGGTTCTTCTTGAGAAGGAGGATGATTTTTTTGCTCTACCTCGGTGCGCATGTCTTGGTAAGGCGCAGATAAGTGGGCGAGAACGCCAACGCCTGCCGGGTCAGTTGGTGAACAGGTTGGGATTGAACGTGATTCCTGGTGTCGCGGTGCAGACTGCAGAGCAATAGCCAAACGTATAGCCCTGGCTGACACAGCGTGACCGACACTTGTAATCCAAGCCTTGCGGGCTGGGCCCAGAAGAGGGGACCTCAGTATAGGTGCATTGCGGAATACAGGCCGGCGCCTGCGTCCCCGACTGTCTACATGTCGACATGCATTTGTAGTCGAGATCGGCATAAGCGGGGATCGTGAATCCAAGAAGCAGGACAATAGCCAGAACGATGCGCATTGCTACTTTTCCCCTAGAACCAGTACCGAGTTCCGAATAAGCCACCCTGGCGTCGACAGTAAAGGTACAAACGCACCCGCACCAGCGTCTATCGCCACGGTCGCCGGTTCTCAGGCAACAACCATGAATATAGAGAGCAGAGCTGGGTTTTGCCGGGGGTAGTGGGGCCAAGCCAGTCGCGCCCATGCGTCCGAAATCTATTCTGCGGCGCAGTGAAAGGATTTCGGCTTGCAACGGAGCACGCGCCAGGGTGCTTCGCCCCAATGTGACCCGAGCCCGAGCAATAAGCCTGGGCGTAGGCCTCTCTTCGGGTGGTGTTCAGTTGCAGTTAGCTACCTGAAAAAGAATAAGTCGTTGAAATAATAATAATTTCAACGACTTATTATGGTGTCCCCGACACGATTCGAACGTGCGACCCTCAGTTTAGGAAACTGATGCTCTATCCTGCTGAGCTACGAGGACGTGAGGGCGTGTATAGCGCAAGTGTGGCGTGCGGTCACGCCTCGAAGCAATCGACAATCTCACCCTCGCGATTGAAGCAGGCAGCGATCAGGCCGCCACCAAATCCGCAGCCGTGGTCGAGAGAGACCGCGTGATCAGTGGCAAGGAGACCGTCGTGTTCGCGATCAAAGCCACGAATGACGCGGCGATAGCCCGAGTACGGCTCCGCAAGGTCGAAGAAACCGCTACCGCCCCACCAGAACGTATCCTTCTGGGTGGAGAGTGGTCGCCGCGCGTCAATGCCAGCGTTCACAAAAAGCAATTCATTGGCCGAGGTATAGGCTGCCCGTCGTAGCGAGATAAGGAAATCCGCATGGCCCGGCACCGCTTTGATGGCGGCGCGCACATTATTGGTCCAGCGTGTGATGGCGACGGGACCTTGACGCATCACGGCTAGACCTTCACCGGCGGCAAAACCGTAACTTTCAAGCGTCGCGCCGACACCCTGATCCATCATCCATTGGTATACGGCGACCGGATCTGGTGCGAATTGCAACTCGACCAGTTTCTGCCACATCTCTTCCTGGCTGCCGCGAAGGAACACGAGGTCGTCGACAAAGCTCCCGGGGCGCGCGATGAAGCCCCGTCGAAATGACAGCAACTCGTCGATCGTCGCGCGTGCGGCGTTCAGTCGTCCTATCGTATTGCCGAGATAGACCAAGCCGTCGCGAGGCTCCAACCGTTGCTCGAGCGCGTCATGGACCGTCTGAAGTCGGTTGAGATCGGCATGGATGGAGGCGACAGCCCAGATTCTCGGACGGTTGACGAGTGTTGCGAAGCGAGACGGACTATGAAATGACGCCGATGCCATCCGAAACTATGGTCCTCGGCGTTTCCCAGAGTACAGGCTCAGGCCGCGTTCAGCATCTGTTCAAGACGCTCTGTCGCAGTCTGCTCGTCGATTGCCTCGACAGCGGCAAACTCTCTGACAAGGCGATCAAGCGCAGCCTGATAGATTTGACGTTCGCTGTAGGACTGGTCCGGCTGACCGGTGTTGCGATAGAGATCGCGGACCACTTCGGCGATCGAGCCCGGATCGCCTGAGTTGATTTTCGCTTCATATTCCTGGGCACGCCGGCTCCACATGGTCCGCTTGGCCTTGGAGCGACCCTTCAACTTGGCGAGCGCGCTCGCCATTTCCTTCTGAGTCGATAGGCGCCGCAGGCCGGAGCCCTTGGCCTTCGCCACGGGCACGCGCAGGGTCATGCGATCCTTGTCGAAATGCACGACATAGACACTGAGCGAGTAGCCCGAAATCTCTTGGATTTCGATGCTTAGAATCTTGCCCACCCCGTGGCTGGGATAGACGACATGATCACCCTGGGTGAATACAAGTTTATCCGACATCCGATGCTCTCGACACAATCTAAGTCCTGGTCGGAAATGCCTGACAAATCGCCATCACAACTTTCTGTTACCGGCGAAGCAGCGCCGGTACCATCGAGGAGCGGGACGACGGGAACGAAAACAGGCTGAGCCCTTGGCTCATACAATCCAGAAGAAGATGTATATCACCAATCTGGACGCAAGACCAGCCTAGCACCATACCCGAGGGGCATGGCTTCCATGAGGCATTTTTGTGACGGGCAGAGACGACACGATCGTCG
>CAIXXC010000136.1 GCA_903923205.1 uncultured Rhodospirillales bacterium | reverse complement strand
GGCCTTCAAAACACCCAGATACCCGCGGGGTGGAGCAGCCCGGTAGCTCGTCAGGCTCATAACCTGAAGGTCATAGGTTCAAATCCTATCCCCGCAACCAAATAACCACAAAAGCCTTAGCTTAGTACAAGCTAGGGCTTTCTGCATTCAGACACAAAAAACAGGGGACGGAAAGAAGGCGGGTGAGAGGTCGGCCAGGCATCGGGAATCTGGCAAGGCCCCTGATCACTCAGGGCGTGCGACACCAGCGGTTAGACTGAAACGGAAGCAACCTTACTCCTTGTCACCAGTCGAGATATTCCATCCACCCGGAATTTGGGTTCCTGAATTCCCGTTGCGGCTTTCATTTGGCAATATCGGGCTCATTCCTCGAAGCGCGATACACTGGATGAGGGGCGGGCCACCCTTTGCTTGCGCCTTGCCGGCGCCGCCTGATTCGGCTCCCTCGGGAATCGTTGCGACTGACTTGAGGTTGGGTAGTCGAAAGCTAGAAACGCCATTACCCCCATACCGGTTGCCAAAGACGCCGAACAATGCCGAGTATCGGGTGACCGCGAGCAATTGGCCCTTTGCTTCCGCCCAGCCTTCCGGGCAGGATTTGTAGCCAAACGTGTCGATCTCTCCGATGAAGGGCTGGGAGCTGGCGGATGCCACGCTAGAGAGTCCTGAAGTGACGATCATCGTTGCGACGCAAAGGTATGCTTTCATGTTCATTTCACCCGACCATGCTCTAAACGATATTTCCAAGGATGAAACTGGGTTAACGAAATCTTTATAGCAAGTCATTCGCGATGACGTCGTCGCACGCGTCAACCGAGGTGATCACGGCCCCCGTCGCGCCCTAACCATGGGTGCCGGTACCGGATGACACGCACACCATTTTGACGTTGGTGGAGAAGCCCTGATAGATCTGCTTGTTGATCTCGGTCTTGGCGGCCTCGCACGCAGCGAGAGTATCGAAGCGCATGCTGTCAACATGCTGCACGCTCGCATTGTCGGCCGTCATAACAATCACCATAAGAATAAATGCCATGTTGAGCTCCCTCTGTGTGTCATTCCATAAAATCAGGGTTTGCCTTTGGCCAACAGGACTTCAGCCGGATAGGGTAACAGGATATTACCCTTCTTCGATTTCAATAGAGCGATCGTACGCTGCGTCGTTGGTTTACGAAACCAGATCGGGGTAGTTATCGGGCGAGCGGCACCTTCGTTACCCAGACGGTTACCCGGCCCGGTGCCACAAAAGCAGCGTTTGCACGATTTGCTCCGCCCAGGACCATGACAAATCGGGAAGGCAACCCAAAGCCTAGAAACAATTTGTAACGCAATGGACTCGGTGTATCGTCTGATGACATTCAGTGTCTCCAGTGCCTTGGAAGATCGGGGCCAAATCGATGCAGGTGGCGCCACTTCCAATTCATGAATCAGAGCGGCTAGGTTCGCTTGCCGCGCTCGATATTCTCGATACTCCGAACGACGCCCGATTCGACCGTGTGACCCGCCTTGCGGCGCGGATATTCGCTGTGCCGATGGTGGCGGTCAGCCTTGTCGACCATAACCGCCAATGGTTCAAATCCTGTGTCGGTTTGAGTGCCACCGAAACATCGCGTGACATCGCCTTTTGCGCGCACGCAATTCTGGGCGATGACATCCTCGTTGTCGAAGACACCCGCGAAGATCCGCGTTTCTCTGACAATCCACTCGTTGTCGAGGACCCAAAGATCCGTTTCTACGCGGGTCGCCCCTTGCGGGCGGATGACGGTGCCCATGTCGGGACGCTGTGCATCATGGATCGGGCCGCGCGGAAATTCTCGAACGAAGACCGCGCCATCCTGGATGATCTGGCGCAAATCATCGAACAGCAGATGATCGCCATCAAACTTGAGAGGCTCGCGACGCTTGCCCAGCGCCGTGTCGAACGGCTCAACGCGTTCAATGTTTTCCTGAACCATACCAATACCGCGATCGGGCGCCTTGATACTAGCGAAGCGATTCTGGCAGCCGTCTGCGAGGTCGCGGTTCAGGAGGGTGATTTTCTGCTTGCTTGGGCGGGCGTGCTGAACAAAGAGGGCGATAAAGTCATCCCGCAAGCCGCCTTCGGCGGTGCTGCCGATTATGTTGCCGGACTGGTTATCACCACGAATCCGACGCTCAAGACCAGCATGGGTCCAACCCGGCGCTGTATGGTTGAACAGCGCATTATCGTCTCGAATGACTTTGACGGCGATGCCGCCACCGCACCCTGGCACATGCTGGGTGGAAAATACGGGATCAGATCCTCGGCTGCGGTTCCGGTTATTGTTGACGGGAACGCGATTGCGGCGCTGACGTTCTACTCCGGTTACGAAGATCACTTCGACGCCGAATTGACCTTATTGCTCGAGGAGGCGGCTCGTAATGTCTCCTTGGCACTTCAGGCGTCGCGCTCCTTGCGCGATAAGGAACTCGCCGAGATCGCCCGCAAGGCCAGCGAGCCCCGGTTTTCGCGCGCCTTCAACGCCTCGCCTGTGCCGATGCAGATCGTGTCGTGCGCCAGCGGACTGATCCGCTTCGTCAATAAAGCGCATGAGCAGAGCTTCGGATATGGATATGCCGAGATGCCGGATGAGAAGGCCTGGTTCCGGCTGGCTTTTCCCGATCCGACAGAATCCGCCCGGCACCTTGCAGAGTGGCGCGAGGTTGTTTTGCCCCACGCGGTTGCCAGTGGTCCTAGTCACGTATCGATCTCGCCCGAGATGACGATTTGTTGCAAGGATGGCAGTCCCCGAATTTGCCGCGCCTACACCAGTGTCAGTGGTGATGATATCGTCGTTCAATTTCTTGATCTTACTGAAATCAAACGGAGTGCGGCGGAGCTTGTAGAAAGAGAACGAAGCTATCGCAGGATGGTCGAGCAATCCCCCTTGGGAATCTATGTCGTTCAGAACGGTGAAATCGTCTACGCCAATCCACGCCTGTCCGAGATCATTGGCTGGTCGACGAAGGAGATCCTGGGCAGCGATTCCTGTGACCTTTTACATTATGACCCCGGTCTCGCCGAGCAGGTGAGGGGTTCGCGCGCGCGGTTGCTGCTGGGCGAGGCGCGGGTGGTAACCTTCGACGTCACCGCGCGTGGCAAGAGCGGGCGGGTGCTCGACCTTGTCACGCACGGTGTCCTCGTCGCCTGGGATGGTGAGGCGGCTATTGTCGTGATGGTCGAAGACGTGACCGAACGCAATCAGGCCCAG
>CAIXXC010000135.1 GCA_903923205.1 uncultured Rhodospirillales bacterium | reverse complement strand
TGCCGCTTCCGAAAGCGGATATGTCGCTGCGACAAGTGGTTTGAGCCTGCCGTCCGCGTACCACCCAAGGAGAATGCGCAGGAGGTTGCTGACCAGCACCGGGTCTCGCGCGGCCTGCGCCCCCCAGACCACGCCGGTAACCGAGATATTCTTCACCAGGATACGGTTCGCCGGCACCTCTTGGATTCGCCCAGCGGCAAACCCGATGACGAGCACCCTCGCCTCCCAGTTTACGGCCCGCAGACATTCATCGAAAATGTCGCCGCCGACCGGGTCGAACACAACATCGGCGCCATTGCCGCCGGTAATTTCCCTGATCCGCTGATGAACCGTTTCGGCCTGATGGTCGATCGTGGCGTCGGCACCATAGTGCAAGGCGATAGCACATTTATCCGCGCCGCCCGCGACGGCGATAACCTTTGCCCCCAGTTGTTTGCCTATCTCAACCGCTGCGAGGCCGACACCGCCGGCAGCTCCGGTGACGACAAGCCATTCACGAGGTTGCAGCGCGCCGCGATGGGTCAGGGCGAAATGCGCCGTACCATAGGCGACAGGGAACGCTGCCGCGGTCTCATAACTCATCGCCGCTGGGATCGCGACAACAGCGCGTGCATCGATCACAAGTTCTTCGGCATAGCCACCACCGAAACGCGATACCGCCAGAACACGGTCGCCAGCGGCTAGGTGCTCGACACCGGAGGAAACCTCGATCACGTCGCCCGCCGATTCCAGCCCAGGCGTGAAGGGGAAGGACGGCTTTACCTGGTAGGTACCGCCAACCATCAGGATATCGGCGAAGTTAACCCCGCTCGCCCGGACCCGGATGCGGACCTGCCCAGGCTCAAGCGGACGAAGCGCAACCTCGGACCAACCCAAGCTCGCGGGTGGTCCCCATTTTTCACAGATAATCGCCTTCATGACGCCCGAGTCTCCCCGCAATCGCGTTCGATATTCTATTCGCTGACCCTGACGATTTTCTGGCTGACAAGCGCCTCGATTTCATCTGCCGAGTATCCGGCCTCCCGGAGAATTTTGACTGAATCCCGACCACGGTCAGGGGCGACGGTATGGCCGCTCCCGTTGGTTTCAGCACTGTCAATCGGGAACCCGATGGCACGGATGACGCCATAGGCCGGGTGATCGAGCGATATCACCATGCCGTTTGCGGCCAACTGCGGATGATCCGCCAAAGTCTGATAATTGGCGACTGGCGCACACAGAATATCGGCACCCTGAAGGGCTTCCATCCAGAGCGCTGTCGGCATCGTCTTGAAATATTGGGTCAAGAGCTCGCGCATGTCCGTTCGGTTTGCAACCCGCTTGGCAGAGGTGTCGAAACGCGGGTCATGAGTCAACTCCGGACAGCCAAGCGTATCGCAGAGCCGATCCCAGCGTTGGCCGTTATAGGCGGCAACCATGATCCAGCCATCAGCGGTCTCGAAGGCTTCATTGGGCGCCGAGTAGGGTGCGGCGCTTCCCATGAGCTGCGGCAGCACCCCGTCGGCCATAAACGACGTCAGCGAGACCTGCTGCAACGCGATCGCCGAGTTGAACAGACTGACATCGAGATGACTGCCAGCACCACCCGCCGTCCGCTGGAGCAACCGTGCCAGGACACCCATCGCGGCCACGTAGCCGGTAAAGACATCGACAACCGGGGCCTGCACCTTGACGGGCTCCCCACCGGGAATGCCGATTATGCTCATCAGGCCGCTATCCGCCTGGAGGATGCCGTCAACGCCGGGACGCTGCGCATAGGGGCCAGTCTGGCCGTACGCTGAAACGGAACAGTAGACGATACCCGGGTTGTCGGCCGCAATCCGCCCATAACCGAGGCCGAGGCGCTCCATCACACCGGGGCGCATGCTCTCGACCAGGATATCGGCCTGCTCTATCAGCCGCCGGGCCACGGCGGCCCCCGCCTCCGTTTTGAGATCGAGACAGAGGTCCTGCTTGTTCCGATTGAAGCCATGATAGACAGCGCTATCCGTGCCGATCCAGGGTGGCCCCAACATGCGGCCCAGATCGCCTTCCGGCGGCTCTACCTTGATGACCCGGGCACCCATATCGGCCAAAAGCATTGTGCACTGGGGCCCGGCGCCAATATGCGTGAAATCGACAACCGTCTTGCCTCGCAGGGCGTCTCGCAGCATCGCTATTCATCCATATGTAGGCGATCAGACGGCTGGATCGAAACGATCTGACCCGCGGATTAAAGACCGAAAACGACCGCTGTTGTGCGCGGTTTTTCCGACGTTGTTCAATCTGCCCAGGATGCTAAGTGAACACTGCTGCCAAAGCCAGCACTCGCAAGGTGCCGCCTTTTGGCTTGATCGCCAAAGTGTCATCGATGATCCTACCCCGATGACACAGGAACAAGAGGCAATCGCTGCCAATGCCGCTTTCTATGCGGCGATTTCGGCAAGCAATAACAATGCGATGGCCCTGATATGGGCTGATGATGACGCGGTGTCCTGTATTCACCCGGGATGGTCGGCGCTCGTTGGACGCGCCGCCGTGCTCGGAAGCTGGGCAAATATCTTTGCCGGCCCGTCACCACCGGAAATCCAGTGCCTCAAGCCCCAGGCCATCATCACCGGGGCCGAGGCGCGCATACTCTGCGTCGAGATTGTCGGTCCGGCAGTGCTGGCGGCAACCAACCAGTTTCGGCTTATTGACCGGAGATGGCGGCTTGTACATCATCACGCTGGCGAGATCGCAATAGCGGCGGCAAACCCAGCCCGAGCCGAACGCTCCCGCAGCGTGCACTAGCGCGATGCTCGCGACGATGAATGCGATGGCACCGAGCTAAGCCATATCCGACTAAACCTTCACCATCCTGGGGTTTTACTCATGCGCATCACCGAACACGTCCATCCGGTTGCTCGGATGATCACAGCAGCCTGGGGTATTGTGCTCTGCTTTGCCCTATCGCCCGGCATTGTCCGTGCGGAAACGTGCAAGGTTGCAGTGGCTGCGAATTTCACTGCGCCCGCCCGGGAGATCGCCGCGCTTTACGAAAAGCAGAGCGGCGATAAATTGGAACTGAGCTTTGGTGCAACAGGCCAGCTCTACGCCCTCATCGCCCAGAGCGCGCCCTACGACGTTCTGCTCTCTGCTGACGCCGATCATCCGATCCAGGCCGAAAAGGCAGGCCTGGCGGTAGCCGGAAGCCGCTACACTTATGCGATCGGTAAGCTGGCGCTGTGGAGTCGTGATCCGGCTCTTGTCGATGAAGATGGCAAGGTTCTCGCGCTGGATAAGTTCAAACATCTTGCCATCGCCGATCCCAGGCTCGCCCCTTATGGTGCGGCGGCGATTGAAACGATGCGCAAAATGGGCGTCCTCGACCAGGACAAGCCGAAATTCGTAACAGGCACCAGTATTTCCCAGGCCTATCAATTCGTGCAGACGGGCAATGCGGAACTCGGCTTCGTCGCCCTGTCTCAGGTCAAGCTCGCCAAACCTGGATCGCTGTGGATCGTACCGCAGTCGATGTACCCTCCCCTTATCCAACAGGCTGTTCTGCTTAAAACTGGAACTGACAACACAGCCGCCAAAGGGTTCCTGGCGTTCCTGAAATCAGACGCAGCACGGGCGGTCATCCTGAAATACGGCTACGGCCCCTAGTCATTTGGCCCGGTCATGTTCGATAATGATAACGTCGCAATCAGCATTGCCGGCGTAACCGGATTTGACGTTTTGGTTAGAACAGGAGAACGGGATGCCGGTTACGCCGGAGATGGACCGACGCCACACCCCCGACACCGATGCCGCGACCTGGAACGAGAGTTGGTATTTCAACTTCTATGATCCGATCGCCGGTGTCGGCGGTTACCTCCGCATTGGCCTGTTGCCGAATGCTCGTGTCGGCAATATGTGGTTCGCCCTCTTTGCCGGCGGCGAGGAGGTCTATAACCGCTCGCGAATGGACCGCCCCCTGCCGGGCGGCGACATAGAGACCGGTCTTACGCTCGATGGGCTCTCAATCCGGGCGGAGCGGTTACTTGAACGCTACCGCCTGCGCTTCGACGACGATTATACGGGGGTACATCTCGACCTCATCTGGTCTGCCGTGCATCCCGCCTACAATAACAGCCTTCGACATCTTCATCTCGAACAGGGCGCGCGATTCGAGGGGACGCTTAAGCTGCGCAATCGCTCGTGGAACCTTTCCGGCACCGGCTTTCGCGACCATGCAACGGGCAAGCGCGACTGGGAAGCGATGGGCTCACACGAACTGATATCGCCCGTCTTCGATGATGGAACAGCGGCAGGCTTGGTCCGTGTGCGTCATCGTAAGGGGATCGTTGATGCAAGCTGGGAATGGGATGGCTCTGTCTTCCACCAGCCTATAATCGCTGAAATGACCGTGCAGAGTGACGATCGCGGCATCCCCACCGGCGTGTTGGCGATCCTCGCCACCCCCTCGGGCACTCGTACCCGAATTGACGGTTCGGTTGTCTCGGCGTGCACCATCTTCTTCGATGGCTATCGGCTGCAGGAATGCATGGCCCGGTTCACCGATGAGTTTGGCCGCGTTGGTTATGGTTTACTGGAAGTTGGCCGCCGCCCTGGTGAGGATTTCCTCGGTCTATGAGCGCGACACGACAAAAGCCCTAGCTTGTACTAAGCTAAGGCTTTTGTGGTTATTTGGTTGCGGGGATAGGATTTGAACCTATGACCTTCAGGTTATGAGCCTGACGAGCTACCGGGCTGCTCCACCCCGCGGGTATCTGGGTGTTTTGAAGGCC
>CAIXXC010000134.1 GCA_903923205.1 uncultured Rhodospirillales bacterium | reverse complement strand
GCCCCTAAGCATTACAGTTGGCGGTATTATATTAGTGATGATAATTATCCAAGTAAATTGATTTTGGGCGCGCTAGATCGGAAATTTCATGCTCAGTTGCCTGGTCGGCGCGCGATCGTCGTCGCCGGCGGCCGCAGAGCCGCTCGATAAGATATCTGGTCCTTAATCACGCGTTTGGCCAACTCTAGATCGTGGTTATTGTTGCCAACGACCGGGGGGCAATGCTGCCGCAATTCAGACCATTGCGCCCCGTCAAGGCTCGCCCTGGGGAGCTCTTGCAACGAATCGCTGGGATGCAAGCCTTGCGCAATGATCGCATCGATCCCCTGGGTGGTGCCGCTCGTACAGAATTGAGGGATCACGCCATGGCCATGAAGCAAGTAGCCATCCGGCGGATAAAGCCGCGCCCAAGTCAAGGTGAGTTCGGCGCCGTTACGCAGATCATTGACCTCTTGCACTGTCCCTTTGCCATATGATGCCGAACCGACGACCACGGCGCGGCCCTGATCCTGGAGCGCAGCGGTCAACACCTCTGCTGCCGAGGCTGAGCCTCCGTTCACCAGGATCACCAGGGGTAAGCCCTGGGTCACGTCATGATTATCGGCGACGAAATGCTGGATACTGCCGGGATTGCGGCCGCGCGTCGAAACAATGTCCCCATGATCGAGGAAGAGTGAGGCTGCATCCACGCCGCCACCCCTTGCCAGCAGGCCCCCGGGATTACCGCGTAAATCAAGGATGATCCCGCGCAGGCCGCCGGCGGTGTCGCGTTTGGCCTCGAGCAGTGCAGCGTCAAGCGTTGTCGAGGTCTCCGCGTTGAATTCACTTATCTGAAGCACAATAATTCCGCCTTCGAGGAGGTGCTCCCGAACGGTTGGTGGAACAATCAGTGACCGGGTAAGCCGGAAGGTGAGTGGGATCGCCGCGTTCTCACGTCGGACGGCGACATCGACGACGCTCGAAATGGGGCCGCGCAAAAGGTCGACGACGGCATCGCGTGTCATTCCCTGCAAAAGCTTGCCGTTGATTGTCAGGAGATGGTCACCGACGCGCAGTCCAGAGTCTGCGGCCGGCCCCCCAGCGAACACCTCGGTGACCAATGGCAGAGAATCGCTCTGGTCGATACCAATACCGACGCCACCAAAACCATCACGATTATCGCGTTGTGCTTGCGCCGATTGAGGTTCCGAATAGCGCGAAAACCGGTCGAAATGCTTCAACATCGCTGAAATCATCGTCTCATCGATATCGTCGTCGTCCAAGGTCGCAAGACCCGGCGTGACCGACTTTGCCTTGGCGGTACCGATCGCGATGATGGCGCCCCAACCATCAATATCGTCGTCTGCCGGGCGTGCGGCCTGGCCTAGCAACTCGCCGCGATGACGAAAGGCGATGATGTGATCATTGTATTCGACACGGAAAATGTCCCCGCTGCCACCAAGCGCATTGAGGCCGGATTCGGCGAGTGCGGGTAGCGGCTGCGGATCGATATAATAGCCTTGAATATCGCCAAAAATCTCCGCGAAGAGCGCGCTACGTTTGCTGTCCGGACTGCCGGACGGGCTATCAGCGAAAGCGTGTTGGGCCGTGCCGAGCG
>CAIXXC010000133.1 GCA_903923205.1 uncultured Rhodospirillales bacterium | reverse complement strand
AATATTCATTATAAATTAACAATATTTTTAAATATGATATAATTTTATTCATTTGTTAATAATAGAAAATTTGTTATTTATTATATTGCTTCTAAATATTCAATTATTGTTTTTTGCGCCATTACCCCACGAATCCTCACTGGCTAAATCCGTGCCGACGAAGAATTCCAGTATCGCGTATGGCGGCTGGAGATCCCGTCCTCCTCAGACTTCGCGATCGAACTGGGTGAGGGTGATCAAGACTTCCGTTCCGGTCGGCAGGACCCGTCCAAACGAAAGCGTACCTCCCTGGAGTTCGATGAAACGGCGACTGAGGGAGAGGCCGATGCCAAGGCCGCCATTGCCAGAGATCGTCGCAGTCCCGGTTCTTGCAAACGGCTCCACCGCAGCCGTTTGTTCGGCACCACTGATGCCCGGGCCGTGGTCCACGATATGAAGTGTGATGTCGGCATTCACATGGTCGGCAAAAATCGCAACAAGACCGGAGCGCGGTGAGTATTTGACAGCATTACCAACGACATGGAACAAGGCTTGTCGCAGCAGCCGGCGATCAGCATCGATGATGAGGTCTTGGGATACGTCGATCTGGAAACTGATCTGCTTGCCCGCTGCCGCAGGCCGCAGGCCACCGATCGCTGATTCAATCACCTGGGATAGCCGTACCGGACCCTTCACCGCATCGATGGCATCAAGATCGGTCTCGGAGATCGCCAGGATCCCCTCGATGACCCCCAGGAGTTGATGCCCCGCCTGGGCGATGCTTGCCGGGTAGCGGCGAATGGCCTCTGGCAATTGCTCGACGTCGAGGTTCATTACCTCGGAAAAACCAATCACCGCATTCAGCGGCGTCCGCAGCTCATGGCTCATGTTGGCTAGGAACATTGATTTGGCACGATTGGCACTCTCCGCCCGGACCAATGCCTCGACATGATGGCTGTTGCTCAGGGTCAGCGCCCTGATTGCTTCCTCCAGATCACCATGCGTTTCGAGCAGTTCATCATGGAGCCGGCTGCGTTCTCGCAACAGTAATTGCTGCGAGAACAGTTCCACCATGATGATTGCCACGGAGCCGGCCAGAATAACGCCACGAACAAAACCGTCTGTCGGGCGCTCGAGCAGAAGAAAGAGACCGACGATAAGGGCGCCGGCACTGACATAGAGCGGCACCAAGCGTATTACCGTATCGATCCCCACAGGGTTTTTAGGTTCCGCCGCCTCAAAGCGCTGAGCCGCGACGACTGAAAGCCCGAGGCACAATGTCGTGACTGAACAGACGATATTGCTCGCCGTGCCACTCTCCGGGCCACCAATCAGCGTCAGATAGTTCCATCGCAACCACTGCAGCCCTGTCACCCCCAGTGCCGCGACATAACCCATCCAGCCCCAGGGAGACCGAAACGCGAGATGGCTGCAGATCGAGAATGCCAGCGCGGCCGCAGTCAACAGACTGAGGGGATAGGCGATCAGCACGGCCATTTGAATGGCACTGTCCGCGCCCTGCCGCGGGATATAGAGCAATACGCCGGCAGCGACCGCGATGATCGTCAGGGCCAGGGTATCAAGGATGACCGTCAATCGTCGGGTGCCGGTGAAACGACGATTTAGGGTCAGGATCAACGACAGACACAGACCAAAGCCAAGGGTAAGGCAAAACGCATCAGCTGGCGAAGGGAAGGGATTCCAGCCAATGGCGAGTTGGATATCCGAGAGCACCTGTCCCAGCGCGTAACCCGTCAGCGCAAGAGGCGCGAGAAGATGCCTTTCGCCAACGCTCGCACCAGACAGGGGCGGCAGGCCAAGCCACGCGATGATGGCCGCAAGAAGACAACTGATGGTCCAGTGGATATTGTCGAGGATGACCTTCGCCGTCTGGCCCGGCATCAGCTCCGCCGCGAGACCAGCCATCAGGACAAGGACAAGGGCGACCAGGAAGAGAGAGCGGCAGCGCGCGGGCAGCTCTCGCCAAACCTGGGTAACGTCGGCCGCGTGTGTCCGCAGCCCGCGTGATCCTCCCGCCGGAAAATGGTCCTGGGCTGCTGTCATCCCACTCACCTCCGTGGGTCACCTCACCACGTGGCCAAGGCTATTCCTCGAAAAGAGAAATGATCAAGATCAATTTTCCCAGAGAACCAGCGAACTGTCCTAATATTTACCGAACAGGCGTCTTTATGCTACTGCGCGCCATATTGCTGCGGCACTCGCTCGTCCGTTCACCATAAGGGCTCAGCCTGCGGTGCGGAGGAGCTCAATCTTCGGGCAGCGATCCATCACGACGGCGATCCCAGCCGCCTCGGCACGGCGGGCCGCCTCCGCATGCACGACCCCAAGCTGAAGCCAGATCGTTTTCGCTCCGATGGCAATCGCCGCATCCACGATCTCCGGTACGGCGTCAGACTTGCGAAACACATCGACCATATCGACAGGTTCGGCGATGTCGGCGAGCGCCGTCACGCAGGTCTCGCCCAGAATAGTCGTCCCGGCGGCCTGGGGGTTGACCGGTATGACTCGGTAGCCATGACGCTGCATGAACTGCATCACCTCGTAACTGTCACGGCTCGGCTTTGGGCTCGCGCCAACCAGGGCAATCACACGCGTGCCGGCAAGGATATTGGGGATGTAGGAATCGGGGTATTGGTCATGGCGCATGTGCGACGTCTCCGTTGAGCGTGAAGCGCTAGCGATTTTTATTCTTGAAAATCAGAGAGTTATGAATTTCATACTATAGTACCGCATCACTACGACTCTCTAATCGTTGCATTTTCTGTTGACGATCCTACTTGCCTCCTGTATCGACGCCGCTTCCAAAGGGTTGGCGCGCCTGCGTCCGCCTTTCGATGCACTTCGAAATGAGTTCGTGATCGATGAGTACCTATACCTCCAAACCGTCCGACTTCGACAAGCGTTGGACGTTGATCGACGCCGACGGGGTGGTTCTTGGCCGCCTCGCCGTGATCATCGCCAATCGTCTGCGCGGCAAGCACAAGCCGACCTTCACTCCTCATATGGATGATGGCGATTATATTGTCGTGATCAATGCCGAGAAGGTCCAGTTGACCGGCAACAAGCGCAAGGACGACATCTTTTATTGGCACACCGGCTTTGCCGGCGGCATCAAGGGTCGCTCCAAGGGCCAGATCCTCGACGGCAAGCACCCCGAGCGGGTGATCGAGAAGGCCGTGGAGCGTATGGTTCCGCGCGGACCGCTCGGCCGCAAGGTGATGAGCAACCTGCGGGTCTATGCCGGCCCGAGCCATCCGCACGAAGCGCAGCAGCCGGAAATTCTGGATGTCGCCGCGCTGAACACGAAGAACAAGCGAGTCGCCTGAAATGTCTGATCTCTCCTCTCTCGGTACGTTGAAGACGGTCCTGTCCCGTTCGCGCGTTGCCGCCACGCCGGTCGAAGAAGTCGAGGCCGTCCAGCCGAAGATCGACGCACAGGGCCGCGCCTATGCCACCGGCAAGCGCAAGGACGCGGTCGCCCGCGTCTGGATCAAGCGCGGCTCCGGCAAGCTCACGATCAATGGCAAGGACGCCACGGTGTATTTCGCCCGTCCGGTGCTCCGCATGATCCTGGCCCAACCGTTCGGCTTCGCCGACCGCGTCGGCGTCTATGATGTCTGGTGCACGGTGTCGGGTGGTGGCCTCTCGGGCCAGGCCGGCGCGGTTCGCCACGGCATCTCGAAAGCGCTCACCTATTTCGAGCCCGATCTGCGTCCGGTCTTGAAGTCGCATGGCTTCCTGACCCGCGACAGCCGTACGGTCGAGCGCAAGAAATACGGCAAGGCAAAGGCCCGCCGCAGCTTCCAGTTCTCGAAGCGCTAATTGGAGACCCCGGTCGCGACCGGGGATCGCCATCGACAAAAAGGGGTTGGACTCGCGTCCAACCCCTTTTTTTATCTCCACCGTTCCGACGTACCTGATCAGCCGAAGCGGGACGCTTCACCACGCGCCTCAGGCATGGTCGTAAGCGCGTTCGCCGTGAATGGCGACGTCGAGGCCCTCGCGCTCCTCGTCATCGCTGACGCGGGTTCCGACGAACACTTTGAGCACCTTCACCAGAAAGTAGGTCGCCGCCACTGTCCACACGAGCGTGGTGACAACGCCCAGCAATTGCGCCGTTGCCTGAGAAGCGAGATCCATGCCTGGGGCGAAGCCCATGCCGCCCAACTGCGGGAGCATAAAGGGGGCGACCAGAAGGGCACCGAGCATGCCGCCCACGCCATGAACGGCGAAAACATCAAGCGAATCATCGATGCGGAAGCGCCTTTTGACAGCGTCGGTCACAAAGAAGCAGACCGATCCCGAAACGATCCCGATCACCATCGCCCCCGCAGGCCCGATATAGCCGGCGGCGGGGGTCACGGCGGCAAGACCCGCGACGCAGCCTGTCACGAAACCAACCGAGGTCGGGCGATGATAATGGCGCCATTCGACCGCCATCCAGGTCAGAGCCGCCGTCGCTGCCGCGAAATGGGTGGCAAGGATCGCCATCCCGGCGGACCCGTTCGCCGCCAGCGCGCTGCCGCCATTGAAGCCGAACCAGCCGACCCAGAGCATGCCCGCGCCCGTCATGGTCATGCCTGAATTATGCGGCGGTCGCATGCTTTCCGGAAATCCCCGGCGCGGGCCAATCATGACTGCCAGCACCAACGCAGCACCACCCGCCGTGGTATGGACCACGATGCCGCCGGCGAAATCGATGACGCCGCGGGCGGCAAGCCAACCGCCGCCCCAGACCCAATGGGCGACCGGCAGGTAGACCAGCAGCATCCAGGCCGCCGTGAACACCATGACGAATGGAAACCGCACCCTCTCAGGGAACGCGCCAATGATCAGAGCCGGGGTGATGATGGCAAACGTCATCTGAAACAGCACGTAGACGCTCTCGGGCAAGCCATTGGCCAGAATCGTATCGAGATGCGGCAGGAAGACCTTGGTCAGCCCGCCGATCCAGGCGCCGTCTCCGGTAAACGCGAGGCTGTAACCGCACACTCCCCATACGACCGAGGCGATGCAGCACACGACAAAGCAATGCATCAGCACCGATAGCAGATTCCGCGATTGCACCAGACCGCCGTAAAAAAGCGCCAGTCCGGGCAAGGTCATGAACAGCACCAGCGCCGAAGCCGCGAGCACCCAGGCCGTATTACCGGCATTCTCGGGGACCGTCGTGGCAGCCCTAGCAAGGTCTGGCCAGCACAACAGAACAGGGGCGATTGACAGCGCAAATTTCGGGCACAACCGCCCTATACTTCCAATATTGTTCATTTTTATATCAAGTACCAAAAGTCTATGCCGTAGACTGCAAGTGCTAAGAACGATTTTCACTTTTAGCCATCACGCCCTGCCCGCGTCCACGAAAACCGCGCCCGGCCTCCGCTTTTTTGTTGCGACGCCGGACGGCTTCGGCGCAGTTTTCGCCAGACCCACCTGTTGCCCCCTTACGCGGATCGGAGATCACCCCTGTGAGCCCACTCATCATTCCCTATGACGGGCATAGCCCGACGGTCAGTCCTACCGCCTTCGTCGCCCCGAACGCGGTACTGATCGGCAATCTTGATATCGGTGATGAGACTTCGATCTGGTT
>CAIXXC010000132.1 GCA_903923205.1 uncultured Rhodospirillales bacterium | reverse complement strand
GCTTCGGTTCATATTGGATGCATTGGCGGTGCTTCCTGAGCAGGTTACTCTTACTATTGTTGGTGGGGACACTTACGATATAAAGAAATACCAAAATCTCGCAGCTAAATTGGGTGTTTCGGCGCGCGTGACGTTTCTAGGCAGAAGACAGGACGTGCCCGAGCTTTTAGTGAGGAGTGACCTCTTCGTGATGCCCTCCAGTACTGAGGGGTGGAGTTTAGCGCTGATCGAAGCAATGGCGACGGGCACGCCAGTGATCAGCACAGCGGTTGGGAGTGCCCTAGAGCTCATCGAAGATGGAGTAAACGGATTTATCGTATCTCGCGATCGAGACAGTATCGTTGAAAAAATCAGGCTCGTAATTGACGATCCGGATTTATTAGCTTCGATGCGGGCGTCAAGTATTCGGACAGCATCTCAGTATTCATGGGAAAACATAGCCCGAAAATATCTAGATATATCTAATGATATTTTAAAAAAGAGAGAAAAATAGTTTATTCATTAGAAATAATGAATCGAAAACGAGATAAATATTTTCAATGCTGTTGATTGTTGCGAAACGTGTCACGCAAACGATGGAGCGTAGATTTCCCATGATTGGACTGGCCGTATGTTCTTAGCCCCTCGGCTGGCGGAACGAAAGCTATGACAAAACGTGTCGTCTTTCTGATCCAGAATTTGGATACGGGTGGCGCTCAACGTCACACCGTTGGCATTATAAAGGCGCTCGCCAGCCAGTTCGATTTTTGGATTGTCACTCAAGACAATCGAGTCGCTCCGGGGATGATTACGGAGGAAATACAACGGCAGACGGTACTCTTAAGTCACGGACGTCTCCTCAACCCATTCAATTGGATAAGAATTGGGCGGGAAATCGCAGCGTTGAAGCCGGATCTCGTTGTCGCAATTAATCAGATCCCGGCGGTGCTCGTGCTCGTTGGGCGGATGTCGGGAGCTCTGCGTTGTCCGTATGCGGTTATTATTCATTCGACCTCAGTTATGTCATTCAGAGGCTGGGTCTGGACAATAGCTTTTTATCCCGCCGTGTGGCTTTCCAACTGCCTCATTTACATTAGCTCTAATCAGGAGCGTTTGTGGCGCCCAAGGGGAATGACGTCACGGCGGGTTGAAACGATCCGTAATGGTATTGATGTCTCAAAATTTACCGTTCCGACCACCCAGGAACGTTGCCAGGCTAAAGTCGAGATTGGGCTCACTCCGGACGATTTTGTGATCGGCCTATGTGCTGTGTTCAGGATCGAGAAAAATCACCGGCAATTGCTCCATGCTCTGGCCCATCTCCTAAAAAAGCAGGTTCGGGCGAAGCTTCTCTTCGTTGGCGAGGGTGATACGCGGCGAGAAACAGAAGAATTGTCTCGTCAGCTTGGCATCGCAAGCCATGTATTGTTTGTCGGCAAGCAGAACGATGTGAGGCCCTACATAGCGGCTATGGATGTCGGCGTTCTACCGAGTACTGCTATCGAAACGCTTTCGCTTTCCGCGTTAGAATGTATGGCGATGGGCGTCCCGATGATCATGTCGAATATCGGGGGAGCCTCAGAAATCATCCAGGACGGTAAGAACGGCTTGCTATTTAAGGCCGGTGATACGGCAGCGTTGATCGAGGCCCTTGAGAGATGCACCGTTGATCCGTTTCGCCTGTCATTGGGGCAACAGGCGAGAGACTCTATCACCTTATGTTTCGATCAACATGCGATGAACGAACGTTATCGAGCAGTGTTTGATGCGCTGTAGACGTCCCAGAACAGTCTAGCTTCTCCTAAATACCGGCGGAGTGGGTGTTCCAGCGTGCTGATTTTGATGGAATCGGGATTCCCGAAACGGTCTTGAAGTGATTGAACGTTCGTCCTGGAGAGAGGCGAGCATGAATGGCACGATCCTATTCAGAAGATCTCGGTAGTTGGCTTCGGCTCCGCCAAATCTGAGCGAAACACAACGTCCGATCGCTGCGGCGGTTTCGACCAGTCCTCTATTTTCGCCCTCACGGCGGAATCTCCTTAGCGTGACGTGCCCTCTTAAGCGCCGCACGATGAACGACCTTAAGAAACCGACCTTGTCCGGCTTGAGCGCAGAGTGACCGCTTGGATGAATGCGCGCGGTACCGTTTACCTTCGCACACGCTGCCCCGTTGTCGCCTGTCATTTGCCCTGTCAATCCGATAAATACATGTAAGTTCGATCCTGGACATCACGCCTAGGTTAACGATATTGGTCACTCTTCCGGCAGAGGATCCGACAGGTCCAATGACAAAAAATCTTTCCATCTACATTGATTTTCTGCGTATCGTGGCGGCGGCGACAGTCTTTGTGGGCCATGCCAATTCGCTCGAAGGAGACATCTTCGGGAAGTTCGGATGGCGGGCTCCTGAGGCCGTGGCGGTGTTTTTTGTACTTTCCGGGTTCGTGATCAGCTATGTGGCTACGGGCGCCGAGCGATGTGCGCGACGCTACGCCGTCGCACGAATTGCTCGGATTTACTCCGTCGCGGTGCCAGCGATAATTGTGACTCTCATGCTCGACGCGATCGGTCGCGCCGCGGCGCCACAACTATATAATCTCCATTCATATTATAATACTGATACCGGATTCATAGATATTCTGCGTTGCCTGATCTTCACCAACGAAGTCTGGGGAGCGCATTCTTTCGTCGGCTCGAACGAACCTTATTGGTCTCTTGGCTATGAGGTTTTGTATTACTGGGTGTTTGGGATCGCCGTCTTCGCGCCTCCACAATATCGAGTTGTAGCGACTGTTGCGGCGCTGGTCGCGATTGGCCCCAATGTCGTCGCGTATTTTCCGCTTTGGTTGATTGGGGTCGGATGTCACCGGATTCTGCTGTTAACCAAGGGGAGCGAGGCCAAATCCTCCCCAGTCATCCTGATCGGGGCGGTAGTCTGGGGGGCTTCATTCATCCTCTGTTTTGTGATGATGCATCTAAAACCACATCCGTTGTTCGATATGTATCTGCCGGTGCGTTTCGACGCCAAATATCTGCACTCCTGGCTCTACTTCCACGTTCTCGGGGCGCTGATCGCTATGAATATTCTCGGGATGGGTATAGTCGCCGACAGGCTTCGTGATCTGCCTAAACCCATCGAGCGTGTCGTCCGTTGGGCCTCAGGGGGGACCTTCACACTGTATTTAATACACCAGCCGCTGATCCTCTTTATGACGGCGGTCATGCCAGGGGACCCTGTTAGCTTTACACGGAGGGGCATAATCGTGATCGCTGCCCTAGCTTTGTCCTATCTTTTCGCCGAATTGGGGGAGCGACGAAAGGCTCTATGGAGACGCTGGGCGTCGTATCTTCTTTCGGCTTGATGTCAGAAAAAATAGATTAATTTCCAAATGACCACTAAATTAGAAGATAGATTCGGCAGCGTGCACCTCATCGATACTGGGGCGTCGGAGCGGTAATCAAACGCTCGAATTAGGTTTGATCTCCGTTACCTAGGCAATTCGAGCCTTCGAACTAAAATCCGCACGGCAACGACATGTTGCATTTCCAAGCATATGATTTTCCCTTTCGTGAATTGAAAGGCAGTCTCGCCTCGTCCAGACGTATTGCCTCAATCATCCCTTGAGCCCATCCCATCCGGCGATATGATCGAGGATTATATCTGCGAACCTGTCCCAACTCATCTCCATGGCGGCGGAGGCTGCGGCGCCAGCGCTGAGGCGCGCGAGCAGTGCTCGGTCCTCGATTATCGCCTGGATTGCGTCGGCCAAGGCCAGCGGATCATGAGGCGGCACGAGCAAACCGTTACGATTGTGAATGACAAAATCTGGTAAACCGCCGACCGCCGTCGCTATGACCGGGCGGCCATTCGCGAAGGCGGCGGCGACAACACCGCTTTGGGTTGCTTCACTATAGGGTGCGACCACGAAACCCGCATTGGAGAACTCGGCGATCGCATCATCGCGCGGGACAAAATCGCTGCGGATCGTGCAATTGCCAAGCGCGAGGAACTCAGCCTTCAATGGATCGAGAGCCGGGCCACCGCCGGCGAGACGCAACTCGCATTCGATACCGCGTTCCTTGATAACCCGAAAGGCGGCGAGCAAGAGTTCAAGGCCCTTATAGGCCTCCATCCGCCCGAACATCAACGCTCGCTGTGGATATGTCTGTATAGCTGGCAGCGACGGGCGTAGCACTGGGCCATGAGGGATAGACAGGATGGTGCGTTCGCCGATTTGGCCTTGTTGCGCAAGCATCCTCGCGCAATAGGCGCCATGGACGAGAAAGCCGCTGGCAGCGGCGCGCTCCTCAAGGATGCATCTGGCATTGCGCACCGCGAGCGTGCCGTCCCGGCCCGCATGGGGAACCGGATCATGCACGATGAGTAGCGATCTCGACAGCCGAGCGATCTGCCGATGGATCCAAGCGATATGTGGGTGAGCATGTTCGTGTACTATCACGGCATGTGGCCGGAACCGGACTAACTCCGAAACCACTGTGGCGCAGCTCATAATCCGATAGGGAAGCTTGTCCTGGCGGAACCCGCGCAAACGTCCGGATTGCGCGAAAGCCTGCCTTTTGCAGCTTTCCGAATCTCGCGCCAATTGGTTCCTGTCCCCGAGCAACATCACGTCTGCTCGCCGCGCCAGGGCCGAGGCCGCCTCCACCGAGTAATCCGGAAACCCTGTTGCGAGGAAGGCTACGCGCATCTGAAGAAGCTCCTTTGAGTAATGCATATGTTCAGCCCCACGCGACCCGAGCAGCCTCAACTACTGAGAATGACTGAGGGGTTGAGATGGTGAGGATCGCAGGATCGGCGCCGCGCGAAGCTGTCGCCGCATTCAGCGCCGAAGGGTAAACGGAAGCTATGCTCTGATTGCAGGCTGGCCGCAGTCGTGATGTTCATCTGGCCGCAGTTTGTGCCCATCTCCCAGTTGAAGTGCTACTATAAATTTGTCCATAATTGTCGGACTTCATGTTGATCGTATTTTCTGGTACCGTCTTCCCATATGTTGATCGGAAAAAACCTATGCTTGCAGGGTGAACTATAAGTAGAATTATCTCAATATCCCAAGTGCTAATGCAGGAGTGGCGATGCTATCCATGGCGGCTTCGGTCCGAGCACCTGCGGAGACTGATACTCTCACATCCGTTTGGGCGGTTCGTGCTCAGTCTTTGTTCCAACGGGCCTAGAATGAATGTCCACTAGGGGGGGCGAAATCGGACCCTGTGGAGCGCTTGGAAGCATAGCAAACGCGTTATCGTATTTGTCGTATAACATGTTCACAAAGAACATTTGGAAGGTGTGCAATGACTCGGTTCACAAGATTCCGCTCTATGGTGGCAATTCCCGCGCTCTCGGTTAGAGGGCTTCCGATGCGGCGGAGTAGCTGGATTGCATCCACAATATTTAGTCTGAGCGCCGCGCTGGGCACTGGAAGTTCAGCGCTGGCCGATACCACGACACAACCCGCCCATCGCGCGTCGGAATTTGTTAGCAATCTCGGAGTTGGTATCCATATTGGTAACACCTCTGGGCCCTATGCGAACATGCTAACCGTCATAAACTCGATGCGGTATATCGGTATCTCGCACGTTCGTGACTCGATGCAGAACAATGCGTGGGGCATTAATCGCTTCCGACAACTCGCAGCAATTGGCATTAAATGGGACGTCGTTCTCAAACAGCCTCCATCGTACTATCAACCTTGGCTCGATAGTATTGTCGGTATTCTTGATTCAGTCGAGGGACCGAACGAAGTAGATTATTCGCCGTTTAGCTATGGCGGGCTATCAGGTATTCAGGGCGCTACTTTGCTTCAGCGGGTGATTTACTCGCAGATGAAGGCTGATCCGACTACAGCCAATGTTCCGGTGCTTAATTTCACGGTCTACGATTTCACTCATTCGGCGGCTGCGGGGAATATGAGCGGGAGCGCGGATTACGGGACTCTCCATCTTTATCCGAGACCTTACGATATCCCCTATGCGCCGCCTGGGACACCCAAGGCGCAGTATCCTCTGGCCATGAGTGGTACGGTCGACGTTCCGGGCAAGCCGATCATTGTTACAGAGACTGGGTTCTCGACAATAACCGCCAATGCCGTGAACAGAGCCACTTGGGGGGTATCCGAGAATGTTCAGGCGAGGTACCTGCTGAACGATCTGCTCGATAATTATCGTGGCGGAACGCCCCGGACTTATATTTACGAGCTGCTAGATGATGCTGTTGATCCGGGGCAAACTAATATCGAGGCTCATTTTGGCTTGTTCCGTTCCGATTTCACGCCGAAACCTTCTGCGGTAGGCATCCATAATCTGACGCAAATATTGTCGGATACCGCGTCTACGTCCAAGACTTTCTTACCCTCAAGCCTGACCTATAGTATTACTGATACGGCAAGCAGCACGCCGATTGATTTTGGACAGACCAGCTGTCTATTTCAAAAGGCGAATGGGCGATACTATTTCGTGATCTGGAACGAGCCCACCCTTTGGCAGAAGAGCCCGCTGCAGGAAATCCCGCCCCCGGCCCCTCACACGGTGGAGTTGACGCTCGCTGTCGCTCCAACAGCGGTGAACGTTTATGATCCTCTGACGGCCGCTACTCCGGTCGCCGGCTATACGAACAGATCTCGAGTCAGCATTCCTGTCTCAGACCATCCCGTGGTCGTCGAGATTGCTCCATAGCGTTGGACGGTTCCGGTTAGGGCACACGACGCAACCGAACGATCGCAGGAACCGATTGTGGTTTGGAAAGACATCAGGCAGGGTTAGCCTGATGTCTTTTCATTATGAGACCTTGAGGCAATCACTGTCTCGCATGCGGCCGGGATCAAATTCGGGCAATTACAACCCCCGGGTCTGCAGACTTCTCGGGTCAAAAGGTTGAGCAAGAGTTAGGATGGATAGTGCCAGATGATCGTCCTAAAACCCGCTGGAATTGTGCTTCAATCAAGAACGCTCCCCAAGTCGGCGGGCACCATAAATATCGCGATCTGGTGTATTATTTTACTAATCGTTGGTGGGGTTGACGCGGCCTTAATACCCGGCGCGACACAGTCGATTCACGGGGATACTCAAAAGTCAGCTATTTCCGAATACCTATTCCTTTTGATCGGAGCGCTGTGTGGTGCTCGTCT
>CAIXXC010000131.1 GCA_903923205.1 uncultured Rhodospirillales bacterium | reverse complement strand
CGTAGCGCACGTCGCAACTGCCCTGCATTCAACGGTCGATGATTCTGATGTGGCGTACTCGCACCGATGTCCTTCAGATCGCGCAGAAACCGGAGAACATCGGGATATGTGACCATGCGGTCCTCTTCGATGATCCTGGTCGTGCCATTTGTCGGCAGCTTTGCTCCCCACCCAGCCGCACTCGGGTATTCCGGTGTTCCCGCCGTCAGGTCGCTTGCGGCGAGCAGCGCGCGCCATTCACGAAAGCTCTCCTTCCCCAGGGTTGAGAACACGAGATACCCGCCCGGTTTCAGCAAGCCAGCCAGATTGGCAAAACTGGCGGTCGGATTGGTGAACCATTGAACCGCGAGGCTTGAGCAGATCAGGTCGAACCTCGGTCCATCGGCAATGCAAGGTCGTTCCCCGTCCATGGCAACAAACCAGTCAAGCCTTGGTGATGTTTCGCGCGTGCGCGCAACCATTGCCGGCGCCAGGTCGGTGCAAACCCAGTGGGCGCTTGGTCGAAATTGGGAGAGGGCCTGGTTGAGAAAACCGGTACCGCACCCGATTTCCAGTATCTGGGGATTTTCGGCGATATCAAGCCTCGCGATCCTTTGCGCGAGATCGTTCGCGACCTCTTTCTGGAGGCCCGCCGCGCGATCATAACCTGCCGCCGCTGCGGCGAAAGCACCTCTGACCGCGGCCTTGTCGATTGCCCCATTCATGGCTGCGATCGTCCACTGATCAATGTCATTGCGGCAAGCAATGTGTCGATATCTTGATCACGATGGGCGGATGACAGGGCAAACCGGATTCGGCTTGAGCCCAGGGGTACCGTAGGTGGCCGGATGGCAACGCCCAGGACTCCGGCCCCTTGGAGTTGCTCGCTCACACTGACAGTCTTGGCGGCATCGCCGATAACCGCCGGCACGATCTGCGTGCTGGAGCCACAGGTATCCATACCCAGGCCGGCCAGGTGGGCGCGAACCCGCTCTCCATGCTGGGCCAATCGGGCGCGTTCGACATCCAGGGTCGGTATGAGATCAAGCGCGGCATCCATCGCTCCCAAGATCGCCGGGGGTAGGGCAGTGGCGAAGATAAATCCCGAGGCATGATTGACGAGATGATCACAAAGCGCCCGAGATCCGGCGATATAGGCGCCGAAGCTCCCCAGGGCCTTGGAAAATGTTCCCATGATTGCGTCCACCCGACCCGGCGCAAGACCTGAGAGCCCGCCGCCATGAGGGCCAAGGACGCCTGTGGCATGGGCCTCATCGAGATAGAGGAAGGCATCGAAGCGGTCGGCGAGGTCTGCGAGGCCGGGGACGTTGCTGCAGTCGCCATCCATGCTGAAGACGCTCTCGGTTACGATGAATCGGCGACCGGGCTTGTCCTGATGGCTCCTCAGCAAGGATTCGAGATGATTGAGATCATTATGGCGAAATCGGATCTGACGGACACCAGCGGCCAGACAACCTTGATGCAAACTCGCGTGGTTAAGCTTGTCGGTGAAGACAAGTGCCTCCGCATCAAGGGTGTCGCGATGGAAGAGGGCGGGAAGAACAGATGCATTGGCCTGCCAACCTGAGGCCATAACAAGAGCTGACTCCGTGCCCTTAAGGCGGGCAATCTTGGCTTCGACCGCCGCATAGGGTTCAAGAGAGCCAGTAACAAGACGCGATGCTCCGGCACCCGCACCCCAACGTCCCGCCCATTCCTGGGAGCGTGCAATCAGCGACGGATGGCGAGACAATCCCAGATAATCGTTGCTAGAAAAATTGATGTAGCTGCGGCCCGCGATTGCCACATGACTCGCGTCACCCGGCGTTACGGCGCGCAAACGACGTGCCATCCCCTGGGTCGACAGATCGTTTTGGCGGCGGGTGAACAGCGGATCGAACCGGGACATTTCCCTCTATGGCGGCCGGGTCGCTTCCTGGGCCGGGTGCAGTTCCCGAAACCCGGCGGCTCGCCATTTCTGTCTTAACGGCGCTGCTGTCGCTGGGCAAGGGGCCACAGGTCCGGGGCGGCTATGCGCGGAAGGCGGGCGCATTCCTCACAGGCCCGCGGCGCGGCTCTCGACGAAACTACTTGGCGCTCATCGTGGGCGAGGGGTATGGATGGGCGGACGCCGTCGCGAGGCTGTCCGCCGGGATTTTGTGCTGAAAGCTAGGCCCCATTGGCTCATAATAAAAAGAAGACTTCGTGTGTCGTCGCGAGCCTGCTCGCTGTCACTGGGTTACCGCTCGCAGCGATGTCTGCGGATCTCAATGTCACGATCACACACCTGCGAAACGACCAAGGTTTCGTCGACGTGACGCTGTACGATCATTCCAAGGGTTGGCTTGATGACACATACGCTGTGGGCAACCTTACCCTGAAGGCGCACGCTGGAAGCGTCCATGCCGTCTTTTCCCAGCTCAAACCTGGCCGCTACGCGATCGTCACGACGCATGATGAAAACGGCAACGGCAGAATGGACTTTGTCCTTGGGTTGCCGGCAGAGGGTTACGCGTTTTCCAACGATATAAGACCTTTCTTTTCCGCCCCCTCATTCGACCGCGCCGCGTTCGATGTTGGTTTGACCAACCGCCAGGTCGAAATCAAAATGGTGTATCCCCTGTTCGGTAAGTTCGTGAAGGGCACTCATTAATCCCCGTCATCAGCGTCACGGAGTCGACACAGGAGCTGGGCTGGTCCCCTCAAGGTGATTCCGGCAGCGGTGCCAGCAGTGTTTCGATCGAGGGGACCGCGTTGGGATCAAGTTCCCAGCCTTGGGGCAGCAGAAGCGACCGGTCCCTGAGCAACTGCTCCTTTGCCGCCTCCATAACGGTGCGTTCCACTCGGCCAACCAGTGCGGGATCACTCGTCCCTGGAACGGCCGCTACCACGTCGCTGGTTGCCGCACGCAGCCTATGGATTGCCTGCACCAAGGTTGCAGGGTCGATGACTGAAAGCTCGAGCACCCGTGTGCCGGCCTGATGCGTGGTGGCCAGTTGCTGCAACGCGTTCGCGTAACCGGGCTCTGCTGCACGATCCGCGAGCAGCGCTTCGGCGCAACCCAGCAGCCGGTTTAGCTCGTCGCGATCGAACTGAAACTGGATCGGCAATTGCTTCGCCATCAGCGACAGCATGCCGATAACAAGGCGGGTCTGTTCGACAGCCAATTGGTTGACCGGATCGACTGCCGGCAGCACCACATCTGTCAAGGCCTTGATCATGCTCTTGATTTGAATTTCAGCTCGAAGTTCCATCTCAGACGCTTTCCTCGATCTGGGTGCGCATCTGGTCGAGCGCAACGTAGCCGACGCCCATAAGCCAGGTGACAAGTACGTCCTGGTGGGTCTTGCCGTTGCGGGCGACACGATAGCCAGTGCCAATCAGAAGCGAAGCCAACCAGAAATTATTGTAAATCTTGTACCAATGGACGGTCTTCGGGTTCACCGTATAGCCGGTGGCCTCCTCGTACATGTCGAAGAATTGGCGCTCAGGCATCATACCGCATACCAGGAAGGTGCCGTCATCATCCACGCCGCTGAATGTGCGGCTGGTGGTCCAGGCCAGATCCTGGTGACGATCACCGATCTGGCCCAGCTCCCAGTCAAGGATTGCGGTAATCTTGGCATTCTCCTCGGTGAACAGGAAATTGCCGAGGCGATAATCAGAATGAATGATGCTGGGCGTATCGAGGGTAGGAAGGTTGCGGCGCAGCCAGTTTGATGCAACCCGCAGCAGGGGGATTTCTTCTCCGCCGTCTTCTTCCCAGACCCGATCCCACCAGTTTACCCCCCAGAGCGCCGATTGCGTGCCAGGTTCAGGCACATCGAAAGCGGTGAGGATGGGATCGCCGGGATCGTGACGATGAATCGTTGCCAGGTGATCGACGAATTGACGGCCGAGCTTTACGCGAAGATCGGGCGACAGCCGAATGCCGGTGCCAGAAACGCCGCTGCCGCTGTCCTTGGGCTTGGTGCTGCCCTCGGCAAAGCCATAAATCAGGGCGGGATAGGGCAGATATTCACCATCCGGATCGCACCAGAAAACCGGCGGAACGGGCACCTCCTTCTCGAAGGCCTTGATCAGTTGGAACTCCCGCAAGCGATCTGTCGAGACGATCGATTCCGCCGGCTCCATGCGCAGGACAAGGGATGTCTGTTCCCGACCGACCCCTGGACGGTCCCAATCGAGGGTGAAGGCCATTTGCAGTTTGGAGGCGCCGCCGGATAACCACCGGGCCTCGCTGACGGCAAACCTGGCACCGTTCAGAGAGTTCTCGAGCAAGGCTTCGACCCCATCGACCAGCGTTGTCAGGGGCAGCGGGCTGTAGCCCGGCCCGCCCCGACGTTCCATCTTGCGCGTCAACAGGTAATCAACCCGCCGCTCGATAGGATAGCGTTGGCGGAGGGAACGGATCCATTCCGGTGAGGGGAAGTCTTTGTTTCTGATTTCCATGCCTTGCTCCGTCGACTGCCGTGTCGATCTTCGATCCTTAGCCTTCTGTCTCGCCAATGTGCAGAAAGGGGATTGGAAGGCCCGTTAATCCCAATTGCTGACCGGCTAGCCACGTCCCAAGATTATTATCGTCCGTCGGTCGAAAAAGTGCACCATGTTTTTCGTGCGCGCTGTCTGCGCGATTGACCCCTGTCCGGGGCGGACCGGCACGCTGGAGGCACAAAAAAAGCCCCGCCATGAGGCAGGGCAATGATTAATTCCAGCTCATTTTATGCAGCGTTCAATGAAGGTTATCGCGCAGCGCCAGATGTCCATCAGGCGATAACGCAAGAGAGCCGCTTGCGATCGACAGAAGACCGAGAGAGTTCGCCGTCCCGCGGAGTTCAGCAATTTCGTCATCAACAACCGTGGAGAAGCCACTCTCGCTGCCGTGATGATTGACATGCTGCAAATAGTCACGAAGCCGCCGTGAAGAAGCCCGACTGTCGCCATTGCTTGCCATGAGACCCTCCATGATTTGGGTTGATCTCAAATCTCTCATGAAATTACCGAGTCGCAAAGTCATAATTTGTTAAGGATAATCCTCTCTTAATGGTGCTTGAATTAGTCGTAGCAAAGGATCGTTTTCGGGTGCACGCTCGTGCGATAGGTCGGTGGAAACGGCCCGCGCAGCCGACCAAAAATTCGATAAGCTAGAACGTGGTTAAGGAACCTTCGAATATGCTGACGATGTTTTTAAAATACGCGCGTGTGCTTTCCGCGGATCGACGTGGTGTCACAGCCATTGAATACGGCCTGATCGCAGCCTTGATTTCGGTACTCATTATCGCAGGGGTTAAAGGTGTGGGGACCTCGCTCAGCACGACCTTCAATAAAATCTCCACCTCTCTCTAGCGATCACACCCTGTTGTCAGGCGATAGTGCTGCAAACAGGTAATCACCTCGTCCGCGCCAGTCGCAGAATAGCCTTGAGGCGAGGATAAGGGTTTCGACGGCGCTGCGTGTTTCGGAGTCTGGAACGATACCGTTCGGGACAATCCCTGCCAGGCCCGCCCGATTAAGCCGCACGCTGAGCCACGACCAATAAGGGTGCGACCATGATCGACACCGGAGGACACGAAGTCCGCTCGCCTCCGCCATGATGTTCAGCGTCCGACGCGAGAGGATCGTGCGGTGAAAGGGCGGGTGCCAGTGCGCCCAGGTCGGCCCAAAGAGCGAAATCTGCGCTGAATCGAGGTTCGGAGTCGCAATTACAAGCAGCCCTTTCGGCTTGAGCAACCGTGCCGCACGCTGGACCAACCCGAGGGCATCCGCCTGCCGCTCTATGACATGCCCCATAAAGACCAGATCGAAGCGCTCTTCGACGGGCACCGTTTGCAGGATGTCGTCCGGGGCACCCGCCCAAATTTTGTGACCTTTTGCCCGTGCCGCCTCGGCGGCCGCGACGTTGATCTCGGTTCCGTGAGTCGTCCAACCCAGTCGATGGAGATGGTCTAGAATCTCACCGGAATGGCAACCCACCTCTAGAACGTGAAGAGGGGCGGCCGGCAGCTTCTTGCTGGAAGGGGGCAAAAGGCCAGCGGTTATTCTCTCGATCTCCTGGCCGGTGCGGTCGGTCCAGCCGATAAGATGTTTCAACGGCCACCGATCAAGGAGCCATCCCGGGAGAGGATGGTCCAGTGCAAGACCCAGAAATTTGGAGCCAAAGCGCCAATCCCGCCAGGGGCTTGCCCCATCGGCCTCTGGCTCAATGATGCGGCGTTCTGAGAGAGGCGGCTGTTGTGCCGCAAGACGCCTGACTTCGCTGCGAGTGACGCCGGGGGCGGCGGTGGTGCAATGGCTTGCAGCATGATACCAGACGTCGTGAAGACCCGGTGTTCCAAAGCGCGTATCGGGGCTTGCGAACAGGAATCGCTCGGGCGAGCTACCGTCAATAGGGGAGGGTGACGGTGCAACCGCTGCCCTGACATTTTGTTCCGGAACCGTAGAGGCCGAGTCCGGAAAGAACCAGAGCGCGGGCTTCTCGCCATTGGCAGGCAGCAAGTCCATTCCGCTGGAGGCGTCGTCGGTTTCGGCATCAGTTTGACGCTGCACAACCGCGGCATGGATCGGGAGGTAGCGCACAGGCGCGACAGCGGTGATTCGTTTTGCGAGCGAGACGGCGATCGCTTCGGGACAGGACGTCTCGGGCAGGGCGGGATCAAGGCCGTTCACGATATCGCAGGCTAGCCGCGAGAAAAACAAGCCTGAGGGGTGTAACGCGGCTTCCAAAGCGAAGCGCCAGCCCAGTGTTTCGCCAATGACATCCATCGCCAACGCAGCGTCGGCATCG
>CAIXXC010000130.1 GCA_903923205.1 uncultured Rhodospirillales bacterium | reverse complement strand
TCTCTGCCCCTGCCCCTGCCCGTTCAGCCGATCCCGGATCCGATGGCCAAGCGCTCGCCGGCGAACCCGAGGATTCCGACATTCCGAGCGAGTCCGACAGCGAATTTGACTAGCGTTTGCCGGGATTCGAAGAGAAGTGCTTCGCGAACTTGTCCGCGACGCCTTTCCAGGCGTCGGCATCACTCGGCGCGTCGATCTTGCGCGTGACGTTTGGCCATTTCTCTGAATATTCGCGGTTGGTCTCAAGCCACTTGTCGGCATCGGGATGATTGGAAGGAACAATCGCCTCGGCCGGGCATTCCGGCTCACAGACGCCACAATCGATGCATTCATCAGGATTGATGACGAGCATGTTCTCGCCTTCGTAGAAGCAATCTACCGGACAGACTTCGACGCAGTCGGTGTACTTGCACTTGATGCATGATTCTGTAACGACGTAAGTCATTCTCTCAATTCCCGTTTTAACAATCGAAGCCGCGACGCTGACGAAATACGCGCGGGCCGCCTTGGCCATTAGAGCGCCACCTTACGTGGCTAGCACTGAATTGCAGGCGCAGCAACGCACTTTGCCGTGTGGGTGGGGTGCGTATCACGAGCCGTTGCGCGCTTCAACCCTCAAGCCATCTGGTATCGATATCACTTGCTCGGACCTTACAGATCATCGCTTAGCAGCGGGTCCCATGCCAGAGGATCGATCGGTCGCCGTTGCCCTGGATTGGGTTCGCGATAAAGAGCGGCCGCTTCGGTCGCCGGGCCGCGACGGGTCCCGGGACTGAGAATTTCAATCGTCATGAAATGCTTCCCGCGCGGCACTTCGAGGAGGTCTCCTGGTTTCACGGGCTGGGATGGCTTGACGATGGTGTGTTCATTGAGCTTCAGCAGCCCCGTCTCACACAGTTTTGCCGCAAGCCCGCGCGTCTTGCAGAAACGGGCATGCCATAGCCATTTGTCGAGACGGATGCGACCCTCTGTCACGGTACGATCTCAAGCTTTCTGAGGGCTGCAAAGGGATGGTCATCAGAGCTGGTCAGCCGCGATTGGCGATTCGCCACACGCGTCACCCGACGGCGCCGTCCCGGTACGAAACGGCTTACCCCATCGACTGGTTTGTCCCGATACCCAAGAGCCGTTACCACGCCGGCCAGATCAGCGAGCGGAGTCGCAATCAGAACGGCGAGGCCGCCATCGAGAACTACCGGCCCCCCGGCAGCGCGCTCGCGCAGGGTATCGGCGAGCTTCTCCAGACGATCTGCGCGAACGGCGCGGTTGGCGACGCGACGATAGCCGATCGCAAGGCAGAATTCGTCGCTCCAATCGCTTGCAAGGGCGACGCGGCCAGGAGGAGGGAGCGGTGCCGGGCGGTCGAGACCATGATAAGTCGCCCAGAGCAAGGCTCGGAGGGCTACGGCGGCGGGCTTCAGTAACGGGGCGAGATAAATCGTCACTTCTCCGAGGCGAAGCCCGACCCTTTGCAGAGCTTGACGGTCTGGGCCACTCAAGCGCGTCTCGGCAGCACTGGTGTCGCCACGATCCACGCTCCCGAGCCCTTCAGCGATCCGGTATAGCAGGCCCCTAGCCACAGGGCTCAATTTTGGATGTTCGGCCATGAGGGGAGACAGGACGCGTGAAATCCGATCACGAATAAACGTCGTCAGGCGGCGTCTGACCTGTTCTCGGGCCTCACCCTCCAGGAATGCGATTTCAGCCAGTTCGATCCTCGGTGTGAGCGGGGTATCGCCTGCGATCAAGGTGCCGATTGCCGTTGCCTGCCACTCGATCACGCCCGTATCGCGCAGGAACAGTGCGGAGTCCTTCGCCTGTGCCAGGGATCTGGCACGAGCCAGCACTTCATCGCGCAGGATACGGTTGGCGGCCGTCAGCAAAAGCTTGGCCTCGTTTCCAACGGCAAGAGGGTCCGCCATGAAGCGCAGACCCCGCATATCGCCGATGTATTGGCCTTCAACCAACACTTCGCCGGTATCGGTTACGAGCGCCGCAAGGTCACGTCGGCTCGAGAGGTGCTTGACCAGGACGGCCGAGCGCTTATCGACAAAGCGTTGGGTAATGCGCTGGTGCAGGGCGTCGGAAAGGCGGTCCTCGATCGCGCGCGTGCGCTCCTGCCAGCCGGCGCCGTCAATCATCCACCCTGGTCGGTGAGCGATGTAGGTCCAGGTCCGGATATGGGCAATGCGTTGGACCAGCGTATCGATCTCCCCCTCGGGTCGATCAAGTCGTGCGATCTGTGCAGCAACCCAGTCCGCGGGAAGCCGTTCGACGCCCGTGCTGAGGTGACGGAAGATCTGGGCCAAAAGCTTGGCATGATGCTCACTCATGACCTTTCGGAAATCGGGGATTTGGCACACGTCCCAAAGCAGCCTGCTCGATGCCGGATTGGTCGCGCGCCGCGCTATGTCGGCCTGCCGAAGCAAGGCTGCCAGGGCGACATGATCATCAGCCTCAGCCGTGCGGGCAAGAAACGGATATGGGGGAACGCGCTCCAGGCTTTTAAGCAACGCCCTGCCGTTGCGGAAATCGAGATTGGCGTTCCGCCACCAGAGCATCGTCAGGGGATCAAAGCGATGTGCCTCGATTGCCTCGACGATCTCGGGTTCAATTTCCTCCACCTCGTCCGTGACACCGAATGTGCCATCATTCATATGGCGCCCCGCGCGCCCCGCGATTTGGGCGATCTCCGCGATTGTGAGGCGGCGAGGGGAGCGGCCGTCGAATTTCGCGAGCCGCGCGAAGGCAACATGATCGAGGTCCATGTTGAGACCCATGCCGATTGCGTCGGTCGCGACCATGAAATCAACTTCGCCGGCTTGATACATGGCGACCTGGGCATTGCGAGCCCGCGGGCTCAATGCGCCGAGGACGACGGCGGTGCCGCCACGCTGCCGCCGTACCAGTTCGGCGATGGCGAAGACATCGGACACGGAAAAAGCGACGATGGCGCTGCGCGGTGGGAGCCGCGTCACCTTGCGCGCGCCGGCATACGTCAGGTGGGAAAAGCGAGGCCTGGTCACGATCTCCGCTTCGGGGGCGAGTTTCTTCAGCAAGCCCCGAACGCTGTCCGAGCCAAGAAACATCGTCTCATGAGTGCCGCGGGCGTGAAGGATACGGTCGGTGAAGACGTGACCGCGCTCCGGATCCCCGGCGAGCTGTACTTCGTCGATCGCCAGAAACTCGACCGCGCGATCCAGCGGCATCGATTCGACCGTACAGACAAACCATTGCGGCCGGGGCGGAATGATTTTCTCCTCGCCGGTGATAAGGGCCACGGCGTTGCGTCCCTTGAGGCGAACAATACGGTCGTAATTCTCCCGCGCGAGCAGACGCAGCGGAAATCCGATCATGCCGCTGGCATGACCGATCATCCGCTCGATTGCGAGATGGGTCTTGCCGGTATTGGTGGGACCGAGAACGGCTGTTACCCGTGCGCGGTTATCGAACATCGCCATGACCGCAAAAATGAACAGAGCGCGACCGAATGCAAGTCGCAATGCGGGGCTTGCGCGAAGGCGTCAGTCCCTACATATGAGGCTGGTCTCAACCCCTTTCAGATAACACCAGAAACGGACCATGGAAGAAACAAGACATTTTCAGGCTGAAGTCAGCCGGCTCCTCGATATCGTCGTCCATTCGATCTACAGCGACAAGCGGGTGTTCCTGCGCGAACTTGTGTCCAATGCTTCGGACGCCTGTGATCGTCGCCGGTATGCTGCCCTGACCGAGGCGGGTCTCGGCGCTGCAAATGGTGAGTATCGGGTTATTTTGATTCCAGATTCTGAGGCAAAGACCCTCACGATCGAGGATAACGGCATCGGCATGACGCATGACGAGCTGATCGAAAATCTCGGCACGATCGCGAAGTCCGGCACAGCCGCCTTTCTCGGCAGCCTTGGCAAGGACGCCAAGCGCGACGTCACCATGATAGGGCAGTTCGGCGTCGGTTTTTATTCGAGCTTCATGGTGTCCTCGCAGGTGGAAGTGACCTCGCGCAAGGCGGGGGCGACCGAAGCGTTCAAATGGGTGTCCGATGGGCAGGGGTCGTTTACAATAGCCTCTGCTGCGCGCGACGAGGTGGGGACCACTATTGTCCTTCATCTGAGGGAAGGTGAGGAGGATTACCTCTCAGGTACCCGCTTGCGGCATGTCATCAAGACGTATGCCGATCACATCACGCTCCCGGTGGTGTTGCGCCAAGAGGGCAAAGACGAAGCGCTCAACTCAGCCTCTGCGCTTTGGACACGACCCAAATCGGAAATCACCGGCGAGCAGTACAAGGCTTTCTATCACTCGGTCAGTCATAATTTCGACGAGCCGTGGCTGACCCTGCATTGGAAGGCTGAGGGCACGATTGAGTATACGGGCCTGATTTTTGTGCCTACCAGCAAGCCGTTCGATCTTTTCGACCCAGCCCGCAAGCACAACGTCAAGCTTTATGTCCGTCGCGTTTTCGTCACCGATGACTGTCAGGAATTGGTGCCGTCCTATCTGCGCTTCCTGAAGGGGATCGTGGATAGCGAAGACCTGCCTCTCAACCTCAGCCGCGAGACGCTCCAGGCAAACCCGATGTTGGCGAAAATTCGCCAAGGTCTGGTAAAGCGTGTCCTGACAGATCTCGCCAAAAAGGCCACGGATGCCCCAGCGGACTACACCGTATTCTGGGAAACTTTCGGGGCTGTTCTCAAGGAAGGCCTCTATGAGGATTTCGAGCAGCGTGAAGCGCTTCTGAACCTCGCGCGCTTCCGTTCGACGACGGAGGAAGGTTTAACCAGCCTCGAAGCCTATGTCGGCCGCATGAGGCCAAATCAGAAGCACATCTATACTATAACCGGCGACACTTTCGAGGCGGCCTCGCGTAGCCCGCAACTGGAGGGGTTCCGGGCCAAAGGCGTTGAGGTGCTGTTGCTGACGGACCCAGTCGATGAATTCTGGACCTCCATGGTTAACAAGTTCAAGGAGATCGAATTCAAGTCCGTTACCCGAAGCGGGGCCGATTTAGAGGCGATCGAAAGCGCGACCGGTGACGACAAGAAGGATGCCGAGCCCCCAGCTAATACCAGTAACCTGATCGCGCTTCTGAAGCTGACGCTCGGGGATGCGGTAAAGGATGTCCGCAGCTCTGTCAGGCTGACCGATAGTGCCGTTTGCCTCGTTGCCGACGAGGGCGATATCGATATCCACCTCCAACGCATGCTGCGCCAGCATAATCGCGGAGACGAGACCACGAAGCGGATACTCGAAATCAACCCCGGTCATCCGCTCATCCGCAGTCTCAACGACAGAGTTGGTCATGACGGCGGGACTGAGGCGCTCGAGGACGCGGCTTGGTTACTGCTCGATCAGGCGCGTATCATCGAGGGCGAGAGCCCGGCCGATCCTGTGGCCTTCGCCTCGCGATTGGCGAAGAGTCTACAGCGAGGCCTTGGGGCTTAAGCATTCGCCTTAAACAGTACCACGCGAGCGGGATCGTCGTTTTGGCGCGATCCCGCCTCTCGATCAGTTGATCGCCGCAAGTTTAGCCGACTCAAGTCGTCGGGCCATCTCCTGATCAAGTGCGCCCGTGCGCCAATCCTGGAGAGCGGTAACACGTCGCCGCTGAACGTTTTCGGCATATTTCAGAGGGGCGTCCCCTTTTTCCGTCAGTTCGTCGCGCGGCACGATGGGCAGCATCTTGGCGAGAATATCGAGATGCGTCCAAAGCTCTTCCCCTGCCCAGTCATCGGCACCCTTGGCATAGCCGATGACGTAGTCCCAGCCGTCAAGCAGCCAGGAAAGCCTGGTCACGCCAGCCAAGATTTTGGGAAAACGAGCGTTCCAATCACGCGCCACATTGGGAATATCGTCGAGATATTGATCGATTCCGAGGAGTGTCTCCTCAGCTGGCAGTACCGTAATCAGTGCAACTTCCGCCGCGAAATTGAAAAAGCCGGCGGCCTCGACGTTGGCACGTCCGGCTCGGTTCAACATGTCGCGCTGGAAGTCCTTGAGATTTTTCAAAAGTACCCGCAGCCGCCCCGGTTCTCCGAACGTTGGCAATCCAAGCCCGGAAAGGGCAGCCGCGAGAAATCCCATGCGGTCATAAAGCGTCTCAATGTCCACACCCAGCGGGGTTGTCGCCGCTTGAAGGGCGGTTTTAGCCTTATGCAATACCTCATTCTTGTCCAAATCGAGCCCAACCAGCTTGGAGATATCGATATTGAGCGATTTGAGGAGGAACAGGATCAGCACGGCCTGAATTTCGTTTGCATATCCTGCATCATCCTCAGTGGCCTTGCGCGCGGATTCTTTTACTTCGGGGCCAGCCAAACCGGTCGCGGCGACGGCAAGGGCCTGCTGCCGCATCGTGTCCGGGCTCATCGCTCGGCTTCGGTCGATCGCTTCATGCAGCGCGCGGTCATGAATTGTCATGGTGACCAAGTCCGGGATCGCCTTCCATGGCAGAACATAGACCGATTGTGTCCCGGCAAAACCTGGGGTTAGGAGTACAAGATTATACCGATCATCGGAACGGACGCGCGCGCATGACAGCGCCGGGGTCGTAAACGGAACTGTAGTGCCCCGTTCCTCGAAGGTGGAGGGTTGGTGCTGAGAGCCAAAGGTTTTCGATGCCGATTGATCAAGATCCATTGATTCTATTCCCGAGATCGGTGTCGTACGCGCCTGCCGCAAGTATCAGTTCGTCCCGTAGCATTGATTAATAATATCACAATAAAGCCTCATTCAGGCCGCTCTTCAGCCTCAAGAAATCAGCATAGTCGAATTCAACGACAGGTCAATTCTTGGAGAACGATATGCTTTACCTGCGCGAAGAGCCTTCATTGGAGGATGTCATATCCGATCCAATTATTAGGACCCTGATGCGCCGAGATAAGATCGGCGAGCCTGTGCTGCGCCATATTATCGAGCAAGCGCGGTTTCGCATCGGCGTGGGCGGATACCCGTCTCATGCCGTGAACGCGTCGCTTTCGATATCCCTTCATTGTGCTGGGGAGGTCAATCCGGCATCCCAAGCCGATAGCCAACGCCAGGCTCAGTGAGGATAATCTTCGGTTGTGCCGGATCGCATTCTAGCTTTTGACGCAACTGACGAACATAGCCACGCAGGTATTGGATGTCGTCGCCGTGAGCGGGGCCCCATACCGTCCTCAGGATGTGGCCATGGGTCAAAACCTTGCCCGCATGAGTGACAAGCAGACTTAGGACCTCGTACTCCTTCGGCGACAGTTCGACCCGCATTTCGTCGCGCGTGACGATGCGGTGGATCATATCCACGCTGAGGTGTTCGAGGCGAAAGATGCTCGGCACGCCTTGGGATTGGAAGCGGTGGCGCAGTGCGGTCTTCACGCGTGCTACCAGTTCGGCCATGCCAAAAGGCTTGACGACATAATCGTCAGCGCCGTGTTCAAGGGCTAGAACCTTGCCCCTTTCGTCATTGCGAACGGAAAGAACGATGATCGGCACCATCGAGGTCTCACGAATTTTCTCGATCACCGCCAAACCGTCTCGATCCGGCAGGCCAAGATCCAGAATGATCAGTTCCGGCGCTTCTCGTGCCGCCTGTTGCAGCGCGGAGGCAGCGTCCTCCGCTTCGACTGTCTGATAGCCCTGCGTGCCAAGGCCGGATCTAAGAAATCGCCTAATTTGGGGCTCGTCATCGACAATGAGGATTTTGGCGCCTTGGCTACTCATTTGGCGAGGCTCTCGTGTGAGGGGGTGCGTGCGACAGGACCGATGTTGGAAAGTGGCAGCTTCAGGGTAAAGATCGCACCTCGATGATCGCTGCGATTACCGGCTGTAACGCTCCCGCCCAATGCCTCGGCGAAGCCCCGACAAATCGAGAGCCCGAGCCCTGTGCCTGCCCGTTTTCGATCCTCGGCGTTCAGGCGATAGAATTTGTCGAAAATTCGCTCCTCCTCTCCGGGGGTTATCCCGACGCCCTCATCGATCAAGTCTATGATGATGGCATTGCCCCGACACCTGCCTCTGATAAGGATCGTCGTCGTTTCCGCGGAATATTTCGCAGCGTTGTCGAGGAGGTTGACCAGAATCTGTTCCAATAAGGTGAAGTCGGTCCTGATTTCCTGAAGATCATCTTTCAGATCCAATTTCACCACATGGTTGGCAAGAATTTTGGTGGTCCGACGCAAGGCTGTCCCAATTACCTCGGCGACGTCGGTTATTGCCCAATTGAGCGCGAGGCCACCGGATTCAAGACGCGTCATGTCGAGGAGATTGCCAACAAAGCGATTGAGCCGTTCCGCCTCTTCTTGAATCGTCGCGAGCAATTCCTCCTTGCTGGCTTCGTCGTGGAGCGCCCCGTATTGCCTTAGACTGGTCGCCGCGCCGAGGATTGAGGCGAGCGGGGTTCGCAAATCATGCGATATCGAGGTGAGCAGAGCGTTCCGCAGCCGCTCGGTCTCGGCGTCAAGGCGAACTTCGTCGATATCTTCGGCAAGGGCGATCCGTTCAATTGCCACCGCAGTCTGATCGCCTAGAGCGTCGAGAAGCCGCGTGGAATCTGGAGACAGCAAGGGACCGGGAGCATCACGGTCAATACCGATGACTGCAACCGGCCCGCTTGCCGTTCTTAGGGGTAGAAAAAGGCGTTTGGCGCCCGGCAATGTCTCAGCACCCCGACCCGCTGCCTGGTTGTGTTCCCAGCACCAACGCGCCGCGGCCAGATCGGCCTCATCGAGAAAATCTTCGGGCGGATAGCCCGCCCGCACGGTGAGTTCGTCCTGGTCTGGCAGCAACAGGACGACCCGCACGTTGAGCAGGGCAGCGACCTGATAGGCGGCCGCCCACAGGAGATCATCGAGAGAGCCGATGGCCGCGAGCTTGCGGCTGAATCCGTAGAGCTCCGCCGTCACTCGGGCTCGTTCCCGCGCGTTCAGGATTTGATTGCGTGTCGCCGCGGCCAGATTGCTGACGATGATCGCGACGATCAGGAAGAAGACTAATGCAATGACGTTGGCAGGGTCCGCGATCGTCAGGGTGTAGAGCGGAGGGATAAAGAAGAAATTATAGGCCAGCACGCTAAGGCAGCACGTCACAAGCGAGGGGAGAAGCCCTCCCTGGATCGCGCTGGCCAGCACCGCCATCAGGAAAACCAAGGAGATATTCTGAACGGGGACAATGTGTTCGATCAGCATCGCCGTCAGCAGGGCGCCCAATGTCGAGAGAACGCTGACGGTGTAGCCCCAGGCGGAGGCGCGCGATACACGCGCCGACGAATTCGCAGGCGCCAAGGGGTGGCCTGACAATGTGGCGCCCTCCGGTTTGTCGTCGGAAGCAATCACGTGAACGCTGATGCCGCCCGATTTCTGCAGGAGGTCACGAACCACGGAGCCATGGAGCAACTCGTACCATCGCGACCGGGCCGAGCGGCCCAGGATTATCTGCGTGATATTGTTCGCGCGCGCGTAATCGATAATTTCGTCCGCGATCTTGGAGCCGGGCAAGGTGATCGTCTTGCCATCGAGCTTGGCGGCCAGCCGCATCGTTTCCGCAACGCGGTCGAGCGCGCCGGCGTCGGATCGTTCCTGCCGTCCCGTATCGACAAAGACGGCGACCCAGGGCGCATGCAAGCGGTCCGCTGTTCGTTTTGCATGACGTATGAGCTCCGGGCCGCCCGGCATTTCATTGACGCAGACCAATACCCGCTCTGTCGCCGCCCAGGGTCCACTGATTGCATGCATGCGCATATAATCGAGCATTTGCTCATCGACCCGTTGCGCGGTCCGTCTCAGAGCCAATTCCCGCAGCGCCGTGAGATTTCCTGGTGAGAAGAAGTGTTTGATCGCGCGCGCAGCCTGTTCAGGCACGTAAACCTTGCCTTCGCGCAGGCGATGGATCAGATCTTCAGGTGCAAGGTCGACAACCTCGATGTCATCGGCACGATCCAGAATTCGATCTGGCACTGTCTCGCGAATGCGGATACGCGTCACCTTGGCGACAACGTCGTTCAGGCTTTCAACGTGTTGGATGTTCAGCGTCGTGTAGACGTCGATGCCGGCCTCGTTGAGTTCCTCGATGTCCGAGTACCGCTTGGCATGTCGGCTGCCGGGAGCGTTCGTATGGGCTAGTTCATCAACTAGGACGAGCCGTGGACGTCGAGCCACAACAGCATCCAGGTCCATTTCGTCAAGCAAACGGCCCTTGTATTCCACGCGTCGCCGGGGCAGCAGTTCGAAGCCCTTGAGCAGTGCTTCCGTGTCCCGCCGGCCATGTGTTTCGACGATGCCGATAACGACGTCGATTCCATCACCCATCTTCGCTTGAGCTGCCTGCAGCATGGCATAGGTCTTGCCGACACCGGGTGCGGCGCCCAGAAATATCTTGAGCTTGCCGCGCTCTTCATTCGCCGCTGCGACGAGAAGAGCGTCAGGGGAAGGACGGCGCGGCGTGCCGTCGTTATTCGCCATCGTCGATCCTAACGACCGCCATCTGTGATGGCCTTGCTGCTGCTTTCTCCAATGGCAATGATATGGGAGAAAAGCCGTGATTCATCGGGTGCGATGGTGAACACCCCGGGTTTATCGAGAAACGCGCCATCAAAATCGACAGGGCTTGCAATGCCGCTCCACGGCTCGATGCACAGAAACTCGGCTTCCGGTTTCGCCCAGAGCCCGAGTGCGTTGAAGCCGCTCCAGGCGATGACGATCGGCTCGCAACCCGGTGCCGAATACCTGACCCAGCGGCTATCTAACTGGTCGAAAATTAGCGCATCATCGGAGAAAAATGATGGGTCGAGCGCAAGCACGTCAGCATCGACCGGCGAAGCGCGCGCTACTGGATCCAAGAGACCATTTCGGAGACGACGAACCGGCGCGCGCTCAATATGGGAAAAAGTAATGGTATGCGCGGTCTTCGCAGTGCCGGGTCGGAGCGGCCAGCGAAAAGCCGGATGCGCGCCAATCGACGCCCCGAGGCTGGATTCGCCCGGATTGGCGAGATGATACGTTACGGTCAGAGCGCCTGCCTCAACGCGGAATGTGACATTGAGTTTAAAATGGAAAGGGTAGGCTTCTGCGGTCAACGCATCGTCTTCAAGAGAAAAACGGACCAGCGAGGCTGTCTGGTCCTCAAGGGCGAAGCGTCGATCGCGGGCGAAACCGTGTTGCGTCATCCGGTAGTTGCGGCCGCGATGGTGCAAGGTGTCGTTTGAGAGCTTGCCAACGATGGGAAACAGGATCGGCGCGTGACGTGGCCATGCTGCACCGGCCTGCCAGAGGACTTCTTCGTTTGCCGGTCCGACGAGCGAACACAGCTCGGCGCCCATATGTTTGATGCGGGCAGTCAGGCCATCGCCGCTGATCGTGACTATTTCATCCATAAGCTGCCCTTGACGATCGATCTTCGCGACAAGCCCATGCGGCGTGCATAGACTGAGCACCGTTATCGGGTAAGCCTAACATAAACGGCGAGAAGGAGAGCAGGTGTTGCAGCATCCGGTGATCGCGATCACCCAGGCCCGCATCGGGTCCACCCGGCTTCCTGGCAAGGTCTTGAGGTCGATCTGCGGCAAACCGCTGCTCTGGTGGCATTTAACGCGGCTGCGGCGATGTCGACTGCTCGACGGTATCGTTGTCGCCACGACCGAAGAGCCTGGCGCTGACGCGATTGTCAAAATTGCCAGGGACTTGGGCGTGGCGGTCTGGCGAGGACCCGTGGAAGATGTTTTGTCGCGATATCTGGGAGCCGCGCATGCCGCGAAGGCCGCGACCATTGTGCGCGTCACTTCGGATTGCCCAGTGATAGACCCAGCCTTAATCGATAGCCTCATACAAGCCTATGAGGATGCTGATGGAAGCATCGATTATATGAGCCTCGACGTCTCCAAATTGCCTCGAGGTCTCGATGCCGAGATTTTTTCGGCCAATATGCTTGAAATTGCGGCCCGTGAGGCCCGGGACCTTGCGGAACGCGAACATGTGACCGCGTTTATATATCGGCGTCCGGAGAGGTTCAGGATAGGCGCGCTCGTGCCGGACTCAATAGAGCTGCCTGGGCTCAGGCTCTGTGTCGATACGTCGGAGGACCTTTTGTTGGTGAGCCGCGTCATCGAGGCGTTGGCCCCTGAACGGCCGTCTTTCGCGTGGGCGGATATGGCACGAATTTTTGAGCTTCACCCGGAATGGGCGCTCATTAATGCCAATACAGTCCAAAAATCCTGAGCGACGCTGCTTATGCGTTGCCCAATCAGGATCGAGGATCACCACGATGGGGTCGATTCTCCGCGCGAGAAAGATTGGCGCGACGTTCGGCAAGCGCAAGCCGAACACCATGGCCGAACAATAGGCCTAACCCCATGACCAGGAATGTCATGCCGGTGGTCAGCCAGAAATTATAGATCAGTTTCTCCCGAGCCGTCACGAAGACGAGAGACGGCACGCCCCTGGTTCCAACCGGCAAGGCCACAACCTGCCCGGTAGCCGCCAAGGGGGAGGTAGGCGCACTATTGACCAGCCGCATTCCACATTCGATCGCGTTCAGTTCGCAGAGAATGTAGAGCAGCAGGATCAGGATAACCCACGCACGTGTCGACAATCCTGCGGCATTCATCATGAACATATCCCAATATTGCGGGTTGCCTGAAGCCAATGATAGGTCAGATGGGGTCATGTGATTAGGAATCCAGCCTCCGCATCAAAAATCATCTGGGATGGATCCTGTGACCGCGTTGCGATGTTCTGTGCCCGGAATGGAGTGAGCCGATTATGCCGAAGTTTGCCGCCAATTTGTCGATGTTGTTTACGGAACTTCCTTTGCTCGATCGTATTCAAGCAGCGGCGACCACTGGCTTTGATGCGGTGGAATGCCAATTCCCTTATGATCATCGCCCAGAGGAGATCGCGAGCCGCCTTTTAGAAAGCGGAATGAAGATGGTGCTTCATAATCTGCCGGCTGGGAATTGGGGAGCTGGTGATCGCGGGATTGCCGCCATTCCGGGCCGTCAGGCCGAGTTCCGGGACGGGGTGGGAAGGGCGATAGAGTACGCACGATTGCTGGGATGCCCCCGCCTCAATTGTCTCGCGGGGGCTGTTGCGACCGAGGATCACCGGAATGCTTTTGAGGTTCTGATCGAGAACCTCGTCTTTGCGGCAGGCGCACTGGGCGAGGCTGGACTGGACCTGCTGATCGAGCCAGTCAACACCCACGACGTCCCCGGTTTTTTTGTAACCGGAAGCCAGCAGGCTTTGACGATCATGGACACCGTGGCAGCGCCGAACCTGAAACTCCAATATGACCTTTACCATGCGCAAATGATGGGCGAAGACTTGCCCCAGACGCTCAGCGCAGCACTCTCTCGGATTGGTCATATCCAGTTTGCGGATGCGCCGGGGCGTCATGAACCGGGTACGGGTGCGATCGATTATATGTTCTTGTTCAGGTATCTCGACCGTTTGGGGTATGAGGGTTGGATAGGCGCCGAGTATCGACCTTCAACGACGACGATTGAGGGGCTGGGATGGCTGGAGCTGCACCGTTCAGGTGGCTGCCAAATTTAGACGGCTTGACGGAATTCTATTCGCGTTGGTCAAGCTATACCGTCCTATTTGTACTGAATGCCGAAGCGAATTGTCCGATGCGACGCGAGTGACAGGGAGTTCAGAATGTTGATCATGCCGGAGCCGGACCCGTTGGTGCTGTCCCGCCGTGCCGAGATCGTCACGGCGCTGCGTCAGATCGTTCCTGGTGAAGGCGTGATCGAGGGCGAACTTGCCCGAAGGGTGTATGAGACCGACGCACTGACCGCCTATCGCCAGTTGCCGATGGTCGTAGTCCTGCCGGAGACAACGGAGCAGGTCGCTGCGATCCTTCGCTATTGTAATGACGCCGGGGTTCGTGTTGTGCCGCGCGGCGCCGGCACCTCACTTTCCGGTGGCGCATTGCCGCTCGAGGACGGTGTGCTCCTGGTGATGAGCCGCTTCCGCCGCATTATCGAAATCGATATTCCCAATCGCTGCGTCGTTGTTCAGCCGGGTGTCACCAATCTCGGCATTACCGAAGCGGTTCAGGGGCAGGGTTTCTACTATGCGCCTGATCCCTCAAGCCAGATCGCCTGTACGATCGGCGGGAACGTTGCTGAAAACTCTGGTGGGGTTCATTGCCTCAAATATGGCCTCACCACCAATAACGTGCTGGGGGTTCAGATCGTGACGATGGACGGCGAGGTGCTGCGCCTCGGCGGTAAGCATTTCGACGGGGCTGGATATGATCTCCTCGGCATTATTGTCGGCTCCGAAGGCCTGTTGGGAGTGGTGACGGAGGTTACCGTCCGAATCCTGCCGAAACCACCAATGGCGCGAGCCCTTTTGATAGGTTTCCCCACCGTTCAGAGCGCGGGCGATTGCGTGAGCGCTGTCATTGCCCAAGGGATTATTCCCGGCGGCATGGAGATGATGGACCGTCTCGTCACCGAAGCTGCGGAGGCCTTCATCCACGCCGGATATCCTCTCGATGTCGAGGCGTTGTTGATCGTCGAACTTGATGGCTGTGAGGCCGAGGTTGATCATCTTGTGAAGCTGGTGCAGGAGATTGCCAATCTTCATGGCGCCGTCACCTGTCGCGCCAGCACCGGTGAGGCCGAGCGGCTACTGTTCTGGGCCGGCCGCAAGGCCGCGTTCCCGGCAATGGGGAGTTTGGCACCGGATTATTACTGCATGGACGGCACGATCCCGCGCAAAAGGTTGAGTGAGGTGCTGTCCCGGATTCAGGCGCTTAGCATCAAGCACGGGCTTCTTGTCGGGAACGTCTTTCACGCGGGCGACGGAAATCTCCATCCCCTTATTCTTTACGACACCAATAAGCCGGACGAACTCGCGCGCGCGGAAGCCTTCGGGAACGATATCCTGCGGCTGTGCGTCGAGGTGGGGGGAGTGCTAACCGGGGAACATGGCGTTGGCGTCGAGAAACGCGATCTGATGCCGGCGATGTTCGACGACATCGCCCTCAATCAGCAATTGCGCCTCAAGGCCGCCTTCGACCCGGGTGGCCTGCTCAATCCGGGTAAGGTATTCCCCGAACTCCACCGATGTGCCGAGTTTGGCCGGATGCACGTGCATCGTGGGCGGATCGCTTTCCCCGAATTGCCACGATATTAGGAGGCGGGGATGCGTCACTACCAACCCGGCAACGCTCTTGAGGTCCGCGAGATCGTCGAGGCAGCGGCGGCGACGCGCGAGACGCTCGCAATTTCGAGCGGCGGCAGTAAGCATGGATACGGGCGGCCAATAGACGCGCTGGGAATCCTCGACCTGCAGAGGGTTGCCGGCATTGTCGATTACGACCCGTCGGAATTGGTTCTGACCGCCAGCGCGGGCACACCGATGAGCGAGGTTCTGGGAGAACTGCGGCAGCAGAACCAGATGCTCGCGTTCGAGCCGCCAGACTGGGGCGGCCTGCTGAGGTCCACTCGCCAGCCGACCCTCGGGGGCGTCGTTGCTTGCAACCTTGCGGGCCCAAGGCGTGTCCGGGCAGGCGCGGCGCGGGACCATTTTCTAGGCTTTGAAGCCGTTAACGGTCGTGGTGAAATTTGGCGAGGCGGGGGCAAGGTCGTCAAAAACGTCACGGGCTACGATATGAGCAAGCTCCAGGCGGGCGCTCTGGGGACGCTCTCGGTGCTCACGGAGATTACTATTCGGGTCGTCCCGAGGCCTGAAACCTCCTGCAGTGTCGTGTTCGACGGTCTTCGTGACGAGGGTGCCATCAGGGTCATGGCTGAAGGCTTGAATTCCCCGCACGAGGTATCTGCCGCGGCACATCTTCCTGCATCAATCGCGACACGCGCCGCGGTCCCGGCAATCGCGGGCTCAAGCGCGGGGGTTACATTACTGCGGCTCGAGGGACATGGCCCTTCGGTTAGTTTCAGAGCCGATGCTCTCGCCAGATCATTAGGGGCGACGCGTCTTCTCGATGACGCCGACTCCAGGTCAATCTGGGCCGCGATTGGTTCCGTCGAGCCGTTGCTTTCGGATGGGGACCGGTTGATCTGGCGGGTTTGCACAACTCCGAGTCTGGCTGCCGGTGCGATGGCGGAAATTCAGTCAAAACTTCCCGGCGCCAAGGGGTATTTCGATTGGGGCGGCGGGTTGCTCTGGCTGAGCCTTGATTCGACTGAAGCGGGGACCGATGCCGGGGCGCTCGTGGTCCGCGGCGCGCTTGCAAAGCTCGGTGGCCATGCCACTTTGGTGCGCGCGCCGGAGCCCTTGCGCCGCGCCGTGCCGGTCTTCGACATGCCCGATCCAGCGCTTGGTGCATTGGCCCGGCGTATCAAGGCAAGTTTTGACCCG
>CAIXXC010000129.1 GCA_903923205.1 uncultured Rhodospirillales bacterium | reverse complement strand
TTGCCATCGACGAGGATCGCAGAGTAGGTCGAGGGTACCTGCATGATCAGCCCGGTGAACCGAGGTAATGCCGCGCGGATTGCCGCCTCATCGGGGCGTTGATCGGACGTTTCGGTAATCGCCCCCTCGGCGTCATCGGTCGCCGTCGCGGCACCCCAGCGCACCGTCATACGATAGCGCTTCACGCCCGCCATGGCCCAGGCAACACTCTTCGTTGCTTCGCCGAGCGCGATGGGTAGCATGCCTGTCGCCAGCGGGTCCAGTGTGCCGCCATGTCCGGCCTTTGCGGCATTAGCCGCGCGCCTGACGGCGGCGACGGCCTGTGTCGATGTCATGCCCAGCGGTTTGTCGAAGGCGATCCAGCCATGCACGGGCTCGCCGCCCCGCCTACGCCCCATGGTCGGTGTCGGCTTCCCCGTCGGTGTCGTCGTCGTCCGTGTCTTCGGCATCACCCGCGACATCGTGGCGGACCACGGGATTTTGCAGCAGCCGGTTGATGTGTGCAGCGTGATCGAAGGTCAGATCATGCTCAAACGACAGATGGGGGACGTAGCGCAGACGCAGTTCCTGCCCAACCAGCACGCGCATATAGGGGCCGACCCGGCGCAGTGCGACCATGGTTTCGGCTGTCTGTTCTCCGCCCAGAGGTACAACGAAGACGGTTGCGTTCCGCAGATCCGGGCTAACCCTGACCTCAGTCACGGTGATGACGCGGTTCTGGAGTTCAGGATCGCGGAATTCACCCCGGCTCAGGAGTGCCGCCAGGACATGGCGGATCTCCTCGCCGACACGCAGCTGACGCTGGGTCGGCGCCTTGCCGGCGCGATGGCCCCCTCTGGAGCCCTCACTTCGCTTGCTCATGATCCCTCACACGCCCGTTTGATTACAGGACGCGGGCGATTTCCTCGATATCGAAGCACTCGATGATGTCGCCGACCTGAATGTCGGTATAATTCTCGAACGCCATGCCGCATTCGAAGCCTTCGCGGACTTCCTTGACCTCGTCCTTGAAGCGCTTGAGCGTCTTGAGCGTGCCTTCGTGGATGACGACATCGTTGCGGAGCAGCCGCACCTTGGCGCCGCGGCGGACGACACCTTCGGTGATCATGCAACCGCCGACCTTGCCGACCTTGGTGATATCGAAGACCTCGCGAATCTGCGCGTTGCCGAGGAACTGTTCCTTGAGCGTCGGCGAGAGCAGGCCTTCCAGCGTCTTCTTCACGTCGTCTATGACGTCGTAGATGATCGAGTAGTAGCGGATTTCCACGCCGTCACGGCGGGCGAGATCACGGGCCTGCGGGTTGGCGCGGACGTTGAAGCCGACGACGAAAGCCTTGGATGCGCCAGCGAGATTGACATCGCTTTCGTTAATGCCGCCAACGCCACTGGTGAGGACGCGAACCGCGACCTCATCGGTCGAAAGCCCCTTGAGGCTGGCGACGATCGCTTCGAGCGAGCCCTGAACGTCCGACTTGATAACGACCGGCAGTTCCTTGGCGGTACCCGTGGCGATTGCCGTAAACATCTCCTCAAGCGTCGAGCGACCGCTGGCGACCTGATGCGCCTCGCGTTTCTTGCGCTGACGGAATTCGGTAATGTCACGGGCCCTGGTCTCGTTCTCGACGACCGAGAAATCGTCACCGGCAAGCGGGGCGCCGTTGAGGCCGAGAACCTCGACAGGTGTGCCGGGACCGGCCTGCTTGATGTTATTGCCGCGATCGTCGAGCAACGCACGGACGCGGCCCCACTCACCACCGGCGACGAAGATGTCGCCGACCTTCAGCGTGCCGCGCTGGATCAGCACGGTCGCCACGGCGCCACGACCCCGCTCAAGACGGGCCTCGATGATTGCGCCCTCTGCCGAGCGGTTCGGATTTGCCCGGAGATCGAGGATTTCGGCCTGGAGAAGGATTGCTTCCTCGAGCTTGTCGAGGTTGATCTTCTCCTTGGCCGAGACTTCGACGTTGAGGACTTCACCGCCCATCTCTTCGACGACGAGTTCGTGCTGAAGCAACTCCTGACGAACCCGGTTCGGATCAGCACCTGCCTTGTCCATCTTGTTGATGGCGACGATCACCGGCGCACCAGCGGCGCGGGCGTGGCGAATAGCCTCGATCGTCTGATCCTTGATGCCGTCATCGGCGGCAACCACCAGCACGACGATGTCGGTGACATTGGCGCCACGGGCACGCATGGCCGTGAAGGCCTGATGGCCCGGTGTGTCGATGAACGTAATCTTGCGACCACCCGCCATCGTCACCTGATAGGCGCCGATATGCTGGGTAATGCCGCCCGCTTCGCCTGCAACGACGTCGGTCTGGCGCAGGGCATCGAGCAACGAGGTCTTGCCGTGATCGACATGGCCCATGATCGTGACGACGGGCGGCCGGGGCTCGCGATCGACATCGACGTCCTCGTCGCCCTTGAGGCCGATTTCGACGTCCGCTTCGGCAACGCGCTTCAGATTATGGCCGAACTCGGTAACCACAAGTTCAGCCGTGTCGGCGTCGATCACCTGGTTGAGCGTCGCCATCACGCCGATCCGCATCAACGCCTTGATGACGTCCGTGCCGCGCTCGGCCATACGTTGGGCCAACTCCTGCACCGTGATCGTCTCTGGAATGACGACGTCACGAACGATCTTGGTCGGCTCCTGCACCTGGTGCTGGCGCATCTTTTCGCGCTGGCGGCGAACCGACGCGAGCGAGCGCATCCGCTCACCCTCGTCATCCGACAGGGCCTTTGAAATCGTGAGTTTGCCGGTGCGGCGCTTTGGATCGGCCTTGGCCCGCGGCGGTGCGGCGGGCCGACGGGCGTCAGGACGGGCACCGGCAGGGCCACCACCGCGGCGCGGTCCGGTCTCTTCCGTCTCGATATCGAC
>CAIXXC010000128.1 GCA_903923205.1 uncultured Rhodospirillales bacterium | reverse complement strand
TGCATTCAGAGAAACCAAAATGTCGGCAAGGCGCTGTGCTTCGTGCGCGGCACTTTCGGCCAATCGGGCTAGCGTCCGCGGTGGTGGTGTAATTTCGGGTGTATGAGCTGGTGGATTTTGGGGTGGGGCATGCCCCACCCCAAAATTCGCTGGCTCTGGTGGCCACCGGGCTCATCGTTATGGTGGAGTTTGCACACTTCAACCCTGACGAGGAGTAGATCCCGATGACCGAGGACAGATTACTGATTGAAGAGCTATCTGCGAAGAGCGGCAGCCCAGATTTTTTACGGCTGATCGCTGAGAACGTGATGCAGCTGATCATGGAGGCCGATGTCGATGGCCTGATTGGCGCTGCGCGGCACGAGCGCAATGGCGAGCGCGCCACCTGGCGCAACGGCCACCGCGACCGCACGCTGGACACCAGACTGGGCACGCTGAACCTCAAAATCCCCAAGTTGCGCACCGGCAGCTATTTCCCCGGTTTCCTCGAACCTCGCAAAATGGCTGAGAAGGCGCTGGTCGCGGTCATCCAGGAGGCGTGGATCGGCGGGGTCAGCACCCGCCGCGTCGATGAACTTGTGCAGGCCATGGGCATGACCGGCATCTCCAAGTCCACAGTTTCCAAGCTGTGCAAGGATATCGACGAGCGGGTTCATGCTTTTCTTAAACGCCCGCTCACCGGCGAGTGGCCCTACCTCTGGCTGGACGCCACTTATCTCAAAGTTCGGGAAGGCGGGCGTATCATCAGCGTTGCGGCCATAATTGCCGTGGCAGTCAATACCGACGGGAGGCGCGAGATTGTCGGACTTCATATCGGCCCCAGCGAAGCCGAAGTCTTCTGGTCTGACTTCCTGAAGGACCTGCTGCGACGTGGTCTGACCGGCGTGAAGCTGGTCATCTCCGACGCCCACGAAGGCCTCAAGGGGGCTATCACCCGTGTGCTCAAAGCCACTTGGCAGCGTTGCCGTGTCCACTTTATGCGCAATGCGCTGGCCCATGTGCCCAAGGGCCAGCACACCATGGTCGCCGCCGCAATCCGGCAGGCCTTCATCCAGCCCGATCAAAAGGGTGCCATCCAGACCTGGCGCCACGTGGCAGACCAGTTACGCACAAAGTGGCCCAAACTGGGTACCTGCATGGATGCCGCCGAGGCTGATGTGCTTGCCTACACCGGCTTCCCCACCCAGCACCGCGTAAAATTACATTCGACCAATCCGATCGAGCGCCTCAACAAAGAGGTCAAGCGCCGCGCTGATGTCGTCGGAATTTTTCCTAACGAGGATAGCATCATCCGCCTGGTCGGTGCCGTACTGCTCGAACAAAATGACGAATGGCAACTCCAGCATCGCTACATGCAGATCGAAGCCATGGCCGAACTCAGCCAACCCACCATCGAGGAGGAAAATCAGCCCCTACACATCACAACAAAGGCCGCCTGACGATGACCCAAGGCCAAACCAGAAATTACACCACATTGACGGACGCTATCCCTGAGTAGGCCGACGCGAATTGCATAGCATGATTTGTGGCGACTTCACTCTCCGATTTGCGCGGGCCGATTTGCGCGGGCGCACAATTTTGGACGCCGGTGATCTTGAGAGGCCATGGGTGAGGCGGCACCGATTAGGCGTGGTATATCTGTGATGTTACGTAATTCAGAGAGGGCTGGTGCGAATAATGACCTTCGTGGGGCGTGAAATGCAGAAAGTGCTTGAAACCGGGAATCGAGTGTGATTCTGTTGCCCTATGAAACACCCCTCCACTTCCCATCAGCTTGTTCGCTCTCCGGCGCTGGGCCGCTCCGTTCTGGG